>NZ_JBFTQL010000003.1:0-166269 GCF_056398985.1 Microbacterium sp. 01T413_2
ATCGAACGGCCGATCGTCCGGGCCGGCGCCTCCGCGTCGGGCGCACCCGCCCGCCAAGACCGCAACACCGAAGGAGCTCCTTTCCATGACCGATGCAGTCCTCGCCACCGCAGCCCCCGCGATCGGATCCGCCGATGCCGCCTGGTGGCGCCAGGCCGTCGTCTACCAGGTCTATCCGCGCAGCTTCGCCGACTCGAACGGCGACGGGCTGGGCGACATCCGCGGCGTCACGGACGAGGCCGACTACCTGGCCGGGCTCGGCGTCGACGCCGTGTGGCTGAGCCCGTTCTACCCCTCCGCGCTCGCCGACGGCGGCTACGATGTCGACGACTACCGCAACGTGGATCCGCGCCTGGGCACCCTGGCCGACTTCGACGACATGATCGCGGCGCTGCATGGCCGCGGCATCAAGGTGATCGTCGACATCGTGCCGAACCACTCCTCCGACCGGCACGCGCTGTTCCAGGCCGCGCTCGCCGCCCCCAAGGGGTCGCCCGAGCGCGACCGCTACATCTTCCGCGACGGACTCGGCGAGAACGGCGAGCTGCCGCCCGCCGACTGGACGAGCGTCTTCGGCGGCCCCGCCTGGGAGCCGGTCGGCGATGGCCAGTGGTACTTCCACCACTTCGCGACCGAGCAGCCCGACTTCAACTGGGACAACCCCGACGTGCACGCCGAGTTCCTGCACACGCTGCGGTTCTGGTCGGACCGCGGTGTCGACGGCTTCCGCATCGATGTCGCGCATGGCCTCAGCAAGGACCTGCCGGCGGTGCTGCCCAGTCAGGCCGAGCTCGACGCGATGGACCGGACGACCGGCCAGCACCCGCTGTGGGATCGCGACGCGGTGCACGAGATCTACCGCGAATGGCGTCGCGTGTTCGACGAGTACGACCCTCCGCGCATCGCCGTGGCCGAGGCGTGGGTCGCAACCCCGGAGCGGCGCGCCAAGTACGCGACGCCCGAGGGGCTCGGCCAGGCGTTCAACTTCGACCTGCTCGAGGCCGACTTCGACGCCGCGCAGTTCCGGCACATCGTGACCGACAACCTCGCGCAGAGCGAGGCGACCGGATCCAGTTCCACCTGGGTGCTCTCCAACCACGACGTGGTGCGGCACGCCACCCGCTACGGCCTCGAGCCGCTCAACGGTCGGCAGGTCAAGCAGGGCTCGGCGTGGATCCTCGCCGGCGGACCCGCGGATCAGGTCGATCTGGAGCGGGGCGGCCGCAGGGCGCTCGCCGCATCCCTGTTCCTGCTCGGCCTGCCCGGCAGTACCTACCTGTACCAGGGCGAGGAGCTCGGCCTGCACGAGGTCGCCGACATCAAGGCCGAGGACCGGCAGGATCCGGCGTTCTTCCGGGGCGCGGATCCGGAGCGCGATGGCCTGGGACGTGACGGCTGCCGTGTGCCGCTGCCGTGGTCGAGCACCGGGTCATCGCTCGGATTCGGCACCGGCGGCGCGCACATCCCGCAGCCGGCCTGGTTCGCGAGCTACGCGGTCGAGGCGGAGGATGCGGATCCGTCGTCGTCGCTGAACGCTTACCGTCGGGCGCTCGCGCTGCGCCACGAGCTGCAGACCGGCGAGACCCTGGAGTGGATCGAGACCGGCCGTGACGACGTGCTGCGCTTCGCCCGCCCCAACGGGTGGCAGGTCGTGACGAACTTCGGCACGGAGCCGTTCGCGCTCGCCGCCGGGGAGGAGCCGGTGCTCGGCGCGCTCGTCGACGGTGCGGTGCCGGGCGAGAGCACGGTCTGGCTGCGCGGCTGACGCGGACGACGGAGCGCGGCCCCTCGCGGGGTCCGCGCTCCGTCCTCGCCTGCGCTCACGCGATGTGCAGGTAGCGCAGCAGCAGGCAGCCGCCGGACCGATCGACCGTGTCGAGCTCGAAACGCTGCAGCACGCCGTCCGGATCGTCTCCGAACAGTCTCTTCCCGCGTCCGGCCAGGCTCGGAGCGACGATCAGTCGCATCTCATCCACGAGCTCGGCGGCGATCAGTTCACGTGCAAGGGAGAGACTGCCGTGAATGCCGATATCACCGCCGGACTGCTTCCTGAGATCGGCGACGAACGAGGCCGGTGATCCGCTGACGTGCGACGAATGCGCCCATGCCGGCTCCAGGGGTGAGGAGCTGAACACGTACTTCGGTGTGCCGTTGATGAAGTCCGCGAAGGGCTGCACCGTCGAAGTCGGCCAATACGGCGCCCACTTGTCGTAGGTGCGCCGCCCGAGCAGCACTGCGTCCTGTGTCGAGATGGTCTCCGCCAGGAAGTCGCCGATCCCGGTTCCGGTGTCCCGCAGCCACTCGCCCTCTCCCGGATCATCCGCGAAACCATCGATCGACATCAGTTCGTACAGCACGACGCGACGTGTGGTCGGTGCAGAGGTCTGGCTCATGCGTCTCTCCTCGCTGAGGGTTTCAGGGGTCCTGCCTGGAACCTACTCGCCGGTGGCCGTCCTGTGTTGTGCAAGGGTTCCGTGGATGGTCCGCTGTCAGGGAGTGATGTTCTTCTGCGGGCGGCAATGGCGGCCACCCTGGCGGTCAGGGTCGGACATGTGCCTTGAGGATCCGACAGGGTCACGACATCCGCAAGAAGATTCACTCCCGGTGTCACATTCGGCCGCTCTTCCCGGTCAAGATCAGTAAGAGCATGGCGACGATCATCGTGCGCGGCGAAGGGTGAGGATCACGGACGATCAGATGTCTGTTGAGTGGGTCGACCTCGACTGCGCCGCGGACGTGTTCGCGCAGGAGTGTCGGCGACTGTTCGGCATCGCCTATCGCATGCTGGGCAGCGTCGCCGATGCGGAAGACATCCTGCAGGATGCGTGGATTCGCTGGCAGCACACCGACCGATCGATCGTGAAAGAGCCGAGGGCGCTTCTCACGACGGTGGTCACCCGCCTGTGCATCAATGAAATGCAGTCGGCTCATGCCCGTCGGGAGACGTACATCGGTCCATGGCTCCCTGAACCGGTGAATACCGAGGATGATCCTCTACTAGGCGCGGAGCGCGGTGAAGCCTTGGACCTGGCTGTCCTGCTGCTGCTCGAGAAGCTCACCCCGACCGAACGGGCGGCGTACGTTCTTCGTGAAGCGCTCGACTATCCGTACGAGCGGATCGCGGTCATCGTGCGGTCCTCGGTGCCCGCAGCTCGGCAGCTGGTGAGCAGGGCGCGCAAGCATCTCGCGGACAACAGGCGTAACGCGGTGCCCGCGGGCGAGCACCGCCGGCTGCTGGAGACGTTCCTCGTCGCCGCCCGGACTGGGGATGTAGCTGCACTGGAGGATCTTTTTGCGTCCGATGTCGTCAGCTACACAGACGGGAACGGGGCGAAGCTCGCTGCGCGAATTCCTGTCATCGGCCGCACTCGGGTGGCGAAGTTCGTCGCTGCCTTCTCCAGTCACTTCTGGACCGGAAAACGGATCGGCTGGGTTGAAGTCAACGGGCAACCGGCAGCCACGTTGTCCGAGAACGGGGTGGTCACCACAGCCGTGACCGTGACGGCCGCAGCGGATGGCATCGTCCAGCTCCTCTGGGTCATGAGCCCGGACAAGCTGCAGCATCTCACGTCGGCCGGAGCATGACCCGTCGATCACCATCGCGCACTCTCGGTCCTCTCTCCCCGCGAAGCGCGCGCCGTCACGAATCCCACGTCGAGACGATTCGGCAACTGCTCGCCACAGGTGACCGGTCCCGTCTCGCGAAGAAGCTGCGCCGCGGCGTCACACTTCTCGTCGACAGCGGCGGACGAGTGGTCGCCCCCACGATTCCGGTGTTAGGCCGCGCGGAAGTGTCTGATGTCCTCGTGAACCTGATGGGACCCGCCACCGGGTTCACGTCGACGGTCGTCGACGTGAACGGAGCGCCGGCCATGGTCTTCCGTGACGGAAGTCGCGTCGCCGCAGTTCTGAACCTCCGCATACAGTTCCGTCGAGTCGCTGGGCTGTGGGCAGTGCTCAACCCTGACAAGCTGCGGCACTGGAACACACGCTGACGCTGTCACAGAGCGGGTCCCCTTCCGGTCACTACTGATGAGGCGTCGGCACCGGCGCCCCCGCAGACGAAAGGCAAGGACATGGCGAAGATCGTTGTGATCGGCGGTACCGGACTGATCGGTTCGAAGGTTGTCGCGAAGCTGAACGCGCACGGCCACGAGGCAGTGGCGGCATCTCCCAACACGGGTGTGAACGCATTGACGGGAGAAGGACTGGCCGAGGTCCTGGTCGGCGCCGACGTCGTCGTCGATGTCTCGAACTCTCCGTCCTTCGAGGAGAACGCCGTGCTGACCTTCTTCACCACGTCCACCCGCAACCTGCTGGCCGCGGAGGCAAAGGCCGGCGTCGGGCACCACGTCGCGCTGACCATCGTCGGCACCAACCGCCCGCAGAACATCCCCTACTTCCGGGCCAAGACGGCGCAGGAGAAGCTGATCCGCGAGTCGGGCATGCCGTACTCGCTCGTGCACGCCACGCAGTTCTTCGAGTTCCTCGGTAGCATCGCGGACATCTCGGTCGGGGCAGACGGCGCCGTGCACCTGCCCGGTGCCCTCATCCAGCCGATCGCTGCCGAAGACGTGTCGACGGCCGTCGCGCGCACCGCCGCTGGGGAGCCCATCAACGGTGACCGTGAGATCGCGGGCCCGGAGCAGTTCACGATGGACGAGTTCGTCCGGCGTGGTCTCGCATTCCGCGGCGACAGCCGCCAGGTGGTGCAGGACCCTGACGCGCAGTACTACGGCGCGCACATCGACGAGCGCACGCTGATCCCCGTCGACGGCGCGATCATCTTCGAGACCACCCTCGAGGAGTGGCTGCCCGCCAACCCGCCCCGCAACTGAACCGTTGGGGCGACTCCGCGCCCCACGGAAGACGGCCACTCCGACGCGTGGCGAGTCCGAGTGGCCGTCTAGATCCACGAAGTCAGTGGTCACCCTCTATGGCGCGGCGTTCCTCAGCCGCGGAAACGGAGTCTCAAAGTGGAAGATCTCGACACGTCACCGGCGTTGCTGGGTGCCCTCAGCTCAGAACAGTCCATGCTCCAGTCGATTGCGGGGTCGACGATCAACGAAGCCGGCACGCGGTCGATGATCTACCTCTCTGCGCTATCCGGTGGGCTCGTCGCCCTCGGTTTCGCCAGCTCGACAAAAGGCCTCCTCGCCCCGCTGGCACTCACGGTGCTGCCCACGATCTGGCTGCTCGGCTGGTTCACCATCGTGCGACTCGTCGACACCACTGTCGAGAACGTCTCGGTGACGAGGCGGATCGAAGCCATACGCGCGTACTACGCCAGACTCACTCCCACTGCGCACAGCTTCTTCGCCGCAGAAGACCCGTTGTCGAACGGCAAGTTCGGCGTCCGATACTCCCGCTGGTCTGTGATCTTCGCCATGGCGTCGATGATCGCTCTCGTCAACGCCGTGCTCGCAGGATCGATCACTGCTTTGGCCCTTGCCATCGCCGCACGCACGTCGACCGTGGTGGCCACGGCAGCCGGCATCGGCGTCGGCATCCTTCTTTTCGCCGCAACCGTGGTCTACGAGCGGATCAGGGTCGGTGCCCTGTTCCCCCGGCCGGACCGTCATCATGCCGGCGCGGCGATCTCGGCTTCGGCGGGGGGAGGGACCCACTCACCCTCGTAAGACGCGTCGGTCTCATGCGGATCAGGATCCGTTTTGATAATGATTCTCATTTACCGTAGGGTCGAGATCATGAAGAAGCCCCTCGCCGCCCTCGCGCTCGCCGCCGCCTCGATCCTCGCCCTCGCGGGCTGCTCCGCGACGGCCGATCCCGCGTCCTCGTCCGGATCGGGCGCCATCGCGGTGACGGCGTCGACCAATGTCTGGGGCGACATTGCGAAGGAGATCGGCGGCGAGCACGTCGAGGTCACCTCCGTCATCGCGTCGCTGTCGCAGGATCCGCACGAGTACGAGGTCACCGCCGCCGATCAGCTGAAGGTTCGCGGGGCGAAGCTGATCCTGGAGAACGGCGGCGGCTACGACGCGTTCTTCGGCGACCTGGTCTCGAAGTCGGGGAGCAAGGCGCCGGTGGTCACCGCGGTGACGTTCGCGCCGAGCTGGCCGAAGGGCGAGGACGGGATGAAGACCGCCGAGGGCTTCAACGAGCACGTCTGGTACGACACGGCGGTCGTCGAGGACGTCGCGAAGAAGGTCGCCGACGAGCTGAGCGGGATCGACCCGGCGCACAAGGCGGACTTCGAGAAGAACCTGGCGACGTTCGAGACGGGGATCGCGGGACTGAACTCCTCGCTCGCGACGATCAAGGGCGCGCACCAGGGCGAGAAGATCTTCGTCACGGAGCCGGTCCCGCTGTACCTGACGGCCGCCGCGGGCCTCGTGAACGTCACGCCCGAGGCGTTCAGCCACGCAGTGGAGGAGGGTCAGGACGTGCCGCCGGCGACCCTGCTGGAGGCGACGAACCTCGTCGAGTCGGGTCAGGTCAAGGCGCTGTTCGCCAACGCCCAGGCCGGCGGTGCCGAGACCACGAAGATCATCGGTGTCGCGAAGGAGAAGGGCGTGCCCGTCCAGGAGGTCACCGAGCTCGTTCCGGACGGCAAGACCTACCTCACCTGGATGAAGGACAACATCGACACGCTCTCGCGTAATCTCGACAAGTGACCTCTCCCGCCGCCTCTCCGGCCGCTCCGCTGCTGCGGATCCGCGGCGCCGGCATCCGCCGGGACGACCGGGAGCTGTGGAGCGGACTCGACCTCGACGTCGCCCCGGGCGAGCTCGTCGCGGTGCTCGGCCCCAGCGGCACCGGCAAGACCACCCTGCTGCGCGCGATCCTCGGGCTGCAGGACCTCTCCGAAGGCACCATCGAGGCGGCAGGGCAGCCGGTGCGCCGACGTGGGAACCGCCGCATCGGCTATCTCCCGCAGGCGCGTCCGCTGCCGGCCGAGACGTCGCTGCGGGGTCGTGACCTGGTCGCGCTCGGCGTCGACGGGCACCGGTTCGGCCTGCCGATCCCGCGCCGCGGCGACCGCGCCAGGATCGACGCGCTGGTTGCGGCGGTGGGTGCCTCCTCCTTTGCGAACCGCCCCGCGGGCACCCTCTCCGGCGGCGAGCAGCAGCGGCTGCGCGTGGGACAGGCGCTCGCCGATGACCCGCGACTGCTGCTCTGCGACGAGCCCCTGACCAGCCTCGACCTGGCCAATCAGCGAGCAGTGGTGGAGCTCATCGACCGGCACCGCCGCACCGGCGCCGGGGTGCTGCTGGTGACCCACGACATCAACCCGGTGCTCGACATCGTCGACCGGATCCTGTACCTCGCGAACGGCCGGTTCACGCTGGGCACGCCGCACGAGGTGCTCACCACGCGGGTGCTCTCGGATCTCTACGGCGTGCCCGTGTTCGTCTCGGAGGTCGGGGGTCGGCTCGTCGTGGTCGGAGCGCCCGACGCGGAGAGCGCCGCGCACCATCACGACCACGACGGACCGGACGGGGAGGCCGCCGCATGAACCTCGCGGACATCGGCCAGGCCATGTTCGGCGGTCTGTCGCAGTACGGCGAGATCCTCGCGCTGGTCTCGAACTCGGTCTGGGCGGGAGCCGTGCTCGGCCTCGTCGGCGGCCTGATCGGCGTCTTCGTGATGCAGCGCGACATGGCCTTCGCGGTGCACGGCATCAGCGAGCTGTCCTTCGCGGGCGCCGCCGTCGCCCTGCTGGTCGGCGTCGACGTCGTCACCGGCTCGATCGTCGGATCCCTGATCGCCGCCGCGATCATCGGCTGGCTGGGCGCCCGCGCACGCGACCGCAACTCGATCATCGGCGTGCTCATGCCGTTCGGCCTCGGCATCGGGATCCTCGCCCTCTCGCTCTACAACGGGCGCGCAGCGGGCCGGTTCAGCCTGCTGACGGGGCAGATCGTCTCGGTGCAGTCGGACCAGCTGGGCTGGCTGACCGGGATCTGCGCCCTCGTGCTGCTGGGCCTGCTACTCATCTGGCGGCCGCTGCGCTTCGACTCGCTCGACCCGCAGTCCGCGGCCGCTCGCGGTGTCCCCACGGTCGGGGTCTCGTTCGCCTTCATGCTGCTGCTCGGCCTGGTCGTGGCGGTCGCGGTGCACATCATCGGCGCGCTGCTGGTGATGGCGCTCGTGGTGACCCCGGCCGCCGCGGCGATGCGGGTGCGCTCGGGCCCGCTGTCGGTTCCGGTGCTGGCGGCCGTGTTCGGGGTGGTGTCCGCGGTCGGCGGCATCCTGCTGGCGGTGATGGGCACGCTTCCGGTGAGCCCCTACATCACGACGGTCTCGTTCGTGATCTACCTCGTCTGCCGCGCGATCGGATCCCGTCGGGATCGCGTGGTGCGCTCGACGGCCCGCACCGCGGCGGCGGTCAACCGGCCGTGATCGACCGCCGACTCGCCACGCCTCCCCGCGTGCCGCGCGATCGGCCTTCCCGGGGCGACAATCCTCCCGGGGCGAGTGGAGGAGTTCGGCGATGGGACACGGGCACGGACATGACACGGCCGCGATCCGCGAGGTTCGCGTTGCTCGGACTCCGCAGCGCATCCTGCTGACGACGCTGATCGTCGTCGGGGTGGTGACGATCGTCGGGCTGCTGCTTCTCTGGCCTTCCGCAGCGCGTCCGGGAGGGGTGGCGACCGGTTCCGCGTCCGCGCGGAGCACGACCTATCCGACCGGCGAGATCGTGAAGCTGACTGACTGCGCAGATCTGCCACCATCGGCGGGCGGCGGATCCGGCGGGGCATCCGGCTCGGGCTCCGGGGGAGCGGGCGCCGGTCCCAGTGGTCAATCGGGCGCCGGTGGCGTGGCGGCCCCTGCTGCGGGAGGCGCGGCCCCCGCGCCCTGCTTGATCGCCCAGGTCAGGATCGAGAGCGGCGCCCGTGCCGGAGACAAGGTCACGACCATGCTGAACGGGCCGTTCGCCCGTGCGGGTCTGCGTTCCGGCGACCGGCTCGAGCTGCAGGTGACCGAGGTTCCGGGGCGCGCGAAGGTCCCGCAGCCGGGTGGCGTGGATCCGGGGGTCTCGGCGTTCGGAGTGGTCAGGACCGTACCGCTCGCGGTGTGGGCCGGACTGTTCGTGCTGGTCGTGGTCGTGGTCGGGCTGCTTCGAGGGTTGCTCGCCCTCGTCGGCTTGGTGTTCAGCGGCGCCATGATCGTGATGTTCATGCTGCCCGCCCTGCTTCACGCCGGGCCCGCGATGGCCATCGCCCTCGTCGGCTCCTCTGCGATCCTCTACGTCGTGCTGTATCTCGCGCACGGCATCTCCATGCGCACGAGCGCCGCGCTGGCGGGAACCCTGGCGGGCGTTGCCATCACCGCGATCCTGGCCCAGCTGGCGGTCGGTACCACCCGGCTCAGCGGCCTCGACGAGAGCGCCGGCTTCCTTGCGCCGATGGTGCCGCAGGTCGACTTCCAGGGGCTGCTGACCTGCGCGATCATCATCGCCGGCCTGGGCGTGCTCAACGACGTGACGATCACGCAGAGCTCCTCCGTCTGGGAGCTGCGCGCAGTCGCCCCGCAGCTCTCACGGCGGCAGCTCTTCGGCCGGGCGATGCGCATCGGTCGAGACCACATCGCGTCCACCATCTACACGATCGTGTTCGCCTACGTGGGGGCTTCGTTGAGCGTGGTGCTCCTGCTCTACGTGTACGACCAGCCGATGGTGAGCCTGCTGAGCCTGGAGGACATCGCGACGGAGGTCGTCCGCACGCTGTGCAGCGGGATCGGGCTCGTCCTCGCCGTTCCGCTCACCACCGCCATCGCCGTCGCGCTGCTGCCGCCCCGGTCCGCCGTGACGGGGGAGTCGATGCCGGCTTCGCTCGGTGAGGACGACGCCGAGAAGGTCGCCTGGCTGCGCACGCTGCGCACGGTCGAGGACGAACCGCTGACGAGGCCGAGTCCGCGCACCTGGTGAATCCCGCGGCGCCGATCACGGGACGGGGCCCTGAGGCCGGCGCGAAGGCCTGCCCAGGGCCTGGTCCTGGAGGCTAGGCCGTCGGATCGCCGTAGCGCTCGGCGATCTCCTTCGATCCCGGCCATCCCTCATAGGTCGGATGCTGGGGCCATCCGTCCGGGACGTCCTGCCAGACCTCCTGGCGCCCGTAGGGCAGCACGTCGGCGATCGCGAAGGTGAGCATGAACTGCTCGGCCCCGCGGCCGGAAGTGTGCCAGGTGCGGTAGACGTCGTCCCCGTCGCGCAGGAACACGTTGTATCCGAATCCCTCGCCGGGACCGGCGTCCATGTCGGCGCCGAAGCTCGTGCCGGCCGCCGAGTACCAGGTCATCAGGTTCCCGACCCGCTTCTTGTACGCGAGGATCTCGTCCATCGGCCCGTTGGTGACGATGACGAATCGTGCATCCAGGGGCTCCACGATGTCGGGGCGCGCGAACTGGGCGGTGCCGCCGGTGCAGCCGGGGCACTGCCAGGTCGCTCCATCCGTCCACATGTGGTGGTAGACGACCAGCTGGCTGTGCCCGTCGAAGATGTCGGCCAGCCTGACGGCGGAGCCGTCCTCGGCGATCAGTGTGTACTCAGGCAGCTTCACGGCGGGCAGCCGGCGACGCGCGGCGGCGATCGCGTCCAGCTCGCGGGTCGCGGCCTTCTCGCGGACGCGCAGCTTCGCGAGCTCCTCGCGCCAGGTCTGCTCGTCGACGACAGGGGGCAGAGCGGTCATGACATCCTCCGTTGGTCGTTCCAGTCGCGCCGAGGGCGCCGATGTTCACGGCGTCCACATCTGCTATGTTCACACCGTACACATCGCGCTGATCCGGTTCAAGAGGCGGAACCAGTCCCGAGGGGAGGAGATCCGGTGGCCTACCATCACGGCGATCTCGCGACCGCCCTCGTCCAGGCGGGGATCGAACTCAGCCGTGAGGGCGGGCCCTCGGCGGTGACGATCCGCGAGGCGACCCGACGGGCCGGGGTGTCGCCGAACGCCGCGTACCGGCACTTCCCGAACCGCGCGGCACTGCTCGACGCGACCGCGGCCGCGATCCAGCAGGGTCTGGCCGCCGCGATGACCGATGCCCCCGACCGCTCTCCGGCCGCGCGGCTGCGTCGGATCGGCGTCGCCTACGTCGACTTCGCCCTGGATGAGCCGGGATGGTTCGCCGTGGTCTTCTTCGGGATCCGGCCGCCGGATCCTGCGACGGTGCGGGAGGCTCCTGCGTTCGTGGCGCTGACTGCCGCGCTCGACGATCTCGTCGCGGCCGGCGAGCTCTCCGCCGAACGCCGCGACGACGCCGCCTGGGCGTGCTGGGCCACCGTGCACGGCTTCGCGGAGCTCTGCCTGCGCGGACCGCTCTCCGGCGTGGACCGGGAGGAGCAGCGCCGTCGCGCCGAGGTCGCGGTCCGCGCGGTGGTCGCCGGGATCCGTTCCGAGGACGCCGACAGCTCAGCGGCGTGAACGGCGCCGGGACCGGGCTGCGTCGACGCGGCGATCCTCCTGCCGATCGTTCCGCGCCCAGCCGGGCTCCAGCCCTGTCGGCACAACGGAACGCCGGGTTAGGATCTTCAGGACTCGCGCGGATCGCGGACCCCGCACCCAGGGGCGCCGGACGACGCGATTCACCCTCCGCATCCATCCTTCCGGCACATCCCCCCTGCCCGGGAGAAGGAGGGGCGAACAGAAAGGCGCGGCACGTGGCCGAGGCAACCGAGGACCGAGCAACCGAGGACAAAGGCCCCCAGGGCGACTTCTTCGATCAGCTGCTGGACAGCCCTACGACGCAGCAGTCCTTCACGATCGGCTTCCGCGGCTATGACAAGACCGAGGTCGACGCGCACCTGACCGCCCTCACGGAGGAGCTGCGGCGCGCGTCCGAGTCCGGCGCGAAGGCCGACGCGCACCTGCGCGGCGAGCTCAGCAAGGTCGCGGAGAAGCACCGCGAGGAACTGGAGAAGGCGACCGCCGCGCATGAGAAGCGTGCGGCGCAGCTGGAGTCCGACCTCGCGACGGCGAACGCCAAGATCGCCGAGTCCGCGCAGCAGATCCAGTCGCTGAGCACCGCTCTGGCCGGGTCCCAGGAGGACATCGACGAGGCCACCTCGCGCTCGCAGTTCGAGACCGTGCTGCGCGTGGCGGAGGAGCAGGCCAGCGTCCTGATCCAGAACGCCGCGGTGCAGGCGGAGCGTCTGCTCGACGCCGCCCGCGACGAGGCCGCCGCCAAGCGCGCCGAACTCGACGCCGACGTCGCGCGCATCACGGCGCAGGCCGAGCGCGACGCCGACCAGGTGCGCCTGAAGATGGAGACCGAGTTCACGGCGCACACCGCGCAGGTCGAGCGCGAGGCCGCGCACGCCGCCGAGAAGGTGAACCACGCCGAGCAGGAGGCGCACTCGATCCGCACCGAGGCCGAGAAGGGCGCCGCGGCGCTGCGCGCGATGGTCACCCGGGAGACGACCGATCTGCGCGTCTCCGCCGAGCGCGAGGTGCGCGAGATGAACGCGCGGGTGCTGGAGATGGAGGAGTCCCTCACGCGCCGTCAGGATGACGCGCAGCAGGAGTTCCTCGTGCTGCACAACCAGGCCGTCGCGCACGCGGAGCGCATCACCGCCGATGCCAACGAGCAGGTCGCATCCTCGCTGGCGCACGCCGAGCGGATCTCCGCCAAGGCCGAGGACTACGAACGCCTGATGCGCTCGCAGGCCAGCGCGATCGAGGCCGAGGCGCAGGTGCGCGCCCGCGAGACCCTCGACCGCGCCCGCACCAAGTCGCAGAAGATCGTCGACATGGTCACCGCGCACACCGCGAACGTCGTGCGCGACGCCGACGACCGGGCCCGGCAGCTGCGCTGGCAGCAGCAGCAGCTCACCAGCTTCATGGCCGAGGTGCGCGAGCTGATCCGCCCCGACGGCGCTCTCGGCAGCGAGGCATCCGGATCCGCTGCCGCCGCCGAGACGGAGAGCCCGGCAGAGACCGACGGGGCCGAGGCACCCGCGGAGGGCACCGAGGCCTGACCCCTTCCGGGGTCGTTGAGCGAACACGTGCGCAGCGCCCGTGAGACGAAACGCGGTGATCTCGCAAGGTCGCCGCGTTTCGTCTCGGTGGCTGAGCGTCCTCGCTCAACGACCGTGCGGCGCCGCGCTCAATGACCCCGTGCCGCCGCTCGGAGGTCACGGATACGCTGCTCCCAGCCGCAGGCCAGCACCCCGCTCTAGACTCGAGGCATGGCCCAGCGGAACACGTGGCAGCGCGAACGCGTGCGCGAGGAGCTCTCCGACCTGCGCGGATTCGTGAGCGCGCAGTCGCTGCACCAGGCCCTGCGCGAGGCCAATACCGGCATCGGCCTGGCCACCGTCTATCGCGCCCTCGCCGGACTCGCGGCCTCCGGTGAGGCCGATTCGCTGCAGAGCCCCGAGGGTGAGGCGCTCTACCGCGCGTGCAGCAGCGAGGGCCACCACCACCACCTGATCTGCCGCTCCTGCGGGATGACCGTGGAGATCGAGGCGACCGACGTCGAGCAGTGGGCGCAGCGCACCGCGGCCCAGCACGGCTTCCGCGACGCGGAGCACGTGGTGGACATCTTCGGACTGTGTGCGAACTGCGCGAACGCCGCCCAGGAGTGATCCCCGCGTGACCTTGACGACCCCCGGCCGCCGTACGACCGCAACGCGCGACGGCGCGACGACTCCGCACGCGCTGCGCACCCCGCCGCCGCGGCTGTCCGGGCGCACGGCACTCATCGGTGCAGCGATCGGCGTCGCCGTAGTGGCCGCCCTCGTTGCAATCGACGTGTTCGCGCCGCATCTGTTCTCCGCCCGCCTGCCGAACCGGCTGCAGGACGGGCTCACCCTGTCACTGAGCGTGCTGTTCGAGGCGCTGCCTTTCGTGATCCTCGGGGTGCTGCTCTCGATCGCGGTGCAGGTATGGCTGCCCGCCGGCGTGATCGAGCGCGTGCTGCCGAAGCGTGGCTGGGCGCGCAGGGCCGTGCTGTCGCTGCTGGGCATGCTCATCCCGGTGTGCGAGTGCGGCAACGTGCCGTTCGCCCGCGGGCTGATGATGCGCGGGCTGGGACCTGCGGAGGCGCTGACGTTCCTCATCGCGGCTCCCATCGTCAACCCCATCGTGATCCTCACGACGCATGCCGCGTTCGGCTTCGACGGCGGGATCCTGGTAGCCCGTCTCGTCGGCGGCTACCTCGTCGCCAACCTGATCGGCTGGGTGTACAGCCGGCATCCCGATCCCGACGCGCTGCTCACCGCGCGGTTCCGCGACACCTGCGAGGTCGTCGTGCACGAGCAGGGATCCGGGATCCGCCGGAGCCTGGCCCAGTTCCTCATCGAGCTGCGCGCCGTGATGCCCGCGCTGATCATCGGATCCGCGCTCGCGGGCGCCGTGCAGGTGCTCGTCCCGCGCGACGTGCTGCTGGCGATCGGCTCCAACCCGCTGCTGTCCGTCGTCGCGATGATCGCGCTGGCCATCTCGGTGGCGATCTGCTCGAACGTGGACTCGTTCTTCGCGCTCTCGTTCGCCTCGACGTTCTCGCCGGGCGCGATCGTCGCCTTCCTCCTGGTGGGTCCGCTGGTCGACATCAAGATGATGGCGCTGCTGCGCACCACCTTCACCGCCCGCACCCTCGGCGGGATCGTCGGCATCGTGATCCTGTTCGGCTTCGCCCTGGGGATCGGGGTGAACGTCTTTGCCTGAGGTTCTTCCTGAGACGACGACTGCGCACCGGCCCTCTCGTGCGCAGGCACTCGGCACCCGCTGGCTCGGCGCCGGTCTGGCCGTCGCGCTCGCGATCGCCACCCTCGTCCTCGCCTTCACGGGGCGGCTCACGCTCTACATCAGCCCCGAGACGGTGTGGTTCGCCGTGGCCGCAGCGATCGCGACGCTGGTCGGCGCCGTATGGTCGTGCGTGCTGCCGCTCGGCGCGGAGCAGGACCACGGTCACGATCACGGAGACGCCGACCACGGGCATGACCACGACCACGCGCCCGCCCGGTCCGGCCGCCGCGTGCTGGGCACGGTGCTGGGTGCGACGGGCGGAGTGATCGCGACCGGTGTCGTCGCGGGAGCTCTGTTGCTGCCTCCTGCGTCCCTCTCGGTGGACATGGCGATGCAGCGAGCCCCGATGGGCAACGTGCTGTTCGCCGGCGCCGACGACGTCGCCCTCGGAGCGAACACCGACACCAGCACGTTCGGCGTGGGCGGCTGGGCCAGCGTGTTCGCCACGGGCTCCCGGCCCGAGAAGTACGACGGATCCACGGTGACCCTCACCGGCTTCCTCACGCCCAGCGGATCCGCGAAGGATCAGGCGCACCTGACCCGCATGGTCATCACGCACTGCGTGCTCGACGCGCAGCCGGCGTCGGTGCCCGTGCAGATCAGCGGCTGGCAGGGCCAGTACGCTGTGGGCGACTGGATTCAGGTGAAGGGGACCGTTCGCGCCAGCGCGGACGGGAAGCTCTCGATCGTGCCGGCCAGTGTGTCGAAGATCTCGGAGCCGAAGGACCCCTATGAGCACTGACGACGCGGATCACCCCCTCACCCGCGCCGAGTTGCGCGCGCGCCGTGCGGCGGAGGAGGCGGCTGCCGGGGTGGAAGCCGCGGCGCCGGAAGATTCCGAGCCGGCCGAGCCTTCCGAGGCCGCTGCGCCGAGGGCCTCGACTGCGGCGGACGCTCCTGAGGCTCCGCAGGTCCCCGCCGTGCCGACCGCGGATGAGCCGGTCACCCGCTCTGCGGCGCCCGAGCAGGTCTTCGACGACACTCCGGGACCGCGGCGGACGCCGAACGCAGGATCGGGCACAAGCGCCTCGACGGCCGATGCCGCTCCGGCGCAGGCCGAGGCCGAGTTCCCGGACGTCGCCCCCGCGCCGGCCGCGGCGGCGGCGACGCGCGTGCACCAGGAGGATCCGCCCCTCGTGCCGGACGATGCGCATGTCGAAGAGCCGCCGGCGGATACACAGCTCACGCTGCCGATGGACCCGCGGCTCGAGCCCCCGGAGTGGCAGCCCCATCCCACGCCGGCCCCGGTCGCGCGCCGCCGACGGTTCCCGCTGGTCCTCGGTGCGGTGATCGGGGCGCTCGTGCTCGTGGTCGCCGCGTTCGGGGTGATCACGCTGTTGCAGGGACCGCGCGTGAGCAGCGTGAAGATCGACGCGCAGTCGGCGATCGACGCCTCCGGTACGCGCATGATCATCACCGCCAGCCAGCCGCTGGCGAAGGTGGATCCGAAACAGGTGAGCGTGAGCCCCAAGGCTCCATTCACCGTCGACACGTCGGGGCGCAACCTCGGGATCCGCTTCACCGTGCCGCTCGACGACGACACGACCTACACGGTCACCGTCAAGGATGCGACCGGCACCGACAAGCAGCGTCAGAGCACACTGCAGGCGACCTTCCAGACGCCGAAGTCGACGATCTTCCTGCTGCAGCGCAACGCCGACGGCGATGACACGATCTTCCTCACCGACCTCGGCGGCAAGAACGCCGTCCCGGTGGTGCAGCACGAGAAGATCGACGACTTCCGCGCCACGGCCGACCACCTCGTGGTGGCGACGGAGAAGGGCGGCACGTCGGTGCTGCTGGTGATGGATCGGAAGGGCAAGAACCAGCGGGAGCTGAAGCTGCCCGGCCCCGGGTTCCTCTCGAACCTGCAGGTGTCCGAGCGCGGCAACCTCGTCGGCTACACCTTCACCGACAAGGGCATCAGTGCGACCAGCGGTCGGGCGAGCATCCTGGTGAGCCAGTCGCTCACGGGCGACGGCGAGCCGCAGATCGTCACGGTCGGGGACAAGATGCCGAGCATCGCCCAGTGGGCGTTCGTGCCCGACTCCTCCTCGGCGCTGTTCATCGACTTCAGCGGTGCGCTGTACGTCGAGGACCGTTCCGATGCGAAGGCGAAGCCGACGGCCCTCGGCGCCGCGCAGACCGTCGAGGGCATCTCCCGAGGCACCTACACGGCGATCGTCAGCCGCGGCAACGACCTGGTCGAGCTGAACCTGGCGGACGGATCCGAGAAGCCCCTGGCCGCCTCCACCCCCGACTTCGGCGTGCCGGGCACGATCGCGCCCTTCCCCGGAGGCACGCTGCGACAGGTCGCCACCCGCGACGCCACCGGGTTGCCGACCGGGCAGATCGTCACCCGGGTGGACGACGACGGCAAGGCGACGAAGCTGTTCAGCGTGACCGGATCCGACGCGATCATGCAGGCCTGCCCGTCCCCGAGCGGGCAGTACAGCGCGATCGTGGTGGCGCCCAAGCTCGTGAACAACCCCTACGACCAGTCGCTGCTGCCCCTGCCGACCACGATGCAGACGCACATCGTCGACACGAAGACCGGCAAGGAGCTCGTCGTGCTCGCCGGCTTCGACCCGTCGTGGTGCGCGCAGGCGCCGCACCGGTGATGACCGGCGCGGGTCTTCCGCCCGCCGGCGACGGCCTGCGCCGCGCCCGGCGGGAGGACCTGCAGGCGCTGCCGCTCGAGGTGGCGCCGCGCCTGCTCGGCGCCCGGCTGCGCACGTTCGTGGACGGCGCCGAGGTGCAGCTGCGGATCACCGAGGTCGAGGCCTACCACGGCAAGGGCGTGGGCCCGGTGCCGGATCCCGGCTCCCACGCCCGGATGGGCCGCACCGCGCGCAACGCCACGATGTGGGGCGAGCCCGGGCATCTGTACGTGTACCTCAGTCACGGCATCCACTCCTGCGTGAACGTGGTGTGCGCACCCGACGGCGTCGCCGGTGGTGTGCTGCTGCGGGCCGGCGAGGTCGTCTCCGGTGTCGAGGCGGCGGCGGTGCGGCGCGGTGTGCGTCCGAAACTCAGTCGATCTGGGGGTGCCGACGCGGATCCGGCGCTGGACAGCGCCGGATCAACTGAGTTTCAGACCCGGGAGCTGCGCGACCTCGCGCGCGGACCGGGCCGGCTCGGTCAGGCGTCGGGCCTGCGGCACCCGCGGCACGACGGCATCGACGCCGTCACGGGCGGCGAGCAGGCGGGAGCGCGGGCCGAGCTCTGGCTAAGCTCGCCGCTGGCCGAGGTCGCGACGGGCCCGCGAGTGGGGGTGGCCGGTCACGCCGGCACGGATGCGTTCCCCTGGCGGTTCTGGATCCCCGGGGATCCGACCGTGTCCCCATTCCGCTGGGGCCGGGGCGCCGCCGAGGCCGCCGCAGCCGCCGACACGCCCGGCCGCTGATCCGTGCTAAAGTAGCTCTTTGTCTGCGCACACTCCTGTGCGCAGTTCGTGTGCCTCCCCTTCTGAACCGAGCGATCGGGCAGGGGAGAGGCGTGCAGACAAGGGATCTTGGGTGGGGCCGTCCGGCCTCACGGTAGAGAAGGAGTCATCATGGCAGCAGTGTGCCAGGTGACCGGAGCAGTTCCCGGTTTCGGTCACAACATCTCGCACTCGCACCGTCGGACGAAGCGCCGCTTCGACCCGAACGTGCAGAAGAAGACGTATTTCGTTCCGTCGCTCGGTCGTAAGATCACGCTCAACGTGTCCGCCAAGGGCATCAAGGTGATCGACGCCCGCGGCATCGAGCGGGTCGTCGCGGACCTCCAGGCGAAGGGTGTGAAGCTCTAATGGCCAAGAAGGCTCAGGACATCCGTCCGATCATCAAGCTGCGTTCGACCGCGGGCACGGGGTACACCTACGTGACCAAGAAGAACCGCCGCAACACCCCCGACCGCCTCGTGCTGAAGAAGTACGACCCGGTGGTTCGCAAGCACGTCGAATTCCGAGAGGAGCGTTGATCCATGGCTAAGAAGAGCAAGATCGCGCGCAACGAGCAGCGCAAGGTCGTCGTCGAGCGTTACGCCGAGCGTCGTGCCGAGCTGAAGAAGACCCTGGTCGACCCGAACGCGACCGAGGAGGCCCGCGAGGCCGCCCGCGTCGGCCTGCAGAAGCTTCCGCGCAACGCGTCGCCTGCCCGCGTCCGTTCGCGCGACGCCATCGACGGCCGCCCCCGCGGTGTCCTCACGAAGTTCGGCATCTCGCGTGTCCGCTTCCGTGACATGGCGCACCGTGGCGAGCTGCCCGGCGTGACCAAGTCGAGCTGGTAAGTCTTACCGGTCCCTGAGTTCATCCCAGGGACGCAAGGGGCGAGGATCGTCGGATCCTCGCCCCTTCTGCGTGTCCGGAGGCCTCGTCACACCTCGGGCGTCGCCACCGGTTCGCGGAGCTCGTTCGCGGTGGCCCAGCCCAGCGCGTCGTCGGCGATCTGCTCCCAGCCGTCCTGGCTCACCAGCCGGTGGGTGCGCCCCGGGTACTCGCGGTAGTCGACGACCGCCGGACTGCCGCTGGAGCGGTACTTCTTGACGATGGCCTTGCCGATCGCCGGGGGCACGACGTGGTCGATCTCGCCGGTGATGACCAGGAGCGGTGCGCGGTCGGTGCGGTCGTAGTCGACGTGGGTGACGCCGCTCTTCTCATTGAGCACGGACGAGACGCCCTCGAAGAAGACGCGGTTGTAGGAGTTGACCGCGTACTCCTGCCACAGCCGGTCGGACTCCGCGCGGGGCAGGTCGTTGCCGAAGGTGAAGTGGAAGTGGCGCTTCGACAGCGGCTTCGCGCCGTTGCGTCCGAACGGGTTGGACAGGATCGGGGTGCCCGTCCACAGCGTCGACAGCGGCAGTGTCGTGATGCCGGCGGTCTGCCCCGGGGCGACTCCGACGTAGGCGGCACCGAGGCCGCGGTCCGCGAGCATCTGAGTGATCACGCCACCGAACGAGTGCCCCATGATGATCGGCTTCACCGGGAGGGCGCGGATGATTCGCTCGTAGTGGTCGACGATCTGCTTCAGGCCCACGCCCTTGAGCGCTTCGGGGTTGCGCCGGATGTCTTCGACGTCGCGGTCGTCGATACCGGGCCAGCCCGGGACGATCACCTCGTGGCCGGCGTCGCGGAAGCGCTGCGCCCAGGTGTTCCAGCTCTTGGGCGTCATCCACAGCCCATGGATGAGGACGATCGGGGTCTTGGTCGAGGGGGTCATGTCGTGCTCCTTGGGTGATTCGGTGTTCGAGTGGTCTGCGGGATCCGCGTCTGCTGCTTCGCTGCCCATGGTAGACTGAACGTTCTATCTACACAAGAGTATTCCCGTGTGGCACGATGGACGAGGAAGGGCATTCATGACGACGACCACAACGACGGTCCGCCCCGGCTCGGCGCGGCAGAGACTGCTCGACGCGGCGACCAAGCTCTTCTATCGCGAAGGCATCCACTCGGTTGGCGTCGACCGGATCATCGAGACCGCGGGCGTCACCCGCGCCACGATGTACAAGCAGTTCTCGGGCAAGGAGGGGCTGGTCCTCGCTTACCTCCAGGGCGAGGACGAAGAACTGCGCGGACTGTTCGCGCTGGCTGCCGAGGCATCGGATGATCCCGCCGTGCTGCTCGACCTCGTCGTGGACGGGATCGCGCACGACATCCGTGAGCGTCACACGCGCGGTTGCCCTTTCATCAACGCCGCCGCCGAATACCCTGATCAGGGCCCGGTGCGAGACCTCATCGCGGTGCACCGCGAGTGGTTCCGCGAGACGCTGAGGCAGCTGGCCGAGGGGGCGCAGCTGCGCGACCCCGACGCGGTGGCGGCTTCTCTCGTCCTGCTCCGCGATGCGGCCCTGGTCGGCGGGTACCTCGACGGACAGAACAGGGTCGCTCCCGCGTTCGCCCGCACCGCGCGAGACCTCATCGCCGCTCACGGCCGGTGACCTCCGGGCGCCCGCCCCTGTGACTGGAGTGACGAATGAGGCGCGACACGCCGTCTCAAAACGTCAAAACCCGCGAAATGACGCGGAAATCCGGGGTTTGGTTGATACATTCAAGGCGGTCGTTCGACCAACGGGGGGCATCCGCCCATCCGGAACTCTGATACGAAGCGACGGGTTCCCGTCGCTGGAGGATGAAATGGCTGACAAGTCCATCACCAAGACCGAGCTCGTCGCGAGCATCGCCAGCGCCACCGGCCAGAGCCAGGCTGCCGTCTCCGGCGTTCTCGATGCCCTGTTCGCCACGGTCTCGGACGCTGTTGCCAAGGGCAGCAAGGTCTCGATCCCGGGCTGGATCTCCTTCGAGCAGGTCGCCACCGCCGCCCGCACGGGCCGCAACCCGCAGACCGGCGCCGAGATCAAGATCCCGGCCGGCAAGCGCGTCAAGGTGACCGCTGGTTCCAAGCTCAAGGCTGCCGTCAAGTAATTCTGGCTTCGCCTCGCAAGGCCGTCCCTCTCTCGGAGGGGCGGCCTTTCGCGTGGGGCCTCGCAATCGGCCGGGCTCCCGGCAGACCCCGAGCGACACCGGAATAGGCTGGAGGGGTGAATCGCCCCGCCACCGGGGTCCGCCCCGAGACCGGGTCGGACGCCGCCCGCTCCGCCCTGCCCGCCGGATCCCCGACGCTGCGCATCGCCGGTCCCGTGATCCTTGTCGGCGCCGCGATCCTCGCCGTCGTCGCCGGGCTCGCGTTCGGCGGGGGCGCAGCGCCCAACCTGCTCCTCGATCCCGGACCCGTGGTGCGCTGGGGCCTGCCCGTCGTGAAGACGATCAGCAACCTGGGCGCGGCGGCGATGCTGGGCTCCCTCGTGCTCGCGTTGTTCGCCCTGCGCAGCGGGGCGCGCTCTTTCGAGATCGCACTGGACACCGCCTCGATCGGTGCCGCGGTCTACACGGTCGCAAGCGCCGTGGCGGGTCTGTTCACGTTCCTGCAGACGCTCGGTGTGAAGCTCAGCGCGGGGCCGGAGTTCGGCGCCCAGCTGGGCCGGTTCCTGCTCGAGCTCCCTCTCGGTCAGGCCTGGCTGATGACGGTGCTCGCGGGCGCCGTCATCACGATCGCCGCGTTCGCCTTCCGCGGCTGGACCGCCACTCTGCTCACCGCGATCCTCGCCGCCGCCTCGTTCGTCCCGCTCGCCACGCAGGGCCATGCGGGCGAGCTCAGCGGCCATGACGCCGCGGTGAACTCGCTGCTGCTGCACACGGTCGGCGCCGCGGTGTGGATCGGCGGCCTCGTGCTGCTGATCGTGCTGCGCGGATCCCGCAGCGAGCTCGCCGACGCCGGGCGTGGCGGCGCCCGCAAGGGCAGCGCCACGGCCGGTGCGCACGCCTCCGCCAAGCCCGGGGCGAAGAGCGCCAAGAGGCCCGCCGGCGCGAAGAAGACCAGGGGTGCCCTCACCTTCGCGGACCTCGTGCGCCGCTACTCCTCCCTCGCCCTCGCCGCGTACATCGTGGTCGCGGTCTCAGGCATCGCCCGCTCCATCGTCGCCGTGGGCGACTGGGCCGGTCTGCTCACGCCCTACGGCGGTCTCATCGTCGCCAAGGCGATCGTGCTGATCCTGCTCGGTGCGCTCGGAGCCCGCTACCGCACCCGGCTCATCCCGAAGCTCGAGCAGGACGGATCCGGCTCCGCGTCGGCGAACGCGGGCGGATCCGGCCCGTTCTGGACCCTGGTGCTGCTGGAGCTCGCCCTCATGGGCATCGCCTCCGGCCTCGCCGCCGCGCTCTCGCGCACCGCGCCGCCCACCGGCCTCGAGGTGGCCACCGTGCGCACGCCGGCCGAGATCCTCACCGGCTCCCCGCTGCCCCCCGAACTCACCCCGATCCGCTGGATCACGGCGTGGAACATCGACCTGATCTGGGCGACCGCCGCGGCGTTCGGAATCGCGCTGTACGTGCTCGGAGTCCTCCGTCTGCGCAAGCGCGGCGACGCCTGGCCGATCCACCGCACGGTGTTCTGGATCCTCGGGATGCTGGGGCTGGTGTGGGTCACCGGGGGCGCGATCAACGCGTATCAGGAGACCCTGTTCAGCGTGCACATGCTCGGGCACATGATGCTCTCCATGGCGATCCCGCTGCTGCTCGTGGCCGGCGCACCGGTCACGCTCGCCCTGCGCGCGATCGACAAGCGCGACGACGGCACCCGCGGCGGGCGGGAATGGATCCTGTGGGCGGTGCACTCGCCGTTCTCGCGGGTGGTCACCAACCCGTTCGTGGCGGCGGCGATCTTCGTGCTGTCGCTGTGGGCGTTCTACTTCACCGACCTCGTGCGCTGGGCCATGACCGACCACATCGGGCACGAGTGGATGACGATGCACTTCCTCATCTCGGGATACCTGTTCGTGCTCAGCCTCATCGGCGCGGATCCGGTTCCGCGGCGGCTGCCGTACGCCGGACGCCTGATCACGCTCATCGCCGTGATGGCCACGCACGCGTTCTTCGGCATGGCGATCATGATGCAGTCGGGCCTGATGGTCGCCGAGTGGTTCGGATCCATGGGCCGCACCTGGGGGGCGACGCCGCTGCAGGACCAGTACGTGGGCGGCGGCGTGGCATGGTCGGTGGGGGAGATCCCGACGCTGATCCTCGCCATCACGGTCGCGATCCAGTGGAGCCGCAGCGACGCGAAGGTGCAGAAGCGTCAGGACCGGGCTGCCGATCGCTCGGGCGATGCGGAGCTCGAGGAGTACAACGCGCGGCTCGCCGAACTCGCCGAGAAGGACGCCAGGGCTGCCGCCCGCGGGCGCTGAGGCCCCCACGGGGTCGTTGAGCGAGCGAAGCGAGACGAAACGCGGCACCCCGGCAGGGCACCGCGTTTCGTCTCGGTCGCCTTCGGCGTCCTCGCTCAACGACCACGTGCGGGGCGGGCTCAGCCTTCGGATCCGGGCGGGGGAGCGGACTGCTCGGGTGAGGTGATGCTGATCGAGGCGGATCCGTCGGGCAGGAACCGGATCGTCCCGTCCACCTCGAACGGCACGTCCTCGTCGACGTGCGACACGGATCCGTCGTAGAGCGACTTCACCTCGAGCTCGATGTGTGCGGTGGCCGGGGTCGCCACGATCTTCCACCCCTCGCCGTCGGGCTGCAGGGTGATGTCGGGTCCCTTGACCATGCTCCAGGTGGGGCCGTCGACGACGCGGTTGGGCACGGTCTGACCGAACGGGCAGCCGGTGGGCTGCAGAACATGCTGCGTCGTGCACTGCGCGAGGAAATCGTCGACGCGCTGCTGCACGACCTTGACGAAGGCGTCGGTGGGCTTGGCCTGCACATCCAGCGGCACGTCGGCGAGCGGCTTGTCGGCCAGCACCCCGATGCCGGTCGCGGTCGCGGTCGCGGTCTTCACAGACACCGAATACAGCCCCGGGGAGAACACCAGCATCGGGACCGCGTCGAGCGCCGATGAGTCCGCACCCTGCGCCGCGACCTGGCGGCGGTCGAGCTCGAAGCCGTTCACGAAGAACCGGTCGGATCCGCGCACGGTGAGCGAGATGACGGCGAGCGGGCTCTGCGCGAACTCCCACGCGGGTGCGACGCCGATCCAGCCGTCCTGAGCGACGCGGAAGGTGGAGGATCCGGCGTGACCCCCGGCCTTGTACGTCACGGTGACCGAGGTGGCGTCGCCGTCGGGGTGCTCGTCGGTCACGACGATGTCGGTGAGTGTGCCGAGTGCGTCATGACGCAGCAGAGCATCGGAGGCGGAGCGGAACGCGTCGGTGTCGAGGTCGCCGTGCGAGAGGGCGACGCCGGGCAGCTGCAGGGCGTCGGCCGCGCGACCCTCGCTGAGCAGCGTCAGGTAGCGCGTGACGAAGGCGGAGGGGCTGTAGAACTCGCGGTACATGGTGAGTCCGCCCGCGGCGAGGGCGGCCACCAACACGGCGCCGACGACAGCCAGCAGGGTGAGGTCAGACCAGAGCGAGGCACGGCGACGCGCACTCCGCGCCCGGCGCGACCGCACGCCTGGCGTCAGCACCCCCGCCGACTGCACCATGTGCGCCAGTCTACGAAAGTCCGCCTGCAGGAACCCCGAGTGGCCCGGCCGGGTCCGCGAGACTGCAACTGAGTGACGAGACTGCACTCCCGGAGTGCTGTCTCGTTATTCCAGTGCAGTCTCGCGGTCAGAGAAGACGCTCGCCGGTAGAATTCGAGGACCGTGAGCACGCCGACCCTCTCCGCCGAACAGGAAGAACTGTTCCGACTGATCGAGGACACCCGCGAGCACGTGTTCATCACCGGCCGCGCCGGAACCGGCAAGTCCACGCTGCTGCAGCACTTCGCGTACAACACGCAGAAGCAGATCGCCGTCTGCGCCCCCACGGGGGTGGCAGCGCTGAACGTCGAGGGTCAGACGATCCATTCGCTGTTCCGCCTGCCGATCGGCCTCATCGCCGACAGCGAGATCGACCAGTCGGATGCGACTCGCAAGATCCTGAACGCGATCGACACGCTCGTGATCGACGAGGTGTCGATGGTCAACGCGGATCTGATGGACGCGATCGACCGGTCGCTGCGTCAGGCGCGGGGCCGCAAGGCGGAGGCGTTCGGCGGCGTGCAGGTCGTGATGTTCGGGGATCCGTATCAGCTGGCCCCCGTGCCGCCACGCGGCGACGAGCTGCGCTACATCCAGGACCACTACCGCTCCTTCTGGTTCTTCGACGCCAAGGTGTGGACCGGTGGTGAGGCCACCGACGGACTGCTCGACATCGGCACGCACGGCGCGACGCTGCACGTGCGCGAGCTCGTGCACATCCACCGGCAGTCCGATGCGGGCTTCAAGGCGATGCTGAACGCCGTGCGCTACGGCCGAGTGACCGCCGAGATCGCGGGTGCGCTCAACGACGCGGGCGCGAGGACGCCGCCGGATCCGGCACCCGGCGAGATCCCGATCATCACGCTCGCCACGCGCAACGACATCGTGAACGGCATCAACGCCCGCCATCTCGCGGCGCTGCCCGGCAAGGTGCAGAAGGCCAAGGCCGACATCTCCGGCGACTTCGGCCGCGGCGAGGCGAACTATCCCGCCGACCAGGAGCTGCAGCTCAAGGAGGGCGCGCAGGTGATGTTCCTGCGCAACGACATCGCAGCGTCGCCGGATCCGCCGCGCTGGGTGAACGGCACCATCGGGACGGTGGTGCGCATTCTCGGCGATGCCGTGCGCGTGGAGATCGACGGCGAGGAGGTCGACGTCGAACCCGCGGTCTGGGAGCGCTACCGGTACATCTACAACCCCGGTACCAAGACGCTCTCGCGCGAAGTGGTCGCGGAGTTCACGCAGTTCCCGCTGCGGCTCGCGTGGGCGGTCACGATCCACAAGTCCCAGGGCAAGACCTACGACCGGGCGATCGTGGATCTCGGATCCGGCGCGTTCGCGCCCGGGCAGACCTACGTCGCGCTGTCGCGGCTGACCTCGCTGGACGGGCTGTACCTGTCCCGCCCGCTGCGCCCCCGCGACATCCGCGTCGACGAGGACGTGCGCCGCTTCATGCGCGCCGCGTGGGAGGCCCGCCAGGGCGACTCCACGCCGAAGGTCGGTTCGTAGGCGGGCATGCGGCACATGGGATCAGGTGCTTTCGCGGACGGTGGCGACGGCGCTGCTGCTCTTCGCGCTCACGGTCGCGCTGTTGCGCAAATCTGGCACGGCCGAGGCTCGTAACTGTCTGGCCCCGGGGCTAAGTTGAAGCCATGAATCGCACGGCGAAGATCGCCACCTGGGCGG
Organism: Microbacterium sp. 01T413_2; assembly: GCF_056398985.1. Taxonomy (NCBI): domain Bacteria; kingdom Bacillati; phylum Actinomycetota; class Actinomycetes; order Micrococcales; family Microbacteriaceae; genus Microbacterium; species Microbacterium sp. 01T413_2. The sequence goes on from NZ_JBFTQL010000003.1 coordinate 26,396, forward strand.
TCGCCGGGCTCGTGGTCGCCGCCCTCGCCGTTGGCGCAGGCACCGCCGTCGCGACCATCACAGCCGCCGTTCCGCACGCAACGACTCTGCCAACGAGCTCCTCTGAGCCGTCCGCTACGCCCACACCGGAGCCGTCAGCCAGCTTCCCGACATCTGAGCAGGAGCGTGTGGGAGGCGCAGAGAATTGCCACCCGCCCGCGCAGATCAAGACAACGGACGTGGTCGATGCCGACGGAAATCTCCTTGGACGCCGGGGAGAGCTCCTGGCTGAGCCGATCGATTTCGGACCGCGCGAAGGCGCGAGCGGCACCGTGAACCTTGACGGCCAGGGGCGGATCGTGAGCTACACGACGGTCGCGGGCGACAACTGGGACGGCATCGAGACGCGCCTCTGCATGGACTACGTGTCCATCGCGCGGTACAACTTCGTAGGCACGCATCCTGCGCCGCCCTACTACGAGCGGCCCTGGACTCCGGGGGACACGTTGATCCTCCGCCCGGACCCGTCGGTCGTCATGCCTCGCCCCGGCCTTCACTGACCACACATCTCCAGGCCGAGCGAGCCACCTGAAGATCCGGAACCGTTCCGCTGCGCTGACCGTCCTGGGATCCTGTACGCATGACACCGCTCAACGGCTCGGCGGACGGCCGCATTCCGGCGGCCGACCGGCGCCCGCCGACCGCGGACGGACGCTCCTCGGGGGCGGGAACGCCGAGCCTGCGTGCGGCGCTGGTCGGCGTCGGCATCCTGATGGCCGTCCTCTGCCTGGTCGAGCTCGCGATCCCCTCGACGAGGGGCCTCGGCGGATCCCTGCTCGACACCGTGCTGGTCGCGGTCTTCACCATCACCGGCCTCCTCGCGTGGTACCGGCGCCCGCACAACGCCATCGGGCGGCTGATGCTGCTCACCGCGTTGGCGCTGTGGGCCTCCGGCACCTACGACGACAGCATCCCGGCGCTCCGCGTCCTGGGCACGCTGACGTCCAGCCTCCCGCTTGCCCTGTTGCTGCACCTGCTGCTCGCGTTCCCCTCCGGTCGGCTGCCCGGCAGGGCCGCCCGCGCCATCGTGGCGGTGGCCTATCTCGTCTCCGTGGCCCCGCAGATCATCGTCGTCCTGCAACCCGGTGTGACCGAGGTGGTCTGGACCCTGCAGGCGGCGGTGGGCATGCTCACTCTGGCGGCGACGGTCGTCCTCTGGGGCATCCGGCTCTCGCGGATGGCGACACTCCCGCGCCGCCAACTGCTCCCGTTCATCGGCTACGGGTGCGCGGCCATCGCGGTGATCGGCGTGACGGTCGTGATGCTGCACCTCGACTCCCGCCCCGGCGTGCAGCAGGCCGCGACCGTCGTCCAGTTGCTCATGCTCGGTGGCCTGCCCGTCGCCTTCCTCGTGGGGCTGACCTTCGGCGCGTTCGGTCACGCGGGTGAGGTCGCGGAGGTGGCCGCGGGCATCTCCGCGGCATCCGTGGAGCCGGCGCTGCTCGATGCGCTCGCGGTGCGGGCTCTGGGCGACCCCAGCGCCAGGATCCTCTGGACGGCGGACACAGACCCGGCGCGTTTCGTCGACAGCGCAGGGCGCGAGCTCGCCGTACCCGGTGAGCGCGGCTGGTGGCCGATCGGTCCGGTCGAGGCACCTGTGGGCGCGCTCCTGTATGACCGCGACCTGATCGCGGACCGGGGGCTGGTCGCGACCGTGGCCGCACAGCTCGGACTCGCGATGGACAAGCAGCGGCTGATCGTCGAGCTGCGCTCCGCGGTGCAGCAGCTCCACGTGGCCGCGGAGGAGCTGCAGACCTCTCGGCGCCGGATCGTCGTGGCCGCGGACGCCGAACGTCGTCGCATCGCACAGGATCTGCACGACGGCGCCCAGCAGCGGATCGTCCTGGTCGGCATCGACGTGCAGCGGATGGCGCGGCAGGCCGACGACGCGGACTACATCCGGGCGGAGGCTGCGCAGATCGCCGAGCGCTGCGGATCCCTGCTCGACGAGCTGCGCGGCCTGGTCGAGGGCCTCATGCCGAGCCGGCTGAAGGACCACGGCCTGGAGGCCGCCGTATCCGCGCTGGCCGACCAGGTCCGGATCCCGGTGCGGGTCGAGGCCGCCGCTCCTCTCGGCCGGATGGAGGCCGAGATCGAGTCGACCGCCTACTTCGTGATCGCCGAGGCCCTGACCAACGCTGTGAAGCACGCCGGCGCCCGCGAGATCGTCGTGGACCTGGCCGTGCGGGACGGCCGCCTGCAGATCGCGGTGAGCGACGATGGGAAGGGGCCGGTCGGGGCGGTCCCGGGATTCGGCCTGCGCAGCCTCAGGGACCGGATCGAGACCCTGGGCGGGACGATGACACTCGAGCCGGCCGTTCCCGGCGGGACGAGGCTGCGCGCGGAGATTCCACTCGGCCATCGCGAGGGATAGTGCACCCACGCACGGGTTCGGGCCCTTCGACGAGCTCAGGGACCGATTGAGCGTGCCGGATCCGTCACCGGTCCAGGAAGCGCATCACGGCCAGGACCCGGCGATGGTCGTCGGGATCCGGAGGCAGATCGAGGGCCACGAAGATGAGAGCGATGCTGCGCGCGACCGCCTTCTCCGTCACGAAGAGCTCTCGGGCGATGCGCGCGTTGCTGTAGCCCTGCGCCATCAGCTGCAGCACCTCCAGCCGCCTCGGGGTGAGCTGCGCGATGCCGCCGTCCTGGTGGTTGCGGACCTCGCGGCGCACCATCGAGGTGATGACATCCGAGTCGATGCTGGATCCGCCGTCGGCGACGCGCTGAACGGAGTCGAGGAAGTCCTCGAGGTTGAGGATGCGGCGCTTCAGCAGATAGCCGATGCCGTTCGCGCCGTCCGCGAGCAGCTCCATCGCACCGGTGGCGTCCACGTACTGGGACAGCACGACCACGGCCGTCCCGGGAAACTCTCGACGGATCCGCTTCGCCGCGCGCAGACCGTCGTCGGCGAAATCGGGCGGCATCCGGATGTCGGTGAGCACGAGATCCGGCCGGTAGGCGGCGACCTTGCCGAGCAGGTCGTCCGCGTCGCCGGCCGTCGCGACGATCTCGTGACCCTCATCCGCGAGGATGCGGGAGATCCCCTCCCGCAGCAGGAACTCGTCCTCGGCGATGACGATGCGCATACGTGCTCCTGCCTGCCGGTGTGCGATCCCGCCGGTGCCCCGAGAGTACTCCCGCAGAACCGCCGCCCACACCTCTCGGGTGCGGGCGGCGGCTCGGATCCGTGGTTCCCCAACTCCTCGGATCCCCCGGGTCCCCAGTGGGTCAGTCGGCCGGCGTGATCGGCTTGATCTCGGCGACCTGCGGCAGGTTCGCCTTCTCCTGGTCGGTGAGCGGGCGTGCGACGCTGTCGTAGAGCGGGTCGGCGTCCTTCTTCGGGATGTCGAAGTGCACCCCGGTGAGCTTCCAGGTGGTCTTGCCCATCGTGACGGTGAAGTCGCCGGTCACCCGGTCGGTCAGCGACCGCGACCACATGTTGTAGTTCGAGTAAGGGCTCATCGTGTAGTTGTGCACCTTCGTGGTCTCCTTGGTGTCGGACCAGGTGCCGCCGTACTTGTGGCTGAGGCCCGCCTCGAGGATCCCCTTGATCGTCAGCTTGGCGGATCCGGTTGTCTCGACCGAGGAGGTGGTGGTGGCCACGACCTTGGTGGTGAAGCTCTCCGGACGCGCCGTGTCGGTGTTGTTCGCGCCACCGGCGACCAGCCTGCGCTGATCGGGACCGTCCACCTTCGTCACCGGCGTGAACGTGCACGACGCCATCCCCGAGATGCAGGTCTGGTTGAGCAGGTCGGCCTGCCGCTGGGCGTCGGAGGCGGGCACCGAGATCGTGGAGAACTCCTTCTCCGAGAGGATCAGCCGGCCGGCGGTGATGCCCTGGTTTTCGACGGTGAAGGTGGCACCGGCATCCGTGCGGATGTTGGTGCCGCTGAACGCGTCCACCACGAGCGTGGCCTCGAACGCCCCGATCCGGATCGAGCCGTCGGCCAGGGCCTCGCTGTAGTTGAAGGTGAGAGTCGTCTCGCCGCGCTTGGCGAAGTAGTACACCTTCTCGTAGCGGTAGGACTGACCGGGGAGGATCTTCGTCCCGGTCGGCCGGTACTGATCGCGCTCGCCCGGGCTGCCGATCCCGGTCAGCTCCAGGGTGTGCTTGGTCGTGTTGACGATGTCGAACCCGCGGGTGACGTCGGCCGTGGCCGCCGCGCGCACCGGGGTCGCGGCCGACGCGGGGGCGGCGGTGGCGACGCCGATGGCGATCGAGCCGAGCACGGTGGCGCCGACGAGCCCGGCTCCGACGAGGCGTCTGGCGGTGGTGTTGTCAGTGGTCTTCGTGGTGTTCATGGTGTCCTTCTCTCACTGCCCGCGGAGGGCGTCTGCGGCATCCCGATCCGGGAAGTTCTCGTACTGAAAAGGCTAGAAATCGACGCGCCGGCGGCCGATGGTCGTGCCACCACAGCGATGTGGTGCCTGCACCACATCGCGGGCTCGGACGCGGATCTCCACCCGCCGGGCGCGGACTCCGCGCGCTGAGCGCAGATCTCCACCCGCCGAACGCGGATCTCCACCCCAGGGCGGTGCCGCCGGATCCGGCATCGGAGGAGCATCGAGGACATGAACCTCTCGATCGTCTCCAACGTCCTGCTGATCCTCGTCGCAGTCGGCGTGATCGCCGTCCGGCAGATGACCTGGCGTCCGGTGCTCGGCACCCGCGACTGGAGTTTCCCCGCAGTGGCGGCGATCCTCGGCGTGGCACTGCTGCTGCAGTCCCTGAACGGGCGCGGGCTCGGGGTCATCGACGTCGTCGCGTTCGTCGTCGAGATCGTGATCGCCGTGGTCGTGGGCGCCGCGATGGGCGCGATCGCACACATCCGCCGCATCGCCCGCCCGGACGGCGCCGTCCCGGTCACGGCGGGGATGCCCGCCAAGGCTGCGGCCAGGGCCGCCGCCGAGTTCGAGACCCGCACCTCGCCCTGGGGCCTTGCACTCTGGGTCGTGCTGATCGGCGTGCGCGTGGGCCTGACCTTCGCGTTCGAGTCGTTCGGCAGCCACCTCGGGATCTCGGCCGGACTGATCCTGCTCGTGCTCGCCGCGAACCGCGCAGCCAGGACCCTCGTGCTGCACCACCGGGTCGAAGGGCAACACCGCGGCACCGCGCAGGACGCATCAGCGCGCATCATGGTCTCGTGACCCGCATCAATCCGCTCACCTGGTGGAGCGCCGGCATCAATCTCGCCGGCGCTCTCGCCGTCGCCTACGGACTGTGGCGGGCCGCCCCCGTGGTCTCGCCGTGGGTCACCGCCCTCGCCCTCGTCGGGCTCGTGGCCTGGGTGATCCGCACGCTGGTCGCTGCGACCCGGGGCGGAACGGATCCGGTTCCTCCAACAGGGGTGCAGGCGCCGGCCGCTCAGGCGAGGACGTCTCCGCCATCCGGCCGGGCGTCGCTGCTCGCGATCGGTCTGCTCGCCGTGATGACGATCGCGGGGAGCCTCACCGCGGTTCCGACGCGCGGGGTGGGTGTGGCGCTGCTCGTGGTGGCGGTGATGACCGTGACGAGCGACCCCCAGACGCCGCTGCCGGTCTTCGGCGGCGTCGCGGTCGTGGGGGCGCTCGGGATCGCGCTGGGCGCCGCGCTCGCGCAGGCCGGCGCGACGGGGAAGGCCGGATCCGAGGTCGACGTCCTCGGGTTCGCCGGGATCGTCGCCGCCCTCGTGCTGTGCGTGATCGCGGGGCTCGGCCGGCGGGCGCAGCGCGTGCTCCTGATCGAGAGGGAACGCGCGAGCGCGGAGGCACTGCGGGCGCAGGCCACCGCCGCACGGGTGGCGCTCGCCCGTGACCTGCATGACGTGCTGGCGCACAGCCTGGGCGGCCTCGTGGTGCAGCTGGACGCGGCCGAGGCGCTGCTCGACGCGGGTGACGCCGGTCGCGCGGCGGAACGGGTGACAGCCGCGAGGCGGCTCGCCGTGAACGGGCTGGAAGAGGCGCGTGAGGCCGTGCGGGCACTGCGCGAGCCGGCCGAGCAACCGGGGTCCGACACGGCGGCACCGGTAGCGCCGGACGAACTCGAGGTCCGGATCCGCGCACTCGTCACCGGGGAGAAGAGCGCCCGCCTCGACGTCGCCGGCGTGCCGCGCTCGGTACCGGCCGCGCTCGCCGAGGCGCTGATCCGCGCGGTGCAGGAAGGGCTGAGCAACGCGCGCAAGCACGCGCCGGGCGCCGAGGTGCGGGTCGGGCTGATCTGGCATCCTGACCGGGTGGAGTGCACGATCGAGAACCCGGCCCCCGCGGCGCCCGCTCAGGACAGGGGGCTCGTCGCGACCGGTGGCGGCTATGGGCTGCGCGGGGTGCGGGAGCGCTTCGCCGCGCTCGGCGGGACCGCCCGTGCAGGTCTGGTGCCGGACCCTTCGACGGGCTCAGGGACCGGCGGTGGTGCGGGCGCACGGAGCGATCGTTTCGAGTTGCGGGTGGAGGCGCCGGCGTGACCGAGCGGATCCGCATCGTGCTCGCCGACGACCAGGCGATCATCCGCGACGGGCTGGAGACGGTGCTGAGCCTCGTCGAGGACTTCGAGGTCGTCGGCGCCGCCGGCGACGGGGCCGAGGCCGTGGCGCTCATCGCCGCCACCCATCCCGATGTCGCGCTCATGGACTTGCGGATGCCGGTGCTGGACGGCGCCGCCGCGACTCGGCGAGTCACGGCGGAGACGCCGGGCACCGCCGTGCTGGTGCTCACGACCTTCGCCGACGACGCCGACATCGTCGCCGCGCTGCGCGCCGGCGCCCGCGGCTACCTCACCAAGGACGCGGGGCGGGCGGAGCTCGCCGCCGCGATCCGCGCGGTCGCCGCAGGACAGTCCACGTTCTCCGCCCCGGTGCGCGACGTGCTGCTGGGACGGATCGGCGCGCCGCACGCCGTCACCCCCGATGCCGCCGCGCCGGATGCGCACGGGCGCGTCGAGCCTTCCCTCGCGGACACGGATCCGGATCCGGCCTCGGCGACGGCCCTCGCCACGCGGTTCCCTGCGCTCACAGCTCGGGAACGGGAGGTCTACGCGCTCATCCTGCAGGGCCGGTCGAACGGCGAGATCGCCGAGGCGCTCTACGTCGGGGTGGCCACGGTGAAGACGCACGTCAACGCGCTGTTCGCGAAGCTGGGCGTGCGCGATCGCGCGCAGGCGATCGCGAAGGGACTCGGGAGCGTCTGAGGCACAGTGGGCGCGGATCCCGCACATCACGATCTTCGCCCGATGTCCGGGATCATCCTCAGGGATGACGTCGCCCTGAGAAGGGCCGCTTACAATCGTGAGGATGTCAGGGGGGCGAATGCGTCGGATCACAGGCCGTCGGATAGGGGCGCTGGTCGCCGGTGCCGTTGCGGCGGCACTCGCGTTGAGCAGCTGCTCGGGAACCGCGGCAGCCCCCTCGTACTCGCCGAAACCGCAGGTGCAGGGCGGACTGCCGTCCGATACGCAGGACCAGATCAAGGCGGCCGTCCAGCGCGCGATGGCGGCGAGCGGCTCGAGCGGCGCGATCGTCGGCGTGTGGGCGCCCTGGGGCGGATCCTACGTCGAGGGTCTCGGCACCGTGTCCGTCGAGGACAAGACCCCGGTGAGCACCGACATGTCGTTCCGGATCGGCGATGTCACTCGCCTGATGACCTGCGACGTGCTGTACGCGCTGGCCGACCGCGACGCGGTCAAGCTCGACGCGTCGATCACCGAGTACGTCTCGGGTGTGCCGGATCTGCAGGACGTCACCCTGCTGGATCTGTGCAACGGCACCGGCGGGATCGGCTCCTCCCAGGCGACGGCGATGCCGATGTGGCTGAGCAACCCCGACCGGCAGTGGGAGCCGAAGGAGCTGGCGTCCTACGGGCTCGCCCAGAACCGGACGCCCCCGCACACCGGCTACCGCGACTCCGATGCGGGGTATCTGCTGCTCGGGCAGGCGCTGGAGCGCGCCACGGGCCAGACCGCGGCGCAGCTCATCCGCCAGTACGTGACGGCTCCGCTCGGGCTGGGCTCCACGTCGCTGCCCGGTCCCCAGGCCGCCGCGCCCACCCCGTCGCCTGCGTTGAAGGGCTCCTACCTGACCCAGGTCGACGGCGCCTATCAGTGCGCGAAGCCCACGGACATCACCGTGAGCTCGTCGAGCAACGGCTACACCGACTCGGGAGTGGTCTCCACGATCGCCGATCTCGGACGGTACGTGCAGGCCGAGGCGGCGCAGGCGCTGCGGGTGAAGAAGACCCCGAAGCGCTTCGGCACCCCGCTCCCCATCGCGGACGGAGCCCCGAGCTGGTACCAGACCACCGGCGGCGCGAAGCTGGTCGGATCGATGATCGGCCAGCACGGCGGGACGCCCGGCTACCTGACTGCGGCCTACTCCGACCCGGCGACCGGTTTCACGGTCGCCGTGGTGCTGAACGATTCCACGGTCGGCGACGCGTTCGCGGGTGACCTCGCGTTCGAGCTCGCGGCGATCGCCTCCAAGGCGCCCGCGGGCAAGGGCAGGACGGCGCCGGAATTCGCCCTGCCGTTCACCTCGGACGACTACGCTAAGGCGGTCGACGGCGCGGCCATCTGCCCGCTGCCGCAAGGCTGATGCAATACTCCCGTCGAGCGCGGGAGTATTGGTTCGGCTGGTCCGCTCATCTGCCGGAAGACAGCTGAGCGGACGGCTCGACGCCTCCCGCGTTCGACCGGCTTGCAGGTCGAGGCGCACGCACGACCCGAGGAGCAACCATGGCGATCGTCGACAACGGCATCTATGTGGACGGCGTCCGCACCGACACCCCGCACACGCTGGATGAGACGTTCGAGCTCATGCACGACCGCGGCGGCATGGGCTGGATCGGCCTGTACCGCCCCAGCGAGGAGGAGGTGCGCCAGGTCGCCGCGGAGTTCGGTCTGCACGAGCTCGCCGTGGAGGATGCGCTGACCGGGCATCAGCGCTCCAAGCTCGAGCGCTACGGGGAGACCCTGTTCATCGTGCTGCGCCCCGCTCGCTATCTGGACGCGAACGAGGAGGTCGAGTTCGGCGAGCTTCACGTATTCGTCGGCCCGAACTTCGTCGTCACGATCAGGCACGCCGAGACGCCGAGCCTGAGCAGGGTGCGCGGCCGTATGGAGCACGACCCCGAGCTGCTCGCCCGCGGCCCCGAGGCCGTGCTCTACGCGGTCCTCGACGAGCTCGTCGACGAGTACTCGCCGGTGCTGGCGGGTCTGGAGAACGACATCGACGAGATCGAGGCGCAGCTGTTCCTCGAGGAATCCGACGTCACCCAGCGCATCTACGAGCTGAGCAGCGAGGTCATCGACTTCCAGAAGGCCACGCAGCCGCTGCAGCCGATGCTGGAGAACCTGCTGCGCGGATCCGCGAAGTACGCCGTCGACCTGGAGCTGCAGCGCTACCTGCGCGACGTGCTCGACCACATCCTGACCCTGTCCGAGCGCGTCTCGACGTTCCGCGCCAATCTCGACAACGCGCTCACCGTGGAGGCGACGATCGTCGCCCGGCGCCAGAACGAGGAGATGCGCCGGATGACCGAGGAGAGCATGCGGCAGGGCGAGGAGGTCAAGAAGATCTCCAGCTGGGCCGCCATCTTCTTCGCGCCGACCATCGTGGCGGGCATCTACGGCATGAACTTCGAGGTGATGCCAGAACTGAAATGGGCCGCCGGCTATCCGATGGCGATCGCGCTCATGGTGGGCGGCGGATTCGCCCTGTACCTGGTCTTCAAGAAGCGCGGCTGGCTCTGACCGACCGGGGTCGTTGAGCGAGCGGACCGAGACGAAACGCCGTCCTTCGCGAGAGCGCCGCGTTTCGTCTCGGTCGCGCTTCGCGCGTCCTCGCTCAACGACCAGTTGTCGTCAGTGCGATCACCGCGAGGGCGGTGACGGTGACCAGGATCCACAGGATCGCGCCGAGCGCGAGGGGCCGCCAGCCGGCACGGCGCAGCGCGGTCACGTCGGTGGACAGCCCGATGCCGGCCATCGCGGTGGCGATGAGGAACCCGCTGGTGTGCACCATCGCCTCTCGCGGGCCGGCGGGGATCACCCCGAGGGATCCGATCACCGCGACGACGAGGAACCCCACGAGGAACCACGGCACCAGCCCGATCACACCTCGCAGGGTCAGCCGCCGCCCCTCGGTCGCCCGGCGTGACTCGATGACGGACAGTCCGATCGAGATCGGGATGATCATCAGCGTGCGCACGAGCTTCACCACGACCGCATACCCGAGCGCGGCCGCTCCGAAGACGCTCGCCGCGGCGACCACCGAGCTGGTGTCGTTCACGGCGGTGCCGGCGAGCAGTCCGAAGGTGTGCGGATCCATGCTCAGGGCGTGACCGAGCAGGGGGAAGAGGACCACGGCGAGGATGTTGAAGACGAAGATCGTCGACACCGCGTACGAGACCTCCGCGCTGAGCGCGCCGATCACCGGCGACACCGCGGCGATCGCGGAGGCCCCGCAGACCCCGGTGCCGACGCCGATCAGGGTGCGCAGGCGCTGGGGCACGCGCAGCGCCCGGCCGATGACCCAGGTGCCGAGCAGGCACACGGCAAGAGTCGACAGCATCACCGGCAGCGTCTCCGCACCCACGCGCAGGATCGCGTCGAGCGACAGCTGCGCGCCCAGCAGCACCACGGCGAGCTGCAGCAGGAACCGACCCGAGTACTCCACACCGGGCTGGAAACGCGCGCCGGGCCGACGGATCACCGCGATGACCACGCCGATCACGATCGCGGGCAGGGCGGATCCGAGCACCGGAATCGCCGCGCCGATCAGCGTGGCGACGACGGCGATCGGCACGGTGAGCGCCAGGCCCGGCAGCACGTCCGCCCCGCGCGCGACGAGGCGGGAGGGGAACGTGCGGGCAGGGCGGAACATCATGGATCCAGGCTCGTCCGTCGACGTCGACCGCGGTATCCGGCGGCGCTCGATAGGGGTACAGTCGTGGACTGTGGCAAGCCAGGTGACAGAGGGAGCGATGCCCGACCTCGGAGCGCTCGAGCTGCTGGTCGCCGTCGTGCGCACCGGCTCGATTTCCGCCGCGGCGCGGGAGACCGGCGTGACCCAGCAGTCGGCGTCGGCACGTCTGCGCGCGGTGGAGCGTCAACTCGGACTGTCGCTGTTCCACCGCGCCCCGTCGGGCACCCGCCCCACGCTCGAGGGCGAGGTCGTGGCGTCCTGGGCGGACGATGTGCTGGCGGCGGTCGGCCGGTTCCGCACCGCGACGCGCACCCTGCGTGGCGAGAGCACCGCACGGCTCACCGTCGCGGCGAGCCAGACCGTGTCGGCGCAGCTGCTGCCACCGTGGCTCGTCGCACTGCGCGGGCGCCAGGTCGAGGCCGGGCGCACGCCGACCGCCGTGCAGCTGCTCTCTGGCAACAGCACGGAGGCGCAGGCGCTGGTGCGCGAGAGGCACGCGGACCTCGCGTTCATCGAGTCGACCGAGGTGCCGGTCGATCTCGGCGCGACCACGGTGGACCAGGACGAGCTCGTGCTGGTCGTGGCGCCGGGGCACGCCTGGAACGGTGGCGGCCCCATCGCGTTCGAGGCGGCCGCCGACGAGCCGCTCGTGGCTCGCGAGCAGGGCAGCGGCACGCGACGCGCCTGGGAGGACGAGGTGCGCCGCCGGCTCGGCCGGGACCCCGCGGAGCCGGCGGTGGTGCTGCCGACCTCGGCGGCGGTGCGCTCCGCGGTCGCGGGCGGACTGGGGGCCGCGGTGATGAGCCGGCGGGAGGCCGCCGACGACATCCGGCTGGGCCGACTGCGCGCGGTGCGCACCGCCGGCGAACCTGTCATCCGCCCGATCACGGCGCTCTGGCGCGGGGGAGCGCGCGACCTCTCCCCGGCCGCCCGGGAGCTGATCGAGGTGGCCGTGGCGACCGCGAAGGAACGGGCGGCGAAGCAGGGACGCTCGGCGCGATAGTCTCACCTCGTCGCGATACCGCGGCCGTCGCGCCGCCATCGCCATCGTCGGAAGGAACCGGATGCCCTCGCTCGTGCTTTTCGGCCTCGCCGCGGTGCTGCTGTGGTCGCTGGTGTCGCGCCGCTTCGAGCGCTGGGGCGTCGCGGGCCCGGCGATGCTGCTCGTGCTGGGCGCCGCGACCACGGTGTGGGACCTGCCGACCTATGCGACCGCCTTGGATTCTCCGGTCACCGAGAAGATCGTCGAGGTCATCCTCTCCCTCCTGTTGTTCGCCGACGCCACCGAGGTGCGCGGCGGCATCTTCGGGGGCGAGGGCAGGGTCACGGCGCGGCTCGTGCTCATCGCGCTGCCGCTGTCGCTCATCCTCACGGCGATCGCGAGCGTGCTGCTCATCCCCGAGTCGTTCGTGGTGATCGGGGTGATCGCGTGCGTGGTCATGCCGACCGATTTCGCTCCAGCCGCCCGGTTGCTGCGCACCAAGCGCCTGCCGGAGCGGATCCGCGCGATCCTCAACGTGGAGAGCGGCTACAACGACGGCCTCGTCTCGCCGATCTTCGGGATGGCGCTGCCGATCGCCGTCGTGCTCGCCCCCGTGGTCCGGCAGGCGATCGCCACCGGATCCGACACGGTCAACGTCACGGATGAGGATCTCGGGCACAACGTCGACAAGATGACGGAGGCGTTCCTGAACGCGGTGCCCGCCACGCTCTGGGCCGTCGTGATCGGCGTGGTGCTCGGCGGTCTCGTCGGCCTCGTGCTGCGGATCGCGCGCGACCGGGACATCGCGAGCGAGGGCGGTGCGCGCTACGCCATGCTGCTGCTTCCGCTCATCGCGTACGGCATCGCGACGATCCCGGCCCTCGAGGCGAACGGCTTCGTCGCCGCCTTCGTCGCCGGTCTGATGTACCGCGTGGCCCGCACCCGCGGCATGGAGCTGCGGGTGATCCCGCATGCCGAGCTGCTGCTGGTCGAGGAGGTCGGCACGCTCACCGCCAACTTCGTCTGGTTCATGCTCGGCGGTGCGGCGCTGCTCGCCTTCACCGACTCCTTCGACTGGCGGGTTCTCGTGCTGGCGCTGCTCGCGCTCACCGTGCTGCGGCTCGGCCCGGTGTACCTCTCGCTGATGGGCAGCTCCGTGGGGCGCGGAGACCGGGTGCGGATCGGCCTGCTCGGGCCGCGCGGCACGGCGACGATCGTGTTCGGCCTGCTCGCGTACAACGCGCTGCCCGATGAGGACGGCAACATCGTGCTCCTGGTCATGGTCGTCACCGTCGTCGGCAGCATCCTGCTGCACGGCATCGCGGCGCCGCTCGTGCTGCGTCGGCTCTCGCCGGGCAACACGGCCGCGCTGGCCGAGGGCTCGGCGACGCCGCACTGACCGGCGCCGCCCTGTTGTGACCGAGCGGCGATCTCGCCCGACTCGGCAGCCGGCGGACCGCCGGGCATGCGCTGCGCACGGGCGGGGGTCAGGGAGCCGAAAGGCCCAGATGCTTGTAGAGCAGTTCCATGGCGAACGGGATCCCGCTGTTCAGGGCGCCTGCGACGTGATCGGCTCCCGGTGTTTCATGGAACGTGGTGGTGAAGCCGGCGTCCTCGGCGCGCTTGGCGTCGCGCTTCGTCCCCGGGATGTATCCCGGATCCGCACCGCCCACAGTGAACACGGCGAGGTGGCCGGCGAACTTCCCGGGGTTCTCCGCGATCCCCGCCTCGGCCTTGAGCGCGTCGAACTTCGCCGCGTCGCCGCCGAAGAGCGTCTTGATCGCCTCGTTGCGCCACTCCACGCCCGGGTACTCGTCCGGTGAGATCGCCACGATGTTCCCCCAGATGTCCGGGTGGTGGGTCGCCCATGTGAACGCGCAGGCGCCGCCGTTCGAGTAGCCCATGATCGTCCAGTAGCTGTGGTCGAGCAGCACGTTGAGGTTCCTCGTCGCGTAGGCCGGGATGTCGGTGTTGAAGTAGGCGGGCACGTCGCCGTACTTGGCGGTGTTCGCGCAGACCGGATCCGACTTGGTGACGCCGAGCTGATCCGCGACGATCACGATGGGCGCGAGGCCCTTGTTCTTGGCGGCGAGGTCATCGAGCGCCTTTGCGATGAACGTCGCGTCCGGATCGCCGGGATAGCCCATCATCATCACGATCAGGGGGAGCCGCGGGGGATTCGCAGTGCGCGCCGCGGGCGGTAGGTAGAGGACCGCATCGCGGGGCCGGAAGCCGCCGGTGGCGGGGATCGCGTGCGAGCCGCTGAGCACGGCCGTCTCGCCGGTCTTCGGCATGTCCGCCGGCGGGTGCCAGGACTCGTAGAGCGGGCCGCTCGTGGTCTCGGTCGGGACCGGCTTGGGCAGCACGTCGATCTTGTCGTCGGTCGCGATGCCGAGCATCGAGCCGACCGTGGTGTTGACGCCGAACGCCGCATTGACGCCGAGCGTCGTAGAGAGCAGGGAGAGGACCACCACCAGCATCGCGACGACTTTCCGCCAGACCCGGCGCTCCCACAACGACACGATGCCCAGGAGGATCGCCGCGAACCCTGCCGGCACCCAGAACCAGCACGCGTAGGGCAAGGCCGGCCCGAAGGCGTGCGACGTGTTCACGAACGCCACGAGTGCAGCGCCTCCGCCGATCCCGACGGCGAGGGCGATCACGATCCGCCACAACCACGCCGGGCTGGGCCGGCGGATCAGGACGACGATCACGGCCACGATCGTCAGCCCCCAGATCGTGAGCGGGAGCGGGCCGTCGATGACGTTGAGCTTGAAGAACCAGGTCATCGATGGCTCCTGTTCGGTGGTCAGTCGTATCGCGCGCGGCACGAGTGACTCTAGTCCGGTGCCGATCACAACCGGTCAGACCGGAAGCCGGGGGAGCTGCCAGTCGAAGAACACGGCGAGCATGCGCAGCAGGAACGCCACCGCGAATCCGGCGAGGAGCGCGAGCCCGGGTGCCCGGGTCCAGCGCAGCAGGATCCCCGTCACCAGCGCACCGGCCAGGGCTGCGGTGCCGTAGACGCTCTGCGACAGCACGAAGGGCACCCGGTTCAGGATCACGTCCCGCACGAGGCCACCGCCCGTGGCCGTCATCGTGCCGAGCGCGGCGACCACCCAAAGGTTTGCGCCCCGAGCAGCGGCTTTCTCCGCGCCGCCGACGGCGAACAGGGCCAGACCAACGGCGTCCGCGGCGGCGAGTGCGAGGGCAGGGATCTCGTCGACCGCGGCGAGCACCCCGAACGTGGCGAGCGCGGCGCCGAGCGCGACGATGATCCGGATCCGCGAGGAGAACGCCGCCGGAGGCAGATCGCCGAGCAGCACATCGCGGAGGATCCCGCCGGCGAGCGCGACGATGAAACCCACCACCAGCACACCGAGCAGATCCAGGCCGGCATGTGCGGCGGCCGCCGCACCCTCGACGGCGAACAGGCCGGTCGCCACGATGTCGAGCGTGTCGAAGAGGCGGGCGCTGATCGCGGGGCGCGGCCTCGCGAGGAGTTTGGATGCGGTGGCCTTCACGTGGACAGCTAAGCGTCTCGCGGCCGCCCGCGGAGGCATCGTCGCGGCGTGGCGGACCCCACTCCGCGTCCCCGGCGTGTGATCAGCCGCGCATGTAGACCCCGCGCACGAGGGGCGCCGGATCCGCGTCCGCCGGCACGGCCGTGTCCAGTTCGAGCACGAGGCGGTCGCCCTCCGCGCGCAGTCGCATCACGGTGCGGCCGCGGTCGGAGCGCCGGTCGAGCACCAGGACATCGTCCTGCCAGACCGCGGTGCCCGGCGTCGCCGGAGTGAAGCCGTACGTGTCGAACCACCAGAACCCCGCGCCGGCCACCACGGCGTGCGCGACGAGGGGTGCGCCGTCGGCTCCGTCGCGCGACTCCACGTAGTCCAGGAGGATCCCGTCGGGACCGGGTTCGACGCTCAGCGCACCGCGGGCCGATCCCGCTTCCGTCCACGCCGTGGGGAAGAGCTCCTCCGTCCCCGTCCAGTCGCCGAGCAGTGCCTTCAGCCGAGGATCCGGTGCCATGAGGACGAGCCTACGCGGGGAGCGCGCGGCGTTGTCGGACTGGAAAGATCCGCGATTCTTTGCGCGTAAGATCGCGAAAAGCCGAGGGATCCCCGCCGTCCGGCTCAGTACTCTGAGCAGGTTGTCCGGGCGAGGTCGCCTGGAGCCCCGTCATCGCTGACGGGCACAGAGGAGGTAGCTATGGCAGTCATCGGCATCGTGCGCGAGCCTGCGGGCGAGGCGCGCGTGGCCGCGACCCCGGCGACGATCGCGCAGCTTCGCAAGCTCGGTCACGACGTGGTCGTGGAGCGCGGAGCGGGATCGGATGCGTCGTACCCCGACGAGGCCTACGCGGCCGCGGGGGCGACGCTGGTCGAACGTTCGCAGGCGTGGGGCAGTGAGATCGTGCTGGCGATCACGCCGCCGGATCCGGAGCGGATCGCTCTGCTCGCTGACGGGGCGACGTTCATCGCGCTGCTGTCGCCGGCGCTGCGCCCCGACCTCGTCGAGTCCCTCGCCCAGCGCGGCATCACCGCCCTGGCGCTCGACGCCGTGCCGCGCATCTCGCGGGCGCAGTCGATGGACGTGCTGAGCTCGATGGCGAACATCGCGGGCTACCGGGCCGTGGTCGAGGCTGCGCACGAGTTCGGCCGGTTCTTCACGGGCCAGGTGACCGCCGCCGGAAAGGTGCCGCCGGCGAAGGTGCTCGTGGCGGGCGCGGGCGTCGCCGGCCTCGCCGCGATCGGTGCGGCCTCGAGCCTCGGCGCGATCGTGCGCGCCACGGATCCGCGCCCCGAGGTGGCCGACCAGGTCACCTCGATCGGCGGCGAGTACCTGCCCGTCGACGTGGCTGTGGAGAAGTCCTCTGACGGCTACGCCAAGGCCACGAGCGAGGCGTACGACCGCCGCGCCGCCGAGATCTACACCGAGCAGGCCGCCGACGTCGACATCATCATCACCACGGCGCTCATCCCGGGGCGTGCCGCGCCCCGGCTCATCACGGCGTCCGATGTCGCCGCGATGAAGCCCGGCAGCGTGATCGTCGACATGGCGGCGGGCCAGGGCGGGAACGTGGAGGGATCCGTCGCGGGCGAGCGCATCGTCACCGAGAACGGCGTGATCATCCTCGGCTACACCGACCTCGCCTCACGCCTGGCCGCCCAGGCCTCGCAGCTGTACGGCACGAACGTGGCGAACCTCGTCGCCCTGCTCACCCCGGGCAAGGACGGCGTGCTCACGATCGACTTCGACGACGTCGTGCAGCGCTCGGTCACGGTCGTGCGCGACGGTGCCGTCACCTGGCCGCCACCGCCCGTGCAGGTCGCGGCGGCTCCGGCGAAGGCGCCGGTCGCCCTTCGACAGGCTCAGGGACCGGATGGGGCGGCACCGGCGAAGAAGGGCATGTCGGCCGGCCGCAAGGCGCTGCTGATCGTGCTCGGCATCGCCGCGCTGTTCGCGGTGAACGCCTTCGCGCCCGCGCCGCTGCCTCAGCACTTCACGGTGCTGACGCTATCCGTCGTGATCGGCTTCTACGTGATCGGCAAGGTGCACCACGCGCTGCACACCCCGCTCATGTCGGTGACCAACGCCATCTCGGGCGTCATCGTGGTCGGCGCGATGCTGCAGATCACGGATCCGAATCCGGTCGTCCAGGTGATCGCCGCAATCGCCGTGCTGCTCGCATCCATCAACATCTTCGGAGGGTTCGCGGTCACCCGTCGCATGCTCGCCATGTTCACGAAGGGCGGCCAGAAGTGACCGTCGGGGCTCTCTCCACTGCCGCGTACATCGTCGCGGCCCTGCTGTTCATCCTCAGTCTCGCCGGGCTCAGCAAGCACGAGACCGCGCGCTCCGGGGTGATCTTCGGGATCTCCGGCATGGCGATCGCGCTGCTCGCCACGGTGTCGCTCACCGTCGCGAACGCCTGGACCGGCGGTGCCGTGATCGGGCTGGTCTTCCTGCTCGTCGCCCTGATCGTGGGAGCGGGGATCGGCCTGTGGCGCGCCAGGGTCGTCGAGATGACAGGCATGCCCGAACTCATCGCGCTGCTGCACAGCTTCGTCGGCCTCGCCGCCGTACTGGTCGGCTGGAACGGCCACCTCGCCCACGCGAAGATGGCCCCCGCGCTGGTCGGGATCCACAACGCCGAGGTCTTCATCGGCATCTTCATCGGCGGCGTGACCTTCACCGGATCCATCGTCGCCTACCTCAAGCTGTCGGCGCGGATCTCCTCGAAGCCGCTCATGCTGCCCGGCAAGAACGTGCTGAACATCCTGGCGCTCGTCGCGTTCCTGGTGCTCACGGTGTGGTTCGTGATCGACCAGCAGCTGTGGCTGCTGATCGCGGTCACCCTGCTCGCGTTCGCGCTGGGCTGGCACCTCGTCGCGTCGATCGGCGGCGGCGACATGCCCGTCGTCGTCTCGATGCTGAACAGTTACTCGGGCTGGGCGGCGGCCGCGGCGGGCTTCCTGCTCAACAACGACCTGCTCATCGTCACCGGTGCGCTGGTCGGATCCAGCGGTGCCTACCTCTCCTACATCATGTGCAAGGCCATGAACCGGTCGTTCCTGTCCGTCATCGCCGGTGGATTCGGGATCGTGGCGTCCGCGTCGGGCGACGAGGAGCACGGCGAGCACCGGGAGATCAACGCGGAAGGCGCGGCCGACATGCTCACCTCCGCGAAGAGCGTGGTGATCACCCCGGGATACGGGATGGCGGTCGCGAAGGCCCAGTATCCCGTCGCTGACCTCGTCTCCAAGCTGCGCGAACGCGGCATCGACGTGCGCTTCGGCATCCACCCCGTCGCGGGACGCCTGCCGGGTCACATGAACGTGCTGCTCGCCGAGGCGAAGGTGCCGTACGACATCGTGCTCAGCATGGAGGAGATCAACGACGACCTCGCGTCGACCTCCGTCGTACTGGTGATCGGCGCGAACGACACCGTCAACCCCGCGGCAGCGGAGGATCCGGGCAGCCCGATCGCCGGCATGCCGGTGCTGCGGGTGTGGGAGGCCGAGAACGTGATCGTGTTCAAGCGCTCGATGGCCGCCGGCTACGCGGGCGTGCAGAACCCGCTGTTCTTCCGGGAGAACGCGCAGATGCTGTTCGGCGACGCCAAGCAGCGCGTGGAGGACATCATCGCGGCGCTCTGATCCGCTCCGCCCAGTGCGCCGAAGGTCGGTCTCCCTGACGGGGGCCGACCTTCGGCGCGAGAGGCCCGCGGGCCGGCGTTCCTGAGCGCACGCGCGTCTTCGCGGGCCGCTTTCCTGGGAGAACCCGATGGATCCGGTGAACGGATCGGGAATGATGCCCATGACCCCTGTCGCCGCTGGCCGCGCAGGCCTACTTTCGGTGCGGGACCCGATGCCGGGGAGCGCCTGGCGTCCTCCACGGCATCGAGGCCCCTTCCTCTCACGAAAGGTCCCTCGATGTTCCGTTCCCGATTCGGCACCGCCGGGGCGCTCGGCGCCCTCGTGCTGGCGGCCGCGGCCGGCGGTGCGGCCGGCGCGCTGCCGGCCGCCGCTGCTCCGCGTCCCGCTGCCGCCACGTCCACCCCGATCCAGCACGTCGTCGTGATCTTCGGCGAGAACGTCTCCTTCGACCATTACTTCGCGACCTACCCGAATGCCGCGAACATCGCGGGCGAGACGGTCCAGGGCACGGGGGCGCCGGCTTCCCCGTTCACCGCCGCGAAGGACACCCCGACCGACATCGCGACCCTCGCGAACGCCGGCCTGCTCGCGCCGAACAACCCCAACACCGTGCAGCCGAAGCGACTCACCCCCGGTCAGGCCGTCACCTGCGACCAGGACCACGAGTACCTCGCCGAGCAGAAGGCGTACAACGGCGGCGCGATGGACCGCTTCGTCGAGAACACCAGCACCGACACCTGCGGCAACCCCGGTGATCCCCGGTATGCGACCCCGGGCATGACGATGGACTACTACGACGGCAACACCGTCACCGGCCTGTGGAACTACGCCCAGCACTACGCGCTCAGCGACAGCAGCTTCTCCGACACCTTCGGCCCGTCGAGCCCCGGTGCGCTCAACCTCGTCTCCGGGCAGACGCACGGCGTGATCAGCGTCGACCCGTTCACCGGCGCGCAGACCGCCACCCCCGACCCGTACACGGTGAAGAGTCCGGACGCGCAGGGCGTCGGCACCATGACGGAGGACCCGGATCCGGCCTTCGACGACTGCTCCGACGGCAGCCACGCGAAGAGCTATGCGCTCGCCGCGATGCAGGGTCGCAACATCGGCGATCTGCTGAACGAGAAGAACGTGTCGTGGGGCTGGTTCCAGGGCGGCTTCACGCCGCAGAGCACCAAGACGATCAAGGGCATCGACTACGCGCAGTGCACGACCACGCACACGAACGTGGCCGGTGTCTCGTCGACCGACTACAACCCGCATCACGAGCCGTTCCAGTACTTCGCGTCGACCGCCAACCCGCACCACCTCGCCCCGGCCTCCGACGCCGAGATCGGGCACGCCGGCCAGGCCAACCACCAGTACGACATCACCGACTTCAACAAGGTCGTCGACACCGACAACATGCCGGCGGTCTCGTACCTGAAGGCGCCGAACTACCAGGACGGGCACGCGTCGTACTCGGATCCGATCGACGAGCAGACGTTCGTCGTGAACGAGATCAACGCCATTCAGAAGTCCAAGAACTGGGGATCGACGGCGATCGTGCTCGCCTATGACGACTCCGACGGCTGGTACGATCACGTCGCGGCGACGGTGACCAACGCGTCGAACGATCCGCAGAACGATGCGGCCTGGTGCCTCGATGCGTCGGCCTCCGGCACGCCGATCCTCGGCGGTTACGCCGATCGTTGCGGCCCGGGCCCGCGTCAGCCGCTCCTGGTGATCTCTCCGTTCGCGAAGAAGGACTTCGTCGACCACACCGTCACGCAGCAGTCGTCGATCCTGCGGTTCATCGAGGACAACTGGGGCCTCGGCCGGCTCGGCGACGGGTCTCTGGACGCGGTCGCCGGCTCGCTCGGCAACCTGCTCGACCTCTCGCATCCGCGCAAGGATGCGAACCTGACGCTGGATCCGGCCACCGGCACGATCGTCCAGCCGGCGTACTGCGCCGGCAACAGCGGCAAGCACCTCGGACAGGGTGGAGGCTGCAGCTGACGCCCGACCAGCACACGCGGGCCGGCCTCCTCGAGAGCCGGCCCGCGCACGGACACGACGGCCCGGGCGCTCCGAGTGAGCGACCGGGCCGTCGTGTCAACGTTCGGTCCCTGAGCCTGTCGAAGGGCCGGGTCGGCGAAAAGCCTTCATAGCGCGCCGGCGTGGCGGACGACGATCGCGGCGGCGGCCCTTGCGGGTGCGGCTCCGTAGAGGAAGCCCCGTGCGTCGCCGAGGCGGGACGCGGCGAAGGCGTCGGCGACGGCGACCGGTGCGTGCCGGATCAGCAGCGAGCCCTGCAGCGCCACCGCGAGGGCTTCCGTGAGCCGGCGCGCTCCGGCCTGCGCGTCGGCGGACGCAGGATCGCGCTGCGCTGCGCGCAGCAGCAGCTCCGTGCCGGCTATGTGCGCGTCCAGACGTTCGTCCGCCCCAGCGGCGAGGCGCACCTCCGCCAGTAGCGCGTCGGCGGTCTCCGGCTCGCGGGCGATCGCGCGCAGCACGTCCAGCGCGATGACGTTGCCGGATCCCTCCCACACCGCCATCACGGGCTGCTCGCGGTAGCGCCGGGCGAGCGGGAACGCCTCGGTGTAGCCGTTGCCGCCCAGGCACTCCAGCGCCTCGTAGGCGTGGCCGGGCCCGCGCTTGCAGATCCAGTACTTGAGCACCGCCGTCGCGAGCCGGTGGAACGGCTCGTCCTCGGCAGGCGCGTCGGCTTCGTAGGCCGCGGCGACCCGCAGTGAGGAGGTGATCGCGGCCTCGGCCTCCACGGCGAGATCGGCGAGCACCTGCGTCATCGCGGGCTGGTCGGCGAGCAGGGCGCCGAAGGCCGATCGGTGTTGCGCGTGCCAGATCGCCTCGGCGGTCGCCTGACGCATCCCGGCGGCGGTGCCGAGCATGCAGTCCAACCGGGTCTGATTGACCATCTCGATGATCGTGCGGACGCCGCGACCCTCCTCGCCGACGAGCCAGCCGAGGGTGCCGTCGAACTCCACCTCGCTCGAGGCGTTCGCGCGGTTGCCGAGCTTGTCCTTGAGCCGCTGAATGAGGAACGGATTGCGGGATCCGTCCGGCAGCACGCGCGGCACGAGGAAACAGCTGAGCCCGGCCGGCGCCTGAGCGAGCACCAGGAAGCCGTCGGACATGGGCGCCGAGCAGAACCACTTGTGCCCGGTGAGGATCCAGGACCTGTCGCCGGTCGGCGCCGCGGAGGTGCGGTTCGCGCGCACGTCGGATCCGCCCTGCTTCTCCGTCATCGCCATGCCGAACAGGGCGGACGTCTTGCCGGGGGTGAGCGCGGGCGAGTAGTCCCGCGAGAGCAGCCGCGGCATCCACTCGTCCTGCAGGTCCGCCGACCCGAACTGCTGCAGCGCGGGGACAACCGCGTGCGTCATGGACACGGGGCAGGCGTGCCCCGGCTCGATCTGCGCGAACAGCAGGAACTGCGCGGCGCGGGCGACCTGCGCGCCGGGGCGCGGATCCGCCCAGGCGGAGGTGTGGGCTCCGGCGGCGATCGCGGCGCCGATCACCCGGTGGTACGCGGGGTGGTACTCGACCTCGTCGATGCGGCGTCCCCAGCGATCGAACGCGACGAGCTCCGGCTCGTGCACGTTCGCAAGCTCGGCGTCGTGCTGGAAGGCGGCGGATCCGACCAGCTGCCCGGTCGCGGTGAGCTCCGGCTCGGCCCAGGAGGCGCCGTGCCGTCGCACACCCTCGACGAGCGGGAGGTCGAGTGCGAACTCGTCCACGCCCTCCCGCGGCGGCGCCTGGTTCGTGACGGTGTGCGTCGCCATGCGGATCCCCTTCGATCGCGGTCTGATCCGACGCTACGCCATCCCCCCGTGTGGGCTCACGGTCGGCGTGCGGATGGCCGTCGCGCTCGACGAGGGCCGGAACGCCGGCGAGGCGGGCTCAGTCGGCCGCGCGGTTCTCGCGCCACTCGTCGCGGAGCAGCCCCATCCGCACGATGTCCTCATAGCGCCCGCGCACCCAGGCGTGCTCGCGCTGGCGCCCCTCGACGACGAAGCCGGCCTTCTCGTAGGAGCGGATCGCCGCGGCGTTCGACGCGATCACCTCGAGATGCACCCGGCGCAGGTTGCCGCGCACGAACCCGAACTCCAGTATCTGCCGCATGGCCTCGGTGCCGATGCCCTTGCCCCGGGCGGACGGGATGAGCGCGATGCCGACCTCGGCGTGCCGCGCGACCTCGTCGATCTCGAACAGGCCGACGTTGCCGACGGCTTCGCCGGCGACGTCGATCACGAAGCCCCGGTTGCTGCCCGGATCCGCTTCTCGCGCCGTGAGACGCTCCTCCCACGCGGTGCGGGGCGGAACCGCGGGGCGGCCCGGGTTGCGTTCCTCCCACGTGTCGAGATCCGTCGCGATGCTGTAGAGCGCATCGAGGTCGGCGTCTGTGCGAGCGCGGAGGGTGACAGCGGGTCTTGTGGACATGGGTGTCACGCTACCCGCAGGTCCGGACAACGCGGTCGCGACCGGCGCCGCGGACCGAAGAGGACCGTCCCCTTGTGACGCGTTGCACGGCGGCATACCCTGCGGAGAACAGGGCGGGATCAGGCCCGCCGCGGGCGGGTATGCAGATGAGGGCGTCGCTGACCGGCTCCCTCGTGAAGGAGGATGAGATGGGGCACGACAACGACGACGACCAGGTCGAAGCGCCGGTCCACGAGCAGAAGGCTGCGGAGAACGGTCCACCCCGGGACGAGGACGACGACGGCCTGATCCCGCCGCCCGAGGTGGACACGATGCTCGGGTTCGAGGGGTCGATCGAGGGTCTCTGACGGCGGGCCGCCCTGTCGCGTGCGCGGCCGGGCTAGACGATCGCGTGCGCCCGCACCGGGAAAGTCCCGAAACCCGCGACGGCCGGTGGAGCGGCAGTGAACCGGGCGCCGCGCGCAGGCAGCGAGCCCAGGTTCGCAAGGTGCTCGACGACGGGGATCCCTGCCGCGAGCAGGATCGAGTGCGCGGGGCGCTCGCCTCCCGATTCGGTGTCGTCGATGTTGAGCGAGTCGATGCCGACGAGCGCGACCCCGGCGCCGACGAGGGCCTGCGCCCCGCCTTCGGTGAGGAACGGCGCGCCGCGGCCGTACGCCGGGGTGCCGAAATGCCGGTCCCAGCCCGTGTGCAGCAGCACGGCCGCGCCGTGCAGGTCGCGGTCGGCCAGCGTTGCGGATCCGATCCCGCGACGGTCGGGCGACCACGCATCGGCGAGGTGGAAGACCTCCGCCGGCAGATCGACGAGCTTCTCCAAGGGCAGCGAGGAGAGATCGCCCCCGTCGGCGTATCGGTGGAACGGCGAGTCGATGTACGTCCCGGTGTTGCCGATCATCGTGATGACGTCCATCGCGAACTCGGTGCCGGGCGCGTACTTCGCCCTCGAGTCCTCCCTGGTGAGGAACGGGGTGATCTCGGGCGCGGGCAGGCCGGGGTAGGTGACGAGGCCGGCGTGGATCGAGTGCGACAGATCCACGATGCGGCGGGCAGGCGCGGGCGTCGTCGCCTCGACCCCGCGGCTGCCGCGGTGCTGCTCGGCGACGATCTCGAGGCGATGCAGCACGACCGACTCGACGAGTGCGAGACCGAGGTGGCGGATGAGGAGCGCGCCGATCGCCTCGGCGTCCAGATCGGGGGAGGGCAGGTCTAGGCGGAAGCCGTCGCCGTGCATCCCGCCGCCGTTGGCGAAGGCGATGTCGAAGCCGAAGCGCGCGCGATACTCGGGAGAGGTCATCCCGCCAGTATGTCGATGATCCGGGGGTCGACGGCTCCATGGCGGAGTCTCGTGCTTCGCAGAAGGACCCGCACCTTCCGTAGCGGATGCGGGTCCTTCTGGTGATCGAAGCGGGCGCTCAGTGGAACAGGCCGAGCTTTCCGAACTTCTCCGCGAGCAGGTAGTAGACCGTGATGCGGCTCTTGGTGCGGTCTGCCTTCATCGTCTCCTTGACCTCGTCGAGCGCGGCGTCGAGGACCGCGTCCGACTCCGTGAGGCCGAGCTTCTTCTTGAGGAAATTGGTCTTGACGGTCTCGACCTCGTCCTTGTCGGAGAATGCGACGTACGCCGAGTCCTGGCTGTCCATGACGAGTCGGTAGGTCTTGAGCAGACCCGCGATCGCAGCATCATCGGCGTCGGGACGGTAGATCTTGACGTCAGCGGCCCAGTCGGCCATAGGGAACTCCTTCGCTCCGGCTCGGCTCGGATGTGCCGCGCTCGCCAGAGAGCCTAGAGGCCGCATCCGAACAGCAACAGACACCCATAGGAAACTGACAGCGGGATCTGATGCCGTACCGTGGTGCGTGAGCCGGCCGGCGATCCTCGTGCGGTGTTCGACACGTCGGCACCGCCGGCAGCATCCGGCGGGCCCCCTCGGAGTGCTGGACGATGCGCGTTCTGTTCAATCCTCAGCGCCTACGTGGTTCGTACGGTCGAGTCATGTCCGCACCAGAGCAGCATCGCACCGCGTCGTCAGGCTTGCGGCCGTCGCTGGTCGTCGCGTGCGCGTCGGAGCGTGACATCGCACGGGAGATCGGCCACGCCGCGGCGACCGGGATGCGGTTGGTGCCGCGGGGCGGTGGCCACTGCTTCGCCGGCAGATCCACCACCGACGGCATCGTGCTCGACCTCGCCGCGATGGATCAGGTCCGCGTCGATCCGTCGGGTACGGCGACGATCGGCGCAGGGTGCCGGCTGGGCCGGGTGTACGGCGCACTGCATGCGGTGGGACGCACGCTGCCGGCGGGATGCGGGGAGACCGTGGGCATCGCGGGCCTGACCCTCGGCGGCGGGATCGGTCTGCTGGGACGGCAGCACGGGCTGACCTGCGACCGGCTGATCGGCGCCCGGGTCGTGCTCGCCGACGGCGACATCGTCGACTGCGACGAGCATCGCGAGCCGGATCTGTTCTGGGCGCTGCGCGGCGCGGGAGGGGGCCAGTTCGGGGTGGTCAGCACGTTCCGGTTCGCGACCGTGCCCGAGCCCATGGTCTCCCGTGTCGAGGTCGCGATACCGGGGAATGTCGACCTCGGTGCTCTTGTGACGGCCTGGCAGGAGCACGCCCCCGATGCACCCGACGGCCTGACCGTCGATCTGGTCATTGAGCTGGAGCCGGGTGTCCCCGGTCTGCAGGTCCGCGCGGTCGGAGCCTCGAGCCTTCCCGCGTCCGTGACCAACGCGTGGCTGCGGGAGCTCCTGGGCAGAGCCGGGTCGGCGCGGCTGCGGGTGGAAGATCCGGTGCCGTACTCGACCGTGAAGGAGACGCACGCCGACGAGCGGCGTTCGCTGCCGCAGCGTCCGGTCCGCCTGCGGTCGGAGTTCTTCGAGCACACGATCGAAGAACCGATCCTGGAACGGATCCAGTCGCTGCTCGCCGACGCGGACCGCAGCAGGCCGCGCAGGCTTTCGTACACGGCGATGGGCGGGGCGTACAACCGGGTGGCCTCGGGTGAGACCGCGTTCGCGCACCGTGGCACCCGCTTCCTGCTGGAGCATGTCGGCGACCCCGGCGACCGGTGGATCGACGATTCCTGGAACGCCGCCCATGAAGCCGGATCCGGACGGGTGTATCCGAACTTCCCCGACCTTCTGCTCGAGGATCCGCTCTCCGCCTACCATGGCGCCAACGCGGACCGTCTTGCCGGCGTCAAGCAGCGCTACGACCCGCACCGGTTCTTCGACTTCCCGCAAGCCATCCAGCCCGCGGGCAGCGACCCGCACCCCCACAGGAACGAGGTTCGAGGATGAGCACGCAGAAGCCCCTGTCTGACCCTGCTGGTGCGCCGCGGGTGCGCAGTTTCGATCACGTCGGAATCACGGTCGCCGACCTGGAGGCGGTCACAGCGTTCTTCGCCGGCCTCGGGTTGGAGGTTCTCGGCGATCCCATGGCCGTGGAGGGCGAATTCCTCGACACGGTGATCGGGATCCCCGCCGCCCGGACTCGGATCGTCATGCTGCGCGCTCCCTCCGGCGGCACGACGCTGGAGCTGTCCAGCTTCACCCGCCCCGATCACGAGCCCGGCTCGCCGGCTCCGATGGCGAACGAGCTCGGCATCCGCAACGTCGCCTTCATGGTCGACGACCTCGACGCGATGATCGACCAGGTCGTGGGCGACGGATACGCGCTGGTCGGCGGCGTCGGCGAATGGCAGCACGCCATCCGGATGGCCTACGTCCGCGGTCCGGAGGGCATCATCGTCTCCCTCGCCGAATCGATCGGTTGACGGCGTCATGCGTATCCGCTGGCGAGGCGTCGAAACGGGGAGCACGGAGACGCTGGAGTTGTCCGTCGCGACGGGCGGCGTGGATGCGACATCGGTCGTGGAGAGCCCTGGTCGCGTGATCCGTTATGCCGCCCGGCTGACGGAGCGGTGGGAGTTCGCGGATCTCACGGTCGAGGACGACCGCGTCGGAACCCTGCGCCTGGCCCGATCGTCGGCGGGCGAATGGCGGGTGAACGACGTGCCGCGCCCCGACCTGAGTGCGGCGATCGACATCGACCTGTCCTTCAGCCCCTTCACGAACACGCTGCCGATCCGCCGCCTGGCGCTGAGACCCGGCGAGTCCCGGGACATCGTCACCGCCTACGTCACCGACGCGCTCGAGGTGCTGCCGGATCCGCAGCGCTACACGTGCCTCAGCCGAGAGCGCTACCTCTACGAGTCGCGGGACAGCGACTTCCGCCGGGAGATCCTCGTCGACGCCGCGGGGCTCGTGCTCGAGTACCCGGGACTGTTCGTGCGCGTGCGGGAGTAGCCCCGGAGCGGGATCCGTACGGCGTCTGACGCGACGAAGGCCCCCGTCGGTGACGGAGGCCTTGTCGGAGTGGAGGGGCTGACGGGAATCGAACCCGCGCTGTCTGCTTGGGAAGCAGAAGTTCTACCATTGAACTACAGCCCCACATCGAAACAGCCGCGTAATTCCGCGGCTGAAGCGACCTTGCGAGTCTATAGGTTGCATGTCAGACGGGCAAACCCCGCGTTTACCCCGCGCTTTCAATCCGAGAGAACATCGAACTGCTCGAGGATGACTGTCTGGTCCGGAAGGACCGTGACGGGCACCGCGTACTTGTCCTCTGTCGTAGACATGTGCGCATGGTTGAGCTGGTGCTGAGCGGCTTCGATGCCGGCCTCGTCGCGCAGCAGCGTGGCAACGGTGGAGCGAAACTCCCTCGGTAGCCGGCCCTCGAACGCGGTCCCCTTGAGCGCTGCGTGCCACTGGGTACGGAAGTTGCCCGGGATCCTCGGCGTCAGGGTCGACGACGGGAACAGGAGCGGGGACTGAGAGTTCACGCGGCGGCGCAGCAGCATCTGGGAGACGAATCGCGGGAGCGCGACGTAGATTTCCTTGTGGTTCTTGCGGTGCGGCTGGATCCGCCACTTCCCATCCGGGCCCTTCGCCATTGTGCCCCAGCCCTTCACGCGCGCAGGTGTCTGGGTGAGATCGATGTCCTCCCACACGAGCTTCGAGACGGCGGGATCCGCCGTCGTCGTGCGTACTCAGCGAGTGCTCGATCCGGCCCCGCCCGTCTCGGCGGGCGCTCCAGCGTCAAACAACTGGAAGACGAATCGCCCGGTCAACGGGTCCTTGTCTGTTCCCGTTGCGGGCGAGGTGGTCTACACGATCACGACGGGCGGCACCGGACTCACGGAGGGCGTCTACGCCATATCGCTGCCCGCCACGGTGGGGCGCTACTACTCCGCGTCGCTGGAGGTAAAGGCCGAGGGGTCGCTGGTGGGTCGAGCAATCCCCAGCGGCGCGTACCCCGTGCTGCACAACGGGATCAACCTCGGCACCGCCGCGGGAGTCCCGGCGACCTTCGACGGCACCTGGCAGAAGATCACCATCCTCGGCACCATCGCCGCGACGACGACGAACGCCGTGAACCTGATCGCCTACATCCCTGGTGCTCTCGCGGGCGACGTGCTCCGAGTCCGGTACGCGATCGTCGAGGAGAACGTGGATGCATCGCGCCCCGCGGGCCTCTTCTTCACGGGTGCGCAGCAGCCCATCATCTCTATGAACCTCTCGACCAACCCGAACGCTGTGGCGGCGGTGGGATTCCAGTCGAACAACACGGCGACATGGACCGTGGCTAGGAACGTAGCCGCCCCAGCCGGGCATCCACAGGGCATCACCACGGCAGCATCCTCGGTTCTCAACGGACCGCAGTCCACGGTCACGCTGATGTCGATCTACAACCTGGACACACTCGCGAACACTGGCCCCGCGCGCCGCATCGGCGCCTGGTTCTACGTCACCGCGGCGGGCTATCAGGTGAAGATCAACTCCAGCGATACGCCGACCCTGCTTTCCGCCAGCACCTGGACGTGGGTAACCGGTGCCCCCACGCCGGGCACGTCGTATGCGGGTGCGTTCGTGGAGAAGGCGTCCGGGCAGGGCAACGCGGCTGTCGGGGACATCGCGTACGTGACGGGTGTGACAGCGTTCTCTGACGGGACTGTGCCTGCCCGCACGCTCGCCGGATCGGTTGCGGCTCCCCAAGGCTTCGCGGCTGCATGGACGGGGGCAGCGAACAGCTCTGCGACCACTCTCTGGGATGCCGACTTCTCGACTCGTTGGCAGGGTAACGCGAACGTGAGCCCGTCCGAGCTGACCGGCATCGCGGTAGCTGGGCTGAGCACAGCCAACGCCTACGCCGTCCAATCGACACGGTGGACGAAGGCGGGGTCGAAGTCCGCACGCATCATCCCGAGTCATCCGACGAACACCGCCTATGCGGAGATCGCACCGTTCCCGATGACGGTCAGCGGCACCTACACGGGCATCGTGACGATGCACCTCGAAGCGCCGCTGAGTCCAGCGCCGGGAGGCGTGAGAACCCGCACGGTAAATCTGCTGGGCGGGAACACGACCTACTCGAACGCCGCGCCGAATGCCGCCGGGGATACTGAACTCCGCGTGACGGGATCCATCACGAACGCCAACGGCCGGATGATCTTCTTCCACGACGGCGTGCTCGGATCGGGGGACATCTGGGTGGATCTCGCGACCCTGGTCGCGGGAACCTACACAGGCCCAGCGTTCACGGGCGATTCTCCTGGCGCCGCGTGGGACGGCGCACCAAATGCTTCAACCGCCCAGACCTGGCGCTAAGTTGCGAATACTGCAGACAGAGAAGACCCCCGTCCCTGGCAATGCCGGGGGGCGGGGGCCTTCTCTCGTTCGTGGGTATTGTTCTAGGGCCCCTCCTGACGCAACGAAATCGAGCCGCGCCATCGTCTAACTCAACGAGCGAGCCGCACCTGATGAGGCCGCAGCGCATCGTCCCTGGCATTTAGGGCGAGGGGGAGCTACCGTCCGCGGCCTCCGTCTGGAAGATGCTGTAGTCCAGGGTGAGTGATCCGGTTTCTGACGGATCGTTCACGTCGGTCGCTGTGATAGTGATCTTCCAGGTGCCCAGTTTCGTGGAGGTCCCCGTAAGCCGCCCTGTGTTTGGTTCCAGAGTCATCCCGGGCGGAAGTTCACCCTGACTGGCGAAGGTGTAGGGGCCCCCCGCGCATCCTTCTGCCGAGCACTTTCCAGCAGCGATGAACCACGTCTCCGCAGGCCCGCTAATCGAGCCGATCGGAAGGCTTCCTGGGCGCAGGGCCACAAGCACCCGTCCTGCGGTCACTGGCTCGAACACTGTGGGCGTGGGCGTGGGCGTGGGCGTTGATGGGGATGTGGTGCTGCTGCTCCCGGTCTCGGCTGTTGTCCCCGTCGAGGCCGAACAAGAAGTCAGCAGGAGCTGCACCGCGACGACGCCGATCGTGAGATAGGAGGTCGCACGCTTCGTTCCGGCGAATCGTGTTGGTCGTGTCTTTTGCATCATCGTCCCTTTTCAGCCAATGGTCCCACCACCCCAAAGGTAAATGGCGGCAGAGATATCGGTACCTAGGCACCAATGATTGCCATTCCGGTCGCCCTCTGTGGCCGAAACGATAGCCGAGGCGATCAACCTTCCGTTCGCGGGGTCGTAGACGCCGATTGGGCCGCCGCTGTCGCCACCGATGCAGAGGCCGCCGACAGCGGAGAAGTACAGCAGGTGGCAATAGTTCTTTCCCTCATACCAACGGCAGGTTTGACTGTTTCCTGCCGAGGTGATGTTGCCTTGTCCTGAAGATGCCCCAGAGATCACCAGCTGGTCGAGGTAGTTGAGGGCGGAGTTCGGATAGACACCGTTTGCCTCGATGGAGGTCGAGGAACTGGGCGAACCTGTGTACACCCTGGAACCGTAGGAAGAGCCGGCAATGACGGCCGCATCAACGCCGTAGGCGCCGAGATTAGAAGCGCTGAACCCCACGTAGCCGCCGTTGTACATGTCGCCGTTGTTGTACCACTTGTACCCTGATGGGCCGCAATGGTCCGCCGTGAGAAGGTACCGAGAACCGTTGTTGAACCGGAAAGACGTGGAGCACCAGGGCTCGCCGTCCCAACGATTGGTCCTGGCGCCCCCGTACCATGGTGCGCTATCGGCGGTCCGGGAAGCCGGCTCGACGTCCCCGCTCTGCAGTCGAATCCACGGCGCAAAGCCGGAGAGTGCTGCCTGAAGCGAGAGCAAGGACTCGGCATTGACGGTGATATCGACCTTGCCGTCGGCTGCGTTGGTCACGGCGGAGGCGGACAGAGTGGGAATCTTGGTGGCGACGGTGCTGATGGCGCTTCGGATCGTACACACATCCAACAGCGACGGCGCATCCTTGGACTCCACGCCGATCTGAGTTCCCGCAGCTCGCAACGTCGCCAACGCGTCGACGGCTGCAGGGTCGGCTCCCGCCAGCTCGTCGACGGTCGACGTCGCACCCTGAACCGACGCCTTGCTGACCGTGACGGTCCCCGTCTTCCCCGCGAACGATACCTCCATCACCTGCCCCGCGTGCTGCCGCAGGATTTGGGCGCGCAACGTCTGTTCGGCTCGAGGTACGGGCTCAAGGTCGTCATAAGGGAGAGAGCTGTCTCGGTAACCCACGCCACCCGCCGGGTAGACGCCATTGTCGAAAAGGCATCGGCCCTCGGCGTTGAGGCTCGACACCAACTGCCCGTTCGGTGGAACGGGCTGCGTCAGGTCCACCGCAGGCTTCGACGTGGCCGCCAGAACCGCGTTCGAGGGCCAGAGCGTGAGAAAGGTGACGACAATAGCGACCGAGGTCAACCCCAGTTTCGTTCCACGGTTCATGCGCGGAATCTACGGGCTCCGCGGAACTTCTGTCAAACACGCTGGTGCGGTTGTCGCAAAACGACGCGTGCGGCCACACTCTACCCGCATTCAAATCTATGTTCTATCCGATGTGCATGCATCGTGGGGTCTGATTGCCACGCGTTTACCCCGCGCTTTGCGCGAGGAAATTGCGGGATCGGCCGGGACCGGGCGGGATGTCAAGCGGCCAGCGTTCCGCGGAATCGCGCAGGAGAATCGACCGCGGCGGGAGCTTCCGGGAAGTTGCGGGATTCAGAATTTGTGATGCAGAAGTTCTGCCATTGAACTACAGCCCCGTGCGTCGGTGACGCCTGGCCAGCATAACAAACGCCCACGGGATCCCGGATCCGCCCTGCCTCATCGCACGGTTTCCCTCCCCGCCGCGACTTTCCCTCCCCGCACGGGCGCCGACCGGGGGAGGGAAACAAGGTGAGGGGAGGGAAACGGAGTGAGGGGAGAACCCGCGAGGAGCCCGGGCAGGGGGGCGGGCGACGTTCGGGGTTTCCGGAATCATCCCCGGGGATCCCCGGAGTCATCCTCCAGAGGGATGCGACGAGGCACAGCCGCCGCATAGCGTCGAAGACATGATCACCGCAGAGGGCCTCAGCAAGAGATACGGACCCAAGACCGCCGTCGACAACGTGTCGTTCACCGTGCGGCCGGGCACCGTCACCGGCTTCCTCGGACCGAACGGCGCCGGCAAGTCGACCACGATGCGGATGATCGTGGGCCTGGACCGGCCGAGCGCGGGCCGCGTGACCGTGAACGGACAGGAGTACCGCCGTCTGCACGCGCCCCTCACCGAGGTCGGCGTGCTGCTGGACGCCAAGGCCGTGCACACCGGCCGCTCGGCCCGCAACCACCTGCGCGCGCTCGCCGCCACGCACGGCCTGCCCTCGAAGCGCGTCGACGAGGTGATCGAGATCGCCGGCATCGGATCCGTCGCCCGCAAGCGCGCGGGCGGGTTCTCGCTCGGCATGGGGCAGCGCCTCGGCATCGCCGCAGCCCTGCTCGGCGACCCGCACACGCTGATCCTCGACGAGCCGGTCAACGGGCTCGACCCCGAGGGTGTGCTCTGGGTGCGCAACTTCGTGCGGCACGCCGCATCGGAGGGACGCACGGTGCTGCTCTCCAGCCACCTCATGAGCGAGATGGCGCAGACCGCCGACCACATCATCGTGCTGGGCCGCGGCCGGGTGCTCGCGGACGCACCGCTGTCGCAGCTCGTGCAGCAGTGGACCACCGCCCAGGTGCGGGTGCGGAGCCCCCGCGCCGCCGAGCTGGGCGATCTGCTGATCGCCGCCGGCGCCCTGATCACCCCCTCGGGCCACGACACGATCGACGTCACCGGCCCCGAGGCATGGTGGATCGGCGACCTCGCCGCCGAGCGCGGCATCGCCCTGCACGAGCTCACCCCCACCAGCGGCTCGCTGGAGGACGCCTACCTCGCCCTCACCGGCGAGGCCGTCGAATACCGAACCCGCGCCGTGCCCGAAGCCGTCGCCCCGATCCCGGAGGTGGTCGCATGAGCGCCGTCGCCCCCACTGTCCCCGCCCTGCCGGGCCGGTTCCGTCTCAGCTTCCCGCGGAGCCTGCGCAGCGAGTGGATCAAGCTGACCACGCTGCGCTCGACCTGGTGGTCGATCGCGATCACCGCCGCGCTCACGATCGGCATCGCCGTGCTGATCGCATTCGCCCTCACCACCTCCGGTGAGGCACCGCGCGGGCTCAACGGCATCATGGCCGTGGTCACGCCGATCCAGTTCACCGCGCTGCTGGCCGGGATTCTGGGTGCGATCGCCGTCACCGGCGAGTACTCCACGGGCATGATCCGCTCCACGCTCACCGCCGACCCGCGCCGCGGGCGCGTGCTGGTGGCGAAGTCCGTGGTGCTCGGGGTGTTCCTGTTCCTCGCGTCGCTGGTGATGTTCGTGGTCGCCGCCGTCCTCGTGTCGGCGATCCTCGGCGCGCACGGCCAGGGCCTCGAGTGGAGTGCGCCCGACAAGGTGATCTTGCCGCTGCTCGCCGCCGCCGCGACGATGGCGGTGTGCGCGCTGATCGGCGTCTCGTTCGGCTTCATGCTGCGCTCGGGCGCCGGTGCGATCGCTGCCACGGTCGGACTGCTGTTCGTGCTGCCGATCATGTCGAACTTCTTCGCCTTCGCCGGCGAGTCCTGGAAGTGGGTGCTCGACGCCGCGAACTACCTGCCGCTGTCGGCCGCGCAGAACGCGATCCTGCCCAGCGACACCGCGCCGATGTCCGCAGGCGTGGCGTTCCTCACCCTCGGCGCCTGGGTCGCCGCGGGCCTGCTCGGATCCTGGGTGGTGCTGCGCTCGCGCGACGCCTGACCCGCGGATCTGCCGACATCGCCCCCTTTCGCACTGTGCGGAGGGGGCGATGTCGTCTGCGGACGCCGCCGGAGGATGTAGTACCTGAGGACCACCCCGGGACGGACCGGATCCTCCCTGAAGCGGATGTGCCGGCCTCATGGTGCGCGGTTGGCTGAAGGTACGGCTCGTCGCAGCCCGCGGCAGTCGCGGTGCCCCTGCGCCCGCCCGTGATCGCCTGGAGGATCCGTGACCCCGCTGACCCGACTCAGCCTCGCCAACCGCGCCGTCGTGGCCCTGTTCACCGTGCTCATCGTCGGAGCGGGCCTGTGGGCCACCGGCAGCATGAAGCAGGAGCTGCTGCCGTCGATGTCGCAGCCCGCGGCGGTCGTCCTCGTGACGAAGCCCGGCGCCTCGGCCGAGACCCTCGACCACGACGTGGTGAAGCCGCTGTCCGATGCGCTCGGTTCCGTGACCGGGGTGGACGAGGTGCGCACGAGCACCTCGAGCGACAGCGGGCAGCTGACCGTGAACTGGGCGTTCGGCCGCGATGACACCAAGATCCTCGCCGATCTCAAGGCCGCAGCGTCCGCCGCCGGATCCGCCGCGGACGGCGTGCACACCGAGGTCTATGCGGGCAGCTCCGCCGACATCCCGGTGCAGAGCCTCGCGATCACGGGTGACGGCGAGATCGGCGCCCTTGCCGAGCGGGTGGACAAGACCCTCGTCCCTGCGATCGAGCACGTGCCGGGTGTGCGTGCGGTGCAAGTGTCGGGTCGCGCCTCCGAGCGCGTGCTGGTGACGCTGGATCCGGCCAAGCTGTCGGCGCGGTCGATCGATGCGGCCGCGGTGTCGGGGATCCTGCGCACCGCAGGCGTCGTGGTGCCGGCGGGCACCAGCAGCGACGGCACGCGCGCCATGGCGATCGAGGTCGGCCAGGAGGGCACCTCGATCGAGCGCCTGTCCGCGATGCCGATCCCGTCGATGCAGGGGCCTGTGCCGCTGTCCGAGGTCGCGACCGTCGAGCTCGCACCCGTCCCGCAGAGCACGATCTCGCGCGCCGACGGCCGTCCCGCGCTGAGCCTGACGATCACCAAGACGCCCGAGGCGAACGCCGTGCAGGTGTCGCATGCGGTGACGGCCGCGGTCGCGAAGGCGCTGCCCTCTCTCGGCGCGAACGCCGCGAGCTCGGTGCTGTTCGACCAGTCCACGATGATCGAGAAGTCGACCCATGATCTCGCCGTCGAGGGCGGTCTCGGTCTCGTGTTCGCGGTGCTCATCATCCTGGTCTTCCTGCTCTCGCCCAAGGCCACCGTGATCACGGCCGTCTCGATTCCGCTGTCGCTGCTCATCGCGGTGATCGGGCTGCGCGTCGGCGGCTTCTCCTTCAACGTGTTCACGCTGGCCGCACTGACCGTCGCGGTGGGGCGCGTGGTCGACGACTCGATCGTCGTCATCGAGAACATCGCGCGGCGACGCGGATCCGCACCGCTCACCCCTGCCGACGTGCTGGCCGCAGTGCGCCAGGTGGCCGGCGCCGTGACGGCGTCGACGCTGACGACGGTCGCGGTGTTCCTGCCGGTCGCCCTCGTCGGTGGCATGGCCGGGGAGCTGTTCCGCCCGTTCGCACTGACCGTGACCATTGCGCTGCTGGCCTCGCTGCTGGTGTCGCTGACGATCGTGCCGGTGCTCGCGTACTGGTTCCTGCGCCGTCCGAAGAGGGGCGCCGTCGCGAAGGCCGAGGCCGCGGATGCCGAGCAGGCGGCGATGACCGCCGTCGAGAGCACGGATCCCACGGACGCCGCCGTAGCGGATCCGCAACAGGCCGGCACGTCGGGCGTGACCGCCGCGGGCGCTGATGCGGCGGCGCAGGATCCCGCCGAGCGCGTCACGCGCATGCAGCGGGCCTATCTGCCCTCGCTGCTGTTCGCGCTGCGCCGGCCGGTCACGGTCGTGCTGATCTCGGTGGTCGTGTTCGCCGGCACCATCGTGGCGGCGACCTTCCTGAAGACCGACATGCTCGGCAGCTTCGCCGACGAGCGCGCGGTGACCGTCACCCAGACGATGCCGCTGGACACCACGCTCGCCGTGTCGGACAAGGCCGCGACCGCGCTGGAGAAGAAGGTCCGCGATCTCGACGGGGTCGCCTCGTACCGCACCACGGCGGGTGAGCAGGGGGCGCCGGTCACGCTCGACATCGTGATCGCGCCGGATGCGGATCCCGAGGCCGTGCTGCCGCGGATCCGCAAGGCCGTCGCCGGGCTCCCGGAGGCCGACCGCATCACCGTCTCGACCCAGGCGACGCAGACCACGTCGTCGTCGATCGATGTGATCGTGAAGAGCCCCGATGACAAGGCGCTGGCGAGCGCGTCGGAGATGCTCACGGCGGCTCTCGGCAAAGTGGACGGCATCGGCACGGTGAAGAGCGACCTCGCCGCGGATCTGCCCGTGCTGAAGGTGTCCGTCGACCCCGCGCGTGCGGCGGCGCAGGGCTTCACCACCGCCGAGGTGGGGGCCGCGATCTCCGCCGCCGTCCAGGGCGAGCGGCTCGGCTCCGTCAGCATCGACGGCACCGCCACGGATCTGGTGGTCCGTGCGCAGTCGACCGCGACGGACCCCGAGGCGGTCAAGGCGCTTACTCTGCCGATCTCGGCTCTGCAGGCCCAGAAGACGCAGAAGGACGCGGCGGATGCACTGCAGCGCGAGCAGGAGACGATGTCCGCCCAGGCGCGCACCGAGGCGGAGAACAAGGCCGATGAGCAGCTCTCCACGCTGTACGACGCCCGCTCCTCCGGGGCGGCGGACCTGGCCGCGCTGCGCGAGCAGCTCGCGCAGCTGCTCGCCTCGCCGCCGCCCGCCGACCCCCAGCCCGCGACGCAGGGCCAGCTCAGCGCACTCGAGTATCAGAAGCTCGTGCAGCAGCTCACCCAGGCCGTGGCCGGGGCCGAGAGCGGGCTGACGGGCCTCGACGAGCAGATCTCCGCGGCGCGCACCGCGATCGCCGACGGGTCGCGCCAGCAGGCCGAGACCGACCGGCTCACGCAGGCGCAGCGCGACCTCGAGCATCTGCGCGCGACGCCGATCCGCGTCGGCGACATCGCCGCCGTGGATGTGGTCTCGGCTCCCGCCACGATCACCCGGATCGACGGCGCTCGCGCGGTCACGATCTCGGCCACGCCCGCAGAGAGAGCCGACCTCTCCACGGCGTCGTACGGTGTGCAGACGGCGGTGGCGGGAGTCGACCTGCCAGCCGGCGTGAACCTGGACGAGGGCGGCGCCGCCGCTGAGCAGGCACAGTCGTTCGGCGAGCTCGGGCTCGCGATGCTCGCCGCGATCGCCCTGGTCTACATCGTGCTGGTGGCGACGTTCCGCTCCCTCGTGCAGCCGCTCCTCCTGCTGGTCTCGGTGCCGTTCGCGGCGACGGGGGCGATCGCGGGGCTCCTGATCACGGGGACCCCGCTCGGGATCCCGGCGCTCATCGGCATGCTCATGCTGATCGGCATCGTGGTCACGAACGCGATCGTGCTGATCGACCTCATCAACGAGTACCGCCGGAACGGCTCGGGACTCGACGATGCGGTCGTGCACGGGGCGCGCCTGCGCCTGCGGCCGATCATCATGACCGCGTGCGCGACGATCTTCGCACTCATCCCGATGGCGCTCGGCATCACCGGCGGCGGGGCGTTCATCTCCCAGTCGCTCGCGATCGTGGTCATCGGCGGGCTGGTCTCGTCCACGGTGCTCACCCTGCTGCTGGTGCCCGCGCTGGTCGTGCTCTACGAGCGCCGCGGGGATCGCAGGCAGGCGCGGAGGGAGCGTCGCGAGGCCCGTCGCGAGCGCCGTAGCGCCGGCGTCGAGGTGTTCGAGAACGGACAGGATCCGGCGTCGTCCGAGGCGGAGACGGCCGCCGCGCTGCCGCTGAGCGCCGGCGAGCCCGTGTCACGCTCGTCGTGCACGACCGCGGACCGGGCGGCCTCGGCCGACCCGGAGGACCGTGGGAGACTGGCGACGTGACCGACGGCTCCGCGCGCGCCCTGGATCGCGCCGCGTCGCGCTGGCAGCGCCATCCGCACTGGGCCGACGCCCTCACGACGCTCAGCTGGGTCGTGCTGACCGTCGTGCCGATGCTCGGGACGGCCCCCGCGGAGGACCCGGTGGTCGTGCGGCCCGGCGGAGTCTGGGGCATCGGCCTGGGACTCGTGGTCGTGGCGATCGTCGCGACCGTGATGGTGCTGTTCCGCCGGCGCAACCCGATGCTGCTGTACCTCGTGACGCTGACGCTGCCGCTCGTACTGCTGCCGTTCTGGCTGGATGTGGGAGCGTTCGCCGTCGCCTACGCGGTCTTCGCGATCGCGGTGTACGACCGGATGTCCCGCGCGTGGATCGCCGGCGCGATCGCCTATGCGGTGACCCTGGCGCTGGGCGGTGTCCATCTGCTCACCGGGTTCGGGTTCGCACCGGTGAACCGTTCGGGCTCGCGGCTGGACACGGCGTTGTCCTGGGCGGCGTTCGACCTGCTGCTTCTCCTGGTCGCACTGCTGTGGGGGCAGAACGCGGGAAACCGCCGCCGGTATGTGGCGGCGCTCGTGGAGCGAGCGCGGATCCTCGAGCACGAGCGTGATCAAGAGGCGCAGCTCGCCGCTCTCGCCGAGCGGTCGCGCATCGCCCGTGACGTGCACGACATCGTGTCCCATTCGCTGAGCGTGATCGTGCGGCTGGCCGACGGCACGAGGGCCATCTTCGACGCGGATCCCGACCGAGCGCGCGAGGCGGTGGGCCAGATCGCCGGAGTGGCGCGTTCCTCCCTCGACGAGATGCGGCGGGCGATCGGGGTGCTCGAACGGACGAACGGGCAGGAATCGACGCGCAACGGCACGGGTCTGGACGACCTGCCGCGCCTCGCCGAGGTCTACCGGGGGATCGGGCTGCCGGTGCGGCTGGACCTCGACCTGGGGCGCGCGGAGCAGGCGGTCGGCACCGGATCCGCGTCCGGCGCTGCGCAGGGGGTCCCGGCGGGTCTGCAGATGACGGTGTTCCGGGTCGTGCAGGAATCTCTCACCAACGCGCTGCGGCACGCCGAGACGCCGACCCAGGTGAGGGTCGAGGTGCGGGTGACCGCCGAGGCCATCCACGCCGAGATCCGGGACGACGGCGCGACGACCCCGGTCGCGCCCGAGGGCGCCCGCGCAGGGCACAGTGCTCCGCCGGAGCGTGTGCGCATGGAGGGATCCGAGCCCACGGCGCCTTCCGGCCGCGTGGGCCGGGGCCTGCTCGGGATGCGCGAGCGTGCCGCCCTCTACGGCGGTGCGCTCGAGGCCGGACCGGCTGTGCCACGGGGCTGGGTCGTGCGCCTGGCGTTGCCGAGGAGCGCGTCATGACCGCGATCCGGGTGCTCATCGCCGACGATCAGGCCCTGATCCGCGCCGGTCTTGCGATGGTGCTGGGCGCGCAGCCGGACATCGAGGTGGTGGGGGAGGCGCAGGACGGGATCGAGGCGGTGGCGCTCGCGACCGTGCACCGGCCCGACGTCGTGCTCATGGACGTGCAGATGCCCCGCAAGGACGGCCTGGAGGCGACCAGGGAGCTCGTGGCATCGGGCAGCGGGATCCGCGTCCTTGTGCTCACGACCTTCGATCTCGACGCCTATGCGTTCGGTGCGATCGACGCCGGCGCCAGCGGCTTCCTGCTCAAGGACTCGGATGCGGACGACATCGTCGCCGCGATCCGCGCCGTGGCCGCCGGCGACGCCGTGCTCGCACCAAGGGTCACCTCGGAACTGCTTCGGCGCTTCGGCGTGCTCAGCCGCGCCGCGGAGGACCCCGGCCGCCGCGCGAGGGACGACGACCGCGCCGCCGCCGCGGCGCGGCTGCAGGTGCTCACCGACCGTGAGCGCGAGGTCTTCGACGCACTGGTGCAGGGGCTGTCCAACGCCGAGATCGCGGAGAAGCTCTGGCTGAGCGAGTCCACGGTCAAGACCCATGTCGGCCGGGTGCTGCAGAAGCTCGGCATGCGTGATCGCGTGCTGGCGGTCGTCTTCGCGTTCCGCAACGGCCTGACCGACTCGCAGTGACGGCACCGACTACGCTGAAACCGTGCTGCTGAGCGACAGGGACATCAGGGCGGGGCTCGACGCGGGGCGGATCGGACTGGATCCGCTCGAACCGTCGATGATCCAGCCGTCGAGCATCGACGTGCGGCTGGACCGCTACTTCCGGCTGTTCGACAACCACAAGTACCCCTTCATCGACCCGGGCGAGGATCAGCCCGAGCTGACCAGGCTGATCGAGGTCGAACCGGATGAGCCGTTCGTGCTGCACCCCGGCGAGTTCGCGCTCGGCGCGACCTTCGAACAGGTCTCGCTCTCGGACGACGTGGCCGCGCGCCTCGAGGGGAAGTCGTCGCTGGGCCGCCTCGGACTCATCACGCACTCCACGGCCGGCTTCATCGACCCCGGCTTCACGGGGCACGTCACGCTCGAGCTCGCCAATGTCGCGACCCTGCCGATCAAGCTCTGGCCGGGCATGAAGATCGGTCAGCTGTGCTTCTTCCAGCTGTCCTCGCCGGCGCAGAACCCCTATGGATCCGGTCCGTACGGCAACCGCTACCAGGGGCAGCGCGGCCCGACCGCCTCGCGCTCCTTCCAGAACTTCCATCGCACCGACGTCGGAGTCACCGACGCGGGATCCACCGGAGGCTGACATGACCGCGGACGAGACGGATCCGACCCGGGACGAACCGTCCTCCGCGCCCGCACCGCCCGGTCCGTCGGTCGCGCCGACCCCGTCCGTCGTCCCTGAGCCGCCCGTCCACGATGCGCCCGAGCCCGGGCGTGCCGACGATCCGACGTCGCTCCCGCAGCCGGCACCGCTTCCTGGTGATGCCGATCCGGCGCCTGTGCCCGTGGAGAGCGAAGGGCTGGCGCGGATCCTCGCCGACCCCCAGATCGCGCCCGCCCGGGACGACGCCGAGCTCGCGCGACTGCTCGCCAGCCCTGAGGCGGCAGCGCCCGCGGAGGAGACTCCGGGCCTCGCCGCGATCCTGGCGGATCCCGACCCCGCGCTGTTCGGCGAGCCGGCCTCCGAGGCCCGGTCGGGCACAGAAGCCGCACCCGACACCGCGCAGACGACGGGGCACCCGTCGGCGCCGGGGGCCGCCGTGAGGCAGACCTGGGATTCCCGCCGCGACGCCAAGCCCCCGCGTGCCGACCCGACGCCCGCGGGCATGGTCCCCGCCCGCGACTCCGATCCGGTGCCGCCGACCGGACTGCCGCTTCCTGCGCTCCCGCCGGAGCGGCCAGGATCTCCGCCGTCGGCCCCCGAGGCGGGTAGAGGCGGCTACCCCGGCCTGGTGGCGCTGGTGTTCCTGATCCTCGTCGTGCTGCTGATCGGTGCGATCGTGCTGATCGCCGTGCTCATCGCGAACGCGGCCTGGCCGTTCCCGGTCGCCGCCGCGGTGCCGGCCGTGCTGCCGCTGCTCTGACAACCGCCGCGATCGAGCACGCCCGGATCCGATCCGGACGATCGGTCGGATCGGCCGGACGCACGGTCGGGCGCCGACCCCCGTCCTGCGCCAGGCTGGAAGCATGACCACCACCGCCCCTGTGCCCACGATCGCGGCTTCCGCCCCGCGCCGGCTGAACTACGGCGCCTTGCTCGCCATGATGGCGACGGCGTTCCTGCTCGTCACGGCGGAGT
Organism: Microbacterium sp. 01T413_2; assembly: GCF_056398985.1. NCBI lineage: Bacteria > Bacillati > Actinomycetota > Actinomycetes > Micrococcales > Microbacteriaceae > Microbacterium > Microbacterium sp. 01T413_2. The sequence continues at coordinate 68,694 of NZ_JBFTQL010000003.1, forward strand.
TCCTCCCCGGCGGCCTGCTCACCGACATCGCGGCCGAGATCGGCGTCACGCCCGGTCAGGCCGGGCAGATGGTCACCGTGACGGCGCTCGCCGGGCTCATCGTGGCTCCGACCATCGGCCTCATGCTGCCCCGCCTGGACCGCCGCTCCCTGCTGGTGTGGATGGCGATCGGCGCGGCCGTGTCGAACCTGATCGTCGCGGTCGCTCCGAACCTGCCGCTGCTGCTGGTCGCGCGCGTGCTGCTGGGCGCCGCGCTGAGTGGCTTCTGGTCGATGTCTGTCACGGTCGCCGCGCGGATCGCCGGTCCGGAGCGCCTGGGGCGGGCGATGATGTTCAACTCGGCGGGTGTGTCGCTCGCCACTGTGGCGGGTGTGCCGGCGGGCGTGCTGCTCAGCCAGGTGCTCGACTGGCGCGGGGTCTTCGGGATCGCCGCGGCGGCCAGCGCGGTGCTCGCCGTCCTGCTGCGGATCCTGCTCCCGAGCGTGCCCGCAGAGGGGGCCGCACGGCTGTCCACTCTGGTCGAGACGTTCCGCCGCCGCGGTATCGGCCTGGGCGTGGTGGGCCACGTGCTGGTGGTGCTCGGGCACTTCCTCGCCTATACGTACATCCGGGTCGCGCTCGAGCGCGTGCAGGAGGGCGGTGCCGCGATCACCGAGGGGACGATCATCCTGCTGCTCGCACTGTTCGGCATCGGCGGCTTCATCGGCAACATCGCGATCGGCGTGATCGTCGACCGCCGCTACCGCACGCTCGCCGTGATCACCCCGCTCGTGATCGCCGGCGCGGTGCTGCTGATGGACGCGATGACCGGATCCCTCTGGGCGATCGGCGTGGTGGCGTTCGTCTGGGGATTCTTCTTCGCCTCGTGGCTGCTGATCGTGAACACCTGGATCGGGCACCGCATGCCGGACCGGCTCGAGGCGGGCGGAAGCCTCGTGGTCATGGGATTCCAGGCGGCGATCATGACCGCTGCCGGCGTCGGCGGCCTGCTGGTGGACGGCATCGGGATCGCCCAGGTCTACGTGATCGGCGCGGTCGTGCTGGTGGTCGGAGCGCTGCTGTTCGGGGTATCGAGCAGGATCAGCGCCCGCGCGGATCGCTGAGCGGAGCAGCGCGCCGCAATTCTGGAGGACGATGGCAACTCTGCAGGAGGATCCGGGCGGATCCGTCCTGAGAAGTTGCCATCGTCCTTATTGCGGAATCACGGAAGCGTCCGGGCAGGAGCGGATGCGCCCGAGACGGATCCGGTCCGGGCGCGACAGCGAGCCGGACGTCGTCCGCGCCCGCGCGGATCGCTGAGCGGAGCAGCGCACCGCAATTCCGCGGGCGCGTCAGGCGGTGCGGGCCTCGCGCCACGCCGTCGGGGTCTGGCCCGTGCGGCGGCGGAAGGCGCGACTGAAGCCCTCGTCGGAGCTGTAGCCGAGGTCGCGGGAGATCTCGCTGACGAGGCAGCCGAGCACGAGCCGGTCCTGGGCGGCGCGCATCCGCACCTCGGTCACGTAGCTCGCGGGCGAGGTGCCGAAGGCGGCGCGGAAGCGTTCTGCGAACACCGTCCGCGACATGGCGCCGACGCTGGCGAGACCCTCGACGCTCCAGTCGTTGCCGGGTGCGGCGTGGATCGCGTCGATCACCTTCTCCAGGAAGGGGTCGCTCGTGCGCGCCGGCCACCCCGCGGGGGCGCAGCCGTGCGCGGCCCAGGCGCGGATCACCGACGCGAGCACGGTGTTCGCCATCATGCGGCAGATCACGGCGTCGCCGTCGCGGCCGGCGGCTTCGAACGCAGCGGCGTCGACCGGCAGGGCTGTGAGATCGAGTCCGACCTGGGCGGCCAGCGCGGCCGCCGCCGGCTCGTGGTGGGCGAAATCGCGCACCAGGGCCACGTCGGGCAGGGCGTTCGCGATGTGCGCCGCGTGCGGCACCAGCGTGAGGGTGGAGACGAGGATCCGGGTGCCGGGATCGGTCTTCACCGACATCGGCACCCGTCCCGGCGTCAGCATGGCGTCGCCCCGCGCGAGGGACATCGGCTTGTCGCCGCAGCGGGTGTGCACGGCGCCATCGATGACGTACACGATCGACAGCGCGTCACGGTCCAGCGCGATGGTCTCGGCCGGATCCGGCGCGATCCGCACCTGCCGCATCAGCCGCACGTCGACAGCCGAGAGAAGCGCATCGACCGCGCCGCCGGTGGGCGGGATCGCGCCCGGCACGACGACGGCGGGCGTCGTCCTGTCCGGGGCGAGAAGTGTCATGTGAAAGGGAAACCGAGGCCGCGCGGCCTCTATTCCGGCGGCCGGCGGAGGAGACGGGTCCGGCCCCTGCCGCGTGCGCGGACAGGGGCCGGAAGGGGAAGCGGATCAGCCGTCGTGACGACCGCCGTGCAGGTGGATGTGGATCTGCTCCGGCGTGTGCCGGTGGAATCCGCGGCGCGGGCCCATCCCGCGCTGGTGCTCGCCGTGCCGGTGCCCGCGCGGGCGCTCGCCGTGCTGACGCTCGCCGTGGGAGTGCTTGCCGTGCTGGTGCTCGCCGTGCTGACGCTCGCCGTGCGAGTGCTCGCCGTGCTGACGTTCACCGTCGGCGTGTCCGTCGCAACGGTGCTGGTGGCGGGCGTGCTCCTGACGGAGGTGCTCGCGCTGCAGCCACTCGCGGCCGAAGCCGGGGTGGTCGGCGAACCGGCCGAAGCCGGGGCGCTCGCCGAAGCCCGGACGCTCGCCGCCGGCGAAGCGCTCGCCGCGTCCGAAGCCGGCCTCGCCGTGTCCGAACCCGGCCTCGTGGCGGTGCTCACCGTGGCTGCGGCGGTGGTCGCCGTATCCGCGGTGGTGCCTGCGGTGGCCACGGCCGTGGCCACCCTCGCGGCGCTCGCCGGCGCGACGACGAGGCAGGCGAGTGCCCTCCTCGTAGCCGAGGCTGCGGGCGAGCTTCTCGAGGGAGCCCGTCATCGTGGCGAACTCGTCGGGCTCGAGGGCACCGGCGACCTGCGCGCGGATCTCCTCGACGGCGGTGGTCAGGCGAGCCTTGGCGGCCGTGCCGTCCGTGGTGAGCGCCCAGCCTTCAGCGCCGGGCTCGACCCAGCCGAGCGCGACCAGGCGGCGATCCTTGTCGGCCGGAAGCTCGCGGCCCGTCGGAACGGTGCCGTCGATGACGTTGAGGATCCGCCAGTCGCGGCGGGTGATCCCCTCGTCCTCGAACGCGGTGGCGAACTTGGCCGCCATCAGGCGGTCGACGGCGGTGATCCAGAAGCCGAACGGGCGGCTCCGGTCAGTGGGCGTGTTCTGTGTGTTGTTCTCTGCGGTGTTCATGCGAAGTCCTTCAGGTCTCGGGGCGATGACCGGCTGCTCGGCGCCGTTCGCGGCGGGGCTGCCTCTCCGGACTCTCCGGATCCATGTCATCTGCCATGTATATGCAGTGTGACATGCAATCCGGATCCATGTCAAGTCGCATGTAAAATCGGAGCATGCCTCACGATGCCGAGAACCCGGATCCCCTCGACGCGATCGTCGCGGCGCTCGGCCTACTGCGCGGTCGGGGCCTGCGCCCGCCGCGCGAGCATCGGCACGGGATGCACGATCCCGACTTCGGGCATGGTGGCGACGGATTCCGGGGCCGCGGCGGTCCGCACGTGCGCGGCGCGCACGGAGCCGCGCACGGGGATCCGCGCGCGCGCGGGGCGGGGCCGTGGGACGGTGCTCGCGGCGAGGCGCCTGCGCGGCTGCGCATGCTCGAGGCGCTGGCCCAGGGCCCGCTCAGCGTGAGCGCGCTGGGTGAGGCGATCGGCGTGGATCAGCCGCGCGCATCGCGCCTCGTGCAGCAGGGTGTGGAACGAGGCTGGCTGCTTCGCGAGGCGGACCCGGACGACGCCCGTCGTACCCGCATCGTGCTCACCGACGAGGGGCGGCGGATGGGCCGCGGCATCCGCGGCGACCGGCGCGAGGCGTTGCGAACGGCGATGTCGGCGCTGACGGCCGAGGAGCAGGCCGAGTTCGCCCGCCTGCTGGCCAAGGTCGCCGCCAACTGGCGCTGAGCGGCCGGTCTGTCGCTCAGGGCGCGGCGACCCCGCAGGGTCTCGCGGGGTCCGACGGGTTCGGCGGGGCTATGCGACCGCTCCGCCGCGAGCCGAATCCGCTTCGGCCGGATCCGCTTCAGGTCGCACTTTCTGCTCTTCGGAGCCGCCGTTCGGCGCAGAAAGTGCGACCTGAGTGCAGAGAGTGCGACCTGAGTGGAGAGAGTGCGACCTGAACTGGCCGGGCGGAGGTCCGGGCCGCCGGATGTGCTCTGCCGAGATCGGGCCTGGGGCGCGTCGATCGAGGCATCCTTCCTCGGCCCAGGGCTGACGGCTCGGCAGGTTAGCGTGGCTGTATGCGTTTCACTGCCTTTGCGGCGTACTCGGCGGGGGTGGGCATGGCGGCCGAAGTCATCCCCGAGATGCAGAACAGCGACTACGAGTCCGGGATCGTCCAGATCTGCGACGAGGCCTGGCATATCCGTACCGCGCGTAACACTCCGACCAAGCCGGGCGCCTTCGTCGCGTTCTGGCAACGAGACGCTGAGGGGAGCACGGCGCCGTTCAGCGATGACGATCCCGCTGCGGGTCTGCTCGTCTTCGTGGAGCAGCAGGGTCGGAGAGGGGTGTTCCGGTTCACCGGCGCGCATCTCACGGAGCTCGGCATCACGGCGGGAAGGCGGCCGGGCAAGCGTGGCTTCCGGGTGTATCCGAGCTGGTGCGCGGGCTTGAACGTCCAGGCCACGGCCACGCAACGTGCTCAAGCGCCCGCGTTCCAGGAGTTCTGAGCTCAGGTGGTGCTGGTGAGCCGATGGGTTGCGGTGGGCGATACGGCCTAGCGCGAGAGGTGGACGCTGCGCCGCGTCTCCTTCACCGGCAGGAGCAGGAGGAGGCCGGCGAGCAGCACCGCCACGATTCCGAGGATCCCGAACTTCGTGTTGCCGGTCAGCAGGATCAGCACCGTCCAGGCGCCCTGGGCGATCCAGCTCGCCGCTCGGCCCGTCGTGGCGTAGAGGCCGAAGACCTCGCCCTCGCGGCCGGCCGGGGTGACCCGGGCCAGGAACGACCGCCCTGCCGACTGCGCGGGCCCCACGAACGCGCACAGGATCAGGCCGCCGATCCAGTAGGCGATCCGCCCGGTGTCGACCAGGGCGAACACCGCGATGCCCGCGACGCACATGCAGGCGAGCGAGATGAGGATCAGCCGCTTCGGGCCCCAGCGGTCATCGAGACGCCCGGCCAGGATCGTGGACACGCCCGCGATGAGGTTCGCGGCGACGCCGAAGATCACCAGCTCGATGAATTTGAAGCCGAAGACCGTGCTCGCGATCACGGCGCCGAACGTGAAGACCGCGCCCAGGCCGTCGCGGAACACCGCGCTCGCAACCAGGAACCAGAACGTGGTGCGTGTGGTCGGGTTGCGGTAGAGCCCGATCACGTCCTTCACGAGCAGCGCGTACGACGCGAAGAAGCCGACCTTCCGGTCCGCCCGTCCCAGCGACGGCTCCGGCACGTTCAGGAAGATCGGGATCGAGAACGCGATCGCCCACACCGCGCAGCCGACGGCGATGATGCGGAACGGCAGACCGCCGTCTGCGGAGAGCCCGAACCAGTCCGCCATGTAGAACACGATCACCAGCACGAGCGCGACGATGCCGCCCAGATAGCCGAAGCCCCAGCCGAGGCCCGAGATTCGTCCGACCGTCTTCGAATTCGCGATCGAGATGAGCATCGCGTTCGAGTTCACCGAGGCGATCTCGCTGAACACGACGCCAGCAGAGATCAGCGCGACGCCCAGCCAGAACAGAGACGGCGTCGGGGTGACGAACCAGAGCCCGAGCATGCACAGGATCAGGGCGCCGGTGCCGATGCCGAGCCACAGCTTCTGGCGGCCGGCCGCGTCGGCACGCTGTCCGAGCACGGGCGCGAGCAGCAGGATCGCGAAGCCGGCGATGGTACCGCCGAGCCCGAGGCCGCTCGTGAGCTCGGCGATGCCGGCGACCTTGGCCGGGTCCTTGTCGGCCAGCGAGGCGAGGTCGGTCGGCAGGAACGCGTCGGACGTCAGATACAGCGCGGTGAAGATGAAGGTCAGGATCACCGAGTGGAACGGCTGCGTCGCCCAATCCCAGAGCGCCCAGGAGTAGATCTGCTTCTTCGGCGCCGGCTCGTCACCGCGCAGCTCGAGGCCCACCACCGCGACGGCTCCGCTGTTCGCGGTCGCCTGGGGTTCGGGATGATCGCCGTTGCTCATGCAGGAAGTCTCGTGTGTGCCGGTGAACGAGAGGTAGCGGCGCGCCGATGCGCGATCCGCGGTCCTGTCGGCGCACTTCTGGTCGGTGGACTCCGTTCCGAACTCAGTCGATCCGGTTGATTCGAGTGCCTGATGCGGCGTAGCGGGCAGAATCGACTGAGTTCGAGACGCCGGACCGCGCCTCAGCGGCGAGGCGCCCGTGGCACGATGAACCCATGACGGGTCGAGTGGTCGCGGTTTCTACCAGCCCGGTGCACGGGTTCAGCAAATCCACGCAGGGCGAGATCGCACTGGTCGAGGGTGTGGGGGTCGCCGGCGATGCCCACGCCGGTCCCACGGTGCAGCACCGCTCGCGGGTCGCCGTGGATCCCTCGCAGCCGAACCTCCGTCAGGTGCACTTGATCCATGAGGAGCTCTTCGGCGACCTGGGTGCGGCGGGCTACGAGGTGGCGTCGGGGCAGCTGGGCGAGAACATCACGACCGGCGATGTGGATCTGCTGGCTCTGCCGGTCGGGACGAGGCTGCACATCGGATCCGAAGCGGTGGTCACCGTGACCGGGTTGCGCAATCCGTGCCAGCAGATCAACGACTTCCGGTCCGGGCTGCTGAAGCGGCTCGTGCATGCCGACGGTGAGGGCTCCGTGGTGCGGCTGGCCGGGGTGATGGGCATCGTCTCACGCGGTGGATCCGTGGTCCCCGGAGATGTGATCGAGGTCGAATTGCCGTCCCCGCCGCACTTTCCACTGACCCGGGTCTGATCGCCCGTGCTGCCCGTAGTGCTCGTGGAGGGAGAAAGCGACAGGCTGGCCCTGATCGCCGCGGCAGAGCTGCGCGGCGACGGTGTCCGGGCGGAGGTGGTCTCGCTCGGTGGCATCACGAACCTGCGGTCCTGGCTGCAGCGGCGGGATCCGGCAGTGCCGGTGCTCGGTCTCTACGACGCGGCCGAGCTGCGGTACGTGCTCGGTGCCCTCATCGCCGCGGGCGTGCTGCCCGACGGCGAGACGGATCCGGCCGCCGTGACGCGCGTCGGCTTCTTCGGCTGCGATCGGGACCTCGAGGACGAGGTGATCCGCGCTGCCGGATCCGATCTGGTGCTGGAGACGCTGGCGACGCGTGGCGAGCTCGCGCTGTTCCGGGTGTTCCAGGGTCAGCCCGCACAGCGGGTCCGCTCGATCGAGGCGCAGCTGCACCGCTTCGCCGGCACCGCGAGCGGCCGCAAGACGCGGTTCGCGGCCGACGTGGTCGCCGCTCTCCCGATCGATCGGATCCCGGGTCCGCTCGTGGCGCTGCTCGACGCGGTCGCGGAGGTCGTGGCGCGGGCCTGACGCCGTGAAGCCGCGGATGACCGACCGGATCCGGTGGATCTGGGGGCGGGCGGATGCGGACGCTTCTGGAGCGGGCGCTTCTGCAGGACGGATGCACGTTCCAAGGACGGATTCGCGGATTCCGTCCTGCAGACCTGCATTTCTCCTGCGGAGCTGCGCCCCGGGCCGGCCCGCCACGCGCCGGGTCAGTGGGCCGTCGCGACGCCGATCGAGTCGTGGATCATCACCGCGGCCACCCGCGCTCCGGCACCGGCGGCCACGATGAGCTGCTGCGGACCGGGCGAGGCGACGTCGCCCGCGGCGTAGAGTCCGGGCACGCTGGTGCGGCCCGCTCGGTCGGCGGCGAGGTGGCCGTGCGCGTCGAGGTCGGGCGCGAGTGCGGGCAGGAACGAGAGGTCGGTCTCCCATTCGGGGCGCACGAAGCCACCTTCGACCGCGTGCATGGATCCGTCGGCGAGGCGGATGCCGGTGAGCGCCCCGCGCTCTCCGTACAGCTCGGCGATCGGGCTGCGTTCGACCGCGATCCCGGCGGCCGCGAGTTCGGCCTCCTCCGCGGTGTCGATGGTGTCGGCGCCGTTCGTGAAGACCGTGAGCTCCTTCGTCCACCGCGCGATGAGCCGGGCTCGGGCGGCGAGGTCCGACGTCTCGCCGATGAGGGCGAGGGGGCGGTCCTGCAGCTCCCAGGCGTCGCACGCCGCGCAGCTGAACAGGCTCACGCCGTAGAACCCGCGCAGGTTCGGCACCTCGGGCAGCGTCTCGCGCAGGCCCGTGGCGAGGAGCACGCGGTGTGCGGCGATCCGTACCTCGGGGGCGCGTCGGCCGATCTCGGCGACGAACCCGGATCCGTCGGCCTCGATCTGGAACACCCGCTCGCGGGTGCGGATCGTGACGTTCGGGTAGGCGGCGAGCTCTTCGCGCGCGATCCGCCGCAGCTCGTGCGGGGGGATCCCATCCCGGGTGAGGAAGCCGTGCGAGATGAGGGTCGCGGCGTTGCGCGGTCGGTCCGCGTCGACGACGAGCACGCGCGCCAGAGAGCGCGCGAGGTTCAGTGCGGCAGAGAGCCCGGCCGGCCCTCCGCCCACGATGAGCACGTCGTAGACGTCGTCAGTCATGCCCGTCACCCTGCGGCGGGAGAGCGGCGACGACGGGGTGGTCGAACGCATAGGGACCAACCTTGGCGGCGCCGCCCGGGGATCCGATCTCGTCGAAGAACTCCACGTTGGCCTTGTAGTAGTCCGTCCACTCGTCGGGGAGGTCGTCTTCGTAGTAGATCGCCTCGACGGGGCAGACCGGCTCGCAGGCGCCGCAGTCGACGCACTCGTCGGGGTGGATGTAGAGGGAGCGCTCGCCCTCGTAGATGCAGTCCACGGGGCATTCGTCGATGCACGCGCGGTCCTTCACATCCACGCAGGGCAGCGCGATCACGTAGGTCATCGGGCGAGCGCTCCGGTGCCGGAAAGCGCAGAGCGGCGCGAGATCTCCACCTGCTCCTCGCGCGGCACGACCTTGACCCGCTCGCGCGAGTGCTGGTGTGCGGCCCCCAGAGCGCGCTCGTGCGCGTCGAGCTCGAGCCACCCGTCCCACGTGGTCACCTCGACCTCGCGCTCGGCGAGGAGTTCCAGCACGTCGGCGGACTCGGTGGGGGCGACGAGTCGACCGGCCTCGGCGTCCTCGAGCAGGTTCGCGATGGTCTCGGTTGCATCGGACTTGGTGTGCCCGATGAGGCCCACCGGACCGCGCTTGATCCAGCCGGTCGCGTACAGCCCCGGCGTGCCGTCGACGCGGCCGCTCTCGTTCGGCACCACGCCGCGCTGGGCGTCGAAGGGGGCGTCGACGATCGGCGAGCCGAAGTAGCCGACGGCTCGGTACACGGCGGTGATCGGGTACTCGACGAACTCGCCGGTGCCCGAGACGGATCCGTCCTCGGCCGGAGCGGTGCGCTCGAAGCGCACCTTCTCGACGCGATCGGATCCGATGATCGCCACCGGCGCGTGCCAGAAGTGCAGGTGCAGCCGGCGGCGGGCGCCGGTCGATTCGCCCCGGTTCTCGGGACGGTCGCGCCAGGCGTTCAGCGTGCGCAGCATGATCTTCAGCTGGTTGTTGGGCGCGGCGGCCGGATCCACGCCCTCGAAGTCTGCGTCATCGACGAGGATGTCGACTCCGGCGACCTCGCCCAGCTCACGCAGCTCGATCGGGGTGAACTTGATGTCGGCGGGCCCGCGGCGGCCGAACACGTGCACGTCGGTGACGGCGGACGCCTCGAGTCCCGCGAGCACGTTGTCGGGCACCTCGGTGCTGCGCAGGTTCTCCGGCAGCTTCGCGAGGATGCGGGCGACGTCGAGCGCGACATTGCCGTTGCCGATCACCGCGACCTGCTCGTCCACGAGCGGCCAGGTGCGCGGCACATCGGGGTGGCCGTCGAACCAGGAGACGAAGTCGGCGGCGCCGTAGGATCCGGGCAGCTCGGCGCCGGGGATGCGCAGGGCGGCGTCGCGGATCGCACCGGTCGCGAGCACCACGGCGTGGTAGCGGGCCTGCAGCTCGTCGAGGGACACGTCGCGGCCGACCTCGATGTTGCCGAGGAAGCGGATCGTGCGACGCTCGGCATCGACGCCCTGAGCGTCGAGCATCTCGTGCAGCGAGTTCACGATGCCCTTGATACGGGGGTGGTCGGGGGCGACGCCGTAGCGGATCAGCCCGTAGGGCGCGGGCAGCGACTCGAACAGGTCGATCTCGACGGTGCTGAACGTGTCGCCGGCTGCGCCGACGGTGCCGAACGTGTCGCCGGCTGCGCCGACGGACGAGCCGTTCGCGCGGGCGGCGACGGCGTTCGCGAGGATGTTGCCGGCGTAGATCCCGGCAGGGCCCGCGCCGACGATCGCGACGCGGAGCGGGGCGGAGGAGTTCAGAGCGGTCACGGCTGCAGGGTCTTTCGGTCGGATCGGGCGGAGTCGGATCGGGAGGAGGAGAGGAGCTTCTCGAGCAGGGCGGCCCCGGTCTGCGAGGGCGAGGCGTGCGGGCTCAGCCGCACCACGTCGCCCACGACGACGACGGCGGGGTTGCGCACCTGACGCACCGCGGCCACGGCGGCGATCGTGCCGAGCGTGCCGATCGTGACGCGCTCGCCGGGGCCGTAGCCGTCCTCGACGATCGCGACGGGGCAGTCGGCGCCGCGGTCACCCCGGGCGAGGATCCCCGCGGTGTGCGCGAGCGTGCCGATGCCCATGAGCAGCACGACCGTGTGGTCGGATCCGCCAGGCAGCTGCTCGATCGGATCGTGCGCGCTCGCGACGGTGAAGGCCGTGGCGACGCCGCGGTGGGTGAGCGGGATGCCGGCGACGGCGGGCACCGAGATCGCGCTGGTGATGCCCGGCACGACCTGTACCGCGATGCCCTCGGCCTCGCAGTAGAGGGCCTCCTCGCGGCCGCGGCCGAGCACGAACGGGTCTCCGCCCTTGAGGCGCACGACCTCGCGCCCGGCACGCGCATGCCGCACCAGCAGAGCGTTGATCTCGTGCTGGGGCACGGGGTGGTGGCCGGGGGTCTTGCCCACATCGATCACCTCGGCGGTGAGGACTGTGCCCTCCGCGGCGAGCTGGTCGAGCACGGCGCGCGCACCCAGACGATCGGCGACGATCACATCGGCGCGCTCGAGGGCGCGCAGTCCTCGGATCGTGAGCAGGCCGGCGTCGCCGGGGCCGGCCCCGACGAGGGTGACGGTTCCGTTGGTCATCATGCGCCTCCGAGCAGAAGTCCGCGGCGGCGCAGCACGGCCCGCTCCAGCGGGGCGAACAGCACCAGCTCGATCAGGATGCCGATCGCCAGGATCAGGATGATGGTCGCGAGCACGCCCGGCAGGTCGGCGAGCTGACGGGACTGGTCGAGCATGGATCCGAGTCCGAAGCCGATGGATCCGCCGGTCGCGATGATCTCCGCCGCCATCAGTGACCGCCAGGAGAACGCCCAGCCCTGCTTGAGGCCGGCGAGGTAGCCGGGCAGAGCAGCCGGCAGCACGATCGCGGTGGCGGCCTGCCAGCGGTTCGCGCCGAGCACGGTGCCCACACGGCGCAGCTGCGGCTGCACCTGGTCGATTCCGGAGAGCAGTCCGTTCACGATCGAGGGGATCGCGCCCATGAGGATCACGAAGTACACGGTCGCATCGGACAGGCCGAACCAGATGATCGCGGCGGGCACCCAGGCCACGGACGGCAGCACCTGCAGCCCCGAGATCAGGGGTCCGGCGGCACGGCGCAGCAGCTTCCACTCAGCCAGCAGCAGGCCGATCGGCGTGCCGACGACGATCGCGATGACGAAGCCGATGCCGCCGCGCTCGAGGCTCGTGAGCACAGCCTCCTGCAGCCGGCCCGCCTGCCAGGCGTCTCCGAGCGCGCCCAGCACCTGCAGGGGGCTCGGCGCCTTGTCGGGCCGGGGGTTCGCGATGACGATGTACAGCTGCCAGGCGGCGAGCAGCAGCACCAGCAGACCCACCGGCGGCAGGATGGCACGCAGGCGCTCGCGGGTGGGGGAGACGGATCCGGCCTCGGCGGTCTGCAGCCGGTCCAGGCCCGCTTCGAGACGGGCGAGGTCGTCGTCGGTGCGTCGTCCGGTCCCTGAGCTTGTCGAAGGGACCTGCCCCGCCCCCAGGGATGTCGCTTCGACAGGCTCAGCGACCGGGATGATCTTGTCAAGAGGCATTGCGGCGGATCTCCTTCCGCAGCTCGACGGTGATCTCGGCGGCCAGCGCCGACACCTCGGGCGACTCGATACGACGGCCGCGGGTGCGTGCGACGCGCCATTCGCGCGAGATCCGGCCGGGGCGGCTGCCGAGCAGCACGACGCGCTCGCCGAGGCGGGCCGCCTCGCGCACGTTGTGGGTCACGAACACGATCGTGCGGCCTGTTTCGCGCCACACGTTCTCCAGCACCTCGTGCAACAGGTCGCGGGTGATCGCGTCGAGCGCGGCGAACGGCTCGTCCATGAGCAGCACCGGCCGGTCCTGGGCCAGGGCGCGGGCGAGCGCGACACGTTGCCGCATGCCGCCGGAGAGCTCGTGCGGGCGCTTGTCCGCGGCGTCCGCAAGGTTCACGATCCCGAGCAGGCGCAGCGCCTCCGCCCGCCGCTCCGCGCGCGGCACCCCGCGCAGACGCAGGGCGAGTTCGACGTTGCGCCGGGCGCTCAGCCACGGCATGAGTGCCGCATCCTGGAACATCACGGCGGCGCCCTCGTCCGGAGCCGTCAGCGAGCCCGAGCTCAGCGGCTCGAGGCCCGCGATGAGGTTCAGCAGGGTGGACTTGCCGCAGCCGCTCGCGCCGAGCAGGCAGACGAACTCTCCCGGCAGGATGTCCAGGGAGATGTCGTCGAGCACGACGGGGCCGGATCCGTACCGCTTGGTCACATGCGCGAGGCGCACGGCCGGATCCACCGGATCCGGTGCGGGCAGGACCGGGGTGACCCCGTCGAAGCTCGGCGCGAGCGGGGCGGTCATTTCTTCGTTCCCAGCCCGCCGTCGCTCACGGCCTTCTCACCGCGCTCCTTCAGGGCGGCGTTCAGCGCCGCGAGATCGAACAGGCCGTCGATCGAGCCCTTCGTCTGCGTACCGGCGGTGACGCCGTTCTTGACCAGGGTCGCGAACGCCTTCGCGTTCGGATCGGCCGAGAACGACACCGTGCTGAGCGCCTTGGTCAGCACCGCGTCCGAGAGCGGCTTGCCGGTCGCGGCCTTGAGCGCGTCGTTGACCGCACCGGGCAGCTCGGTCTTGTGCTTCGCGATCCAGTCCAGGGAGTCGAGGTGACCCGCCACCAGCTCCTTCACGGCGCCGGGGTGCTTGTCGGCGAAGTCCTTGCTGACCAGCAGCACCGTGGTCGGGAAGGTTCCGTCGGGCCACAGGTCGCGCTCGTCCTGCAGGACGTGCCCGCCGGCCTCGACGACCAGACGCGAGGCCCACGGCTCCGGAACCCAGGCGCCGTCGACCTGTCCGTTCTTGAAGAGCGTCAGGGTCTGCGCGTTCTCGGTCGGCGTGATGTTCACATCGCCGCCGCCCGTGACGCTGGTCTTCAGCCCCTTCGAGGAGAGCCAGGTGCGCAGTGCCACGTCCTGCGTGTTGCCGAGCTGCGGGGTGGCGAGCGTCTTGCCCTTGAGGTCGTCAGCGCTGGTGATGCCGTCGCGCACCACGAGGGCCGCGCCGCCGCTGGTCGCTCCGGCGATCACGCGCACGGAGGCGCCGCCCGATTTGATGAACGAGTTGATCGCCGGGTTCGGGCCGATGTAGGCCGCGTCGATCGCACCCGCAGTGAGCGCCTCGATGGCCGCGGGGCCGGCGTTGAACACCTCGGTCTTGAGCTGGGTCGCGCCGAGCTCCTTCTGGATCAGGCCCTCCTGCAGGCCGACCAGGGCCGGGGTGTGCGTGACCGTGGCGAAGTAGCCCAGGTGCAGCTCCCCGAGGTCGTCGTGCGTCGGGGAGGCCGACGGGCCGGAGGCCGCAGCCTGGCCGGAGGCGCAGCCGGCGAGCATCGCCATCGCGAGTCCGAGAGAGGTGAGGGCCGTGCTGATGCGGGTCTTGCGATTCACTGTCGCCTCCTTAGGGCGTTTCTTGGGTGGGTGTTGCGGGTCTGGTTCTTCTTCGTGGTCGTTGAGCGACACTTCGGCTCGCTTCGCTCGCTCAGTGCGGGTCTGCGCGAGACGAAACGCGGTGCTCGTGCGGGTGACCGCGTTTCGTCTCGGTCGGCTTCGCCGTCCTCGCTCAACGACCCCTTAGGTCGCCGCGACGACCGTGGCGGCTGCCAGCGTCGCGCCGTCGACGGGGTGGATGAGCAGCAGCGCGCCGCCCTCCCGGTCCTCGGCGTAGGGCTCGAGGGGGAGCGGCGAGGCGAAGCGGATCCGCACGCGGCCGATCTCGTTCACAGCCAGTTCTGCGGCGTCCTCGAGGGCGAGCGTGTCCAGGTCGCGGCGCGAGAGCACCTCGGTCACGATCGCCTGCACCGTGGCGGTGCCGTGCTTGGCGAGCACGCGGGCGCCCGGGGCGATCGGCCGCACGTCGAGCTGGAAGATCTCGACCTCGGCCTCCGCATGCCCGTCCGGCACGGTGCCGGCGGTCGCGATGAGGGCGCCGCGCGCGGCGTCCACCTCGTCGGCGAGCGTCACGGCGATCGACTGCGCGGTGTGCGCGGATTCGGCCACGCGGCCCGCGACCCTGATGCCGGTGACGGTCGTCTCGTGACCGCCGGGGAAGACCTGCACGCGGTCGCCGACGCGGACGGATCCGCTCGACACCCGCCCGGCGAAGCCTCGGTAGTCGCGCAGCTCGTCGGCCTCGGCGTCGTCGATCAGTGCCGAGATGCCGCCCTGCGGACGGATCACGGTCTGCACCGGCAGGCGGAATGCGGCGTCCTCCTCGGCCTGGCGGGCAGGAAGGGTCTCCAGCAGCTCGCGCAGGGTCGGGCCCTCGAACCACGGGGTGCGGTCGGACCGATCCACGATGTTGTCGCCCTCGAGCGCCGAGACCGGGATCACGTGCATGTCGATGAGGCCGAGCTCGGCGGCGACGGCGAGCGCCTGCTCCTCGACGGCGCGGAACCGCTCCTCGTCGAAGCCCGTGAGGTCGATCTTGTTCACCGCGATCACGACGTGCGGCACGCGCAGCAGCGACACGACGGCGAGGTGCCGGCGGGTCTGCTCGACGACGCCCTTGCGCGCGTCGATCAGCACGACCACCGCGTCGGCGGTGGCGGATCCGGTGACCATGTTGCGCGTGTACTGCACGTGGCCGGGGCAGTCGGCGAGGATGAAGCTGCGCGCGTCCGTGGCGAAGTAGCGGTACGCGACGTCGATCGTGATGCCCTGCTCGCGCTCGGCGCGCAGGCCGTCGGTGAGCAGAGCGAAGTCGAACTCGCCGTGCGCGAAGCCGCGGTCGGCCGAGGTGCGCGCGACCTGCTCGAGCTGGTCGGCAAGGATCGCCTTCGCGTCGTGAAGCAGCCGGCCGACCAGCGTCGACTTGCCGTCGTCGACGGAGCCCGCGGTCGCGAACCGGAAGAGGGTGGTGTCGCGGAGCAGCGCCGGGGCGGTCTCGATCGTGCTCATCAGAAGTATCCGTTCTTCTTGCGGTCCTCCATGGCGGCCTCGCTGATGCGGTCGTCGGCGCGGGTGGCGCCGCGCTCGGTGAGGGTGGAGCGGGCGACCTCGGAGACGACCTGGTCGACCGTGGCGGCGTCGGACTCGACGGCGCCGGTGCAGCTCGCATCTCCCACCGTGCGGTAGCGGACCACGCGGCGCTCGACCTGCTCGTCCTCGCGGGGCTGTGCGAACTCGTTCACGGCCCACCACATGCCGTCGCGCCGGAACACCTCGCGCTCGTGCGCCAGGTACAGCGGCGGCAGGGCGATCTGCTCGCGGGCGATGTAGCGCCAGACGTCGAGCTCGGTCCAGTTCGAGATCGGGAACGCGCGCACGTGCTTGCCCGGCGTGTGCCGGCCGTTGTACAGGCTCCACAGCTCCGGGCGCTGGTTGCGCGGATCCCACTGCCCGAACTCGTCGCGCAGGGAGATGATGCGCTCCTTGGCGCGCGCCTTGTCCTCGTCGCGGCGGGCGCCGCCGAAGACCGCGTCGTGCTTGCCCGCGGCGATCGCATCGAGCAGGGGCTGAGTCTGCAGCACGTTGCGGGTGCCATCAGGACGCTCCGTGAGGCGGCCGTCGTCGATGTAGTCCTGCACGCGGGCGACCTCGAGCTTCAGGCCCAGGCGCTCGACGGTCTCGTCGCGGAACCGGATGACCTCCTCGAAGTTGTGCCCGGTGTCGACGTGCAGCACGGGGAACGGGATCCGGCCCGGCGCGAAGGCGCGCGCGGCGAGGTGCAGCACGAGCACGGAGTCCTTGCCGCCGGAGAACAGCAGCACGGGGCGCTCGAACTCGGCCACGACCTCGCGGATGATGTGGATCGCCTCGGCCTCGAGCAGGTCGAGTCCGGTGAGGGCACTCGCGTCGGTGCGCGAGGGCAGGGTGTCGATGATGCTCATACGTGGAGTCCGCATTCGGTCTTGGCGAGTCCGGCCCAGCGTCCGGAGCGGGGGTCTTCGCCGGCGGCGACGGGCTTGGTGCACGGTGCGCAGCCGATCGAGGGGTAGCCGTTCGCGACGAGGGGGTTCACCACCACGTCGTGCGCGGTGGCGTAGGCGATGAGGTCGTCGAACGACCACGCCGCGACGGGGTTCACCTTGATCAGCCCGTTGCGCTCGTCGAAGGCGATCAGCGGCGTGTTCGCCCGCGTGGGCGCCTCCTCGCGGCGGACGCCCGTGAACCACACCTCGTAGCCGCCGAGAGCCTGGTGCAGCGGGGCGACCTTGCGCATCTCGCAGCAGAGCGCGGGATCGCGGGCGAACAGGTCTTTGCCGAACTCGGCGTCCTGCTCGCGCACGGTCTGCGCGGGCTTCACATCGACGATGCGCACGTCGAGCGTGCGGGCGACCTCGTCGCGGGTGAACGTCGTCTCGAGGAAGTGGTAGCCCGTATCCAGGAACAGCACGTCGACGCCGGGGATGGCCTCGGCCACGAGGTGCGGCAGCGCGGCGTCGGCCATCGAGCAGGCGACGGCGGCGAGGCGGGGGGAGACGTTCGCGGCGACCCAGGCGGCGACCTCGGCGGGCGAAGCCTCATCGGCGGATCCGCTGCGCAGCTCTGCCGCGCCGCGCTCGGCGAGGGCCCGCAGCTCGTCGGACGAGCGACGGGCCGGCCGCAGTTCGAGGTCGACGACGGTGCTCATTGCAGCGCCTCCTCGTCGGCGCGGTGCGCCCAGGTCGCGAAGGTCTCGTCCGCACCCGTGCGATCGGCGAGGTAGCGGCGGATCACCCGCTCGGCGTAGTCGGCGATGCCGTCGGCCGGCACCTTCAGGCCGCGCACGGTGCGGCCCAGGCCCGCCTCTTCGCGGTCGGCGCTCGCGAGGCCGCCGCCGAGGTGCACCTGGTAGCCGGGCACCTGCTCGCCGTCGATCATGACGAGCTGGCCCTTCAAGCCGATGTCGGCCGTCTGAATGCGGGCGCACGAGTTCGGGCAGCCGTTCACGTGCAGGCTGATCGGGCGGCCGATCTCGGGCTCGAGCGCACCGAGGCGCTCCTCGAGCTGCTCGATCGCGCGGGCGGCGTTGACCTTGGTCTCGACGATCGCGAGTTTGCAGTACTCGATGCCGGTGCAGGCGATGGTCGCCCGGCGGAACAGGCTCGGGCGGGCCTCGAGGCCCAGCTTCGACAGGCCCGCGACGAGCGACTCGACCCGGTCCTCCGCGATGTCGAGCACGAGCACCTTCTGGTACGGCGTGGTGCGGATCCGGGTGGACCCGTGCGCCTCGGCGAGGTCCGCGAGTCCGGTGAGCGCGGTGCCGGAGACCCGGCCGACCGCGGGAGCGGCACCGACGTAGTAGCGGCCGTCCTTCTGCAGGTGCACGCCGACGTGGTCGCCTTTGCCGACCGGCTTCGGGGCGGCGGGACCGTCGGGCAGCGGGGTGTCCAGATACTCGCCCTCGAGCACCTCGCGGAACTTCTCGGTACCCCAGTCGGCGAGCAGGAACTTCAGCCGGGCCTTGTTGCGCAGCCGACGGTAGCCGTAGTCGCGGAAGATCTGGGTGACGCCGTGCCAGACCTCGGCCACGCGGTCGGGGGTGACGAAGACGCCCAGGCGCTCGCCGAGGCGGGGCACCGTGGAGAGCGCGCCGCCGACCCAGAGGTCGTAGCCGATGCCGAGCTCGGGGTGCTCGACGGCGACGAACGCGCAGTCGTTGATCTCGTGCACGACGTCCTGGCTGGGGTGGCCGGTGATCGCGGTCTTGTACTTGCGCGGCAGGTTGGCGAGCGTCTCGTCGCCGATGAATCGCTCCGCGATCTCCAGGATCTGCGGGGTCGGATCGATGAGCTCGTCGGCCGCGATGCCGGCGACCGGGGATCCCAGGATCACGCGGGGTACATCGCCGCAGGCCTCGGTCGTGCTGAGATCGACGTCCTCGAGCCGCCGCCAGATCTCCGGCACGTCCTCGACGCGGATCCAGTGCAGCTGGATGTTCTGCCGGTCGGTGAAGTCGGCGCTGTCGCGGGCGAACTCGGTCGAGATGCCGCCGATCACGCGCAGCTGCTCGGTCGTGAGCTGGCCGCCGTCGATGCGCACGCGCAGCATGAAGTACTCGTCCTCGAGCTCCTCCGGGCTGAGCGTCGCCGTGCGACCGCCGTCGATCCCGGGCTTGCGC
The DNA here is from genome assembly GCF_056398985.1 of Microbacterium sp. 01T413_2. Taxonomy (NCBI): domain Bacteria; kingdom Bacillati; phylum Actinomycetota; class Actinomycetes; order Micrococcales; family Microbacteriaceae; genus Microbacterium; species Microbacterium sp. 01T413_2. Next base: position 87,488 of record NZ_JBFTQL010000003.1, read on the forward strand.
TGCGTGTACAGGCCCCACCAGCGGAACCGGCCGTGCAGGTCGGTGGGGTCGATCGAGGCGAAGCCGCCGGCGGCGTACGTCGATTCGATCCGCTCGCGCACGCTCAGCCCGCCGTCGGCGAGCTTCCACTCCTCGTTGCCGTTGAGGGGCTCGTGGCCGTCGACGGCCCACTGCCCGTGCGGCTTGGTGGGCACGCGGGCGGTGCGCGTGCGGGCACCACGCACAGGAACGATCGCTTCGGGAGGCATGCCGACAAGCTACGGGCGGATCCGCGCGGGCGCTCGTGTGTGTCATCGGCTCCGACACGGAGCGTCATTGTTCGACATGGTCCAGTTTCCTCCGGGGAGGATGCTGTTCAATGGAGCGTCCCCGGTGCGGCCTTCGAGCTGGGATCCGGTCGCCCGCACGCTGGGGAGGAGAACGCAGCCACCGGCGGAGCGGATCCGCGAATCCCTCCTCCGGAACGCGAGAAATCCGCCCGAGCGCGAGCGCAGGCGGAGTCCTCGAGCGCGATACGGATCAGTGCGCGAGGTACGGCACGCGCTCCCAGCTCAGCACGTGGTCGGCGCCGGGGCGGTTGATCGTGACGCGCAGCCAGTCCTTGTTGTTCGAGGATCCGTCGACCGTCACGCGCGTGAGGTTGTCGGCGGATCCGGTCACGCCATAGGTCGCCAGCCACGGGGATCCGGCTGCGAGCGGCTTGTCGGAGTTGTACACGTGGCTGTCGCCGTTGACGAGGTACACCTCGCCGTCGAAGGCGCTGGACTGCTCTACGAGAGTCTGCACGAGCGGCTGGAAGGCCGAGATGTCCGACCAGGCGGGCGTGTAGGTGGGGTCGAACATGTCGGCCTGCAGCAGCACCATGACGGCGCGGTCGTGCTTCTGCTTCGCGGTCGCGAACGTGCTCTTCACGAGCGAGATCGCGTTCGCCATCCGCGCCTGCTCCGCGGCGAGCTGCTCGGGGCGCGCGACGGTGTCACCGAGGCCGGCCCACGGCTGGACGCCGTCGTTGCTGCCGACGACGTGGATCGCGGCGAAGTCGACGCCCTGGCGACGCAGAGACACATTCTCGGGGAACCCGGCCGCGGTCTGCGCGTCGACTTTCACCGGGTTCTGCCCGAGGGAGACTCCGGGGTTCGCGAAGAACACGGAGCGGTCGTGGGCGAGGCGCTCGAGCGGGTTGTACGCCCCGTTGTTCGCACGGTGGCAGTCGGTCCACTCGTTGTCGCCCGGGGTGTAGATCAGCGGGTTCGTGAAGGTGTCGAAGTCACCCTTGATCTGCTGGTACAGGGCGTCGTCGCAGCGCGTCGAACCGTTCTTGATGTCGCCGACGTGGAACGTCATCTCCGGATCCGCAGCGTTGATCTCCTGGATCCACTGCGGGAACAGCGCCTGCTGTGCGGTGCCGTAGGGGACATCACCGATCACGGCGAACGAGTAGTGGCCGTCCTTGTCCTGACCGGGTGCGTCGGCAGCGAGGGCAGGGGTGGTGCTCGCGGCGACGAGCGCGATGGCGGCGGCCGTCGCCGCCACAAGAGTGCGGGGGAGGTGCATGCGGTGTCCTTCGTTCGGGGGCGCCGGCGCCGACGCCGTACCCACCATCGCGCTCGCGGGCCCGAAGCGAGTGGCCGTCGCGTGAACGGCAGGGGAACAGCTCGCGAGGGGCTCCGGCGGTCACCGCGGCGGCGAGGCGGACAGCCGCTCAGTGCCCCCGCAGCTGCCTGAGCTCGGCCTCGCCCGCGAGGTAGCGGTCCACGACGAGATCCACGAGCGGCACGGGCGGCTCGCCGTCGTCGAGCAGCGGCTCGGTGAGCGCAGCGGATCCGGTCACGCGCTCCGCCATGTCGAAGAAGTATCCGTGCGCGAGCAGGTAGGTCGCGACAGCGGCTCCTGGAAGCGCGGCGAGGGCGTCGGCGAGGCTCGGCTCGCGCGCGGCGAGGTAGGCGGGCACGACCGCGCGCCCCAGCTCCCCGCTCAGCAGTGCGGCCATCGCCTCGGCGTCGGGCAGCGACCGCGGATCCCGGGAGCCCGCGACGGCGAGCACGACCGGGCGATCTGCGTCGTCCCCGGAGCGTGACGCACCGTCAGCCTCCGCAAGCCGCCGCGCGAGCACCTCCGCGAGGCGCGGATCGGGCCCGAGCGGATTCGTGACGACCGCGTCGGAGCGCTCCGAAACGGCCCGCCCCAGGTCCACCCGCACGTGAAAACCCTGCGACAGCAGCAGCGGCACCACGACGACGGGTCCGTCGATCGCGGCCAGGGCCGTGGGGGCGTCGGGCTGCTGCACGTCGACGAAGCCGGAGTGCACGGCGACCCGGCGCTCGTCCTCGGTCTGCTGCGACGGGGCGCCGTTCAGCCGCTCGGCGACCCGGCGCACCAGCAGCGCGATCGCAGCGGCGCCGGCGGTGTCCGAGGTGCCGTGAGAGACGGCGAGCAGCGCGGGGCGGGGCATGGGGGGAGTGTAGGCCGCTCTCCTGCCGGCGCGCCGGGCCGCACGTCACACGATGACACGGCCTTCGGAATCGGGCGTCCGAAACCGTCCGAAAGGTGGAGGCCGGCGGGAGGCGGCGGGGGTATCCGGATCCCTACGCTGGAAAGGTACTCGACCCGAGGAGAGACGTGTTCACCACTCCAGCCCGCCTGTTCCGCGTGCTCGCGATCGCGGAGGCCATCACCTGGACCCTGCTGATCGGCGCGCTGATCGCCCGTGCCACAGGACTGCCGCCGGTGCTGGTCACGATCGCCGGCTCCATCCACGGCTTCGTCTTCCTCTCCTACGGCGCCACCGCGGTGCTGCTCGCGTTCCACCAGCGCTGGGGCGTCGGCGTCGCGATCCTCGCGATCGCCAGCGCGATCGTGCCCTACGCCACGATCCCCGCCGAGATCTGGCTGCACCGCACCGGCCGCCTCGCCGGCGACTGGCGCCTCGCGCAGACCGACGATCCGCGGGACGCCGCCTGGTACGACCGCACGATGCGCTGGTTCCTGCACCGGCCGTGGGTGCTCGCGCTGCTCATCCTCGTTGCTGTCGCGGCCATCTTCGCCGTGCTGCTGCTGATCGGCCCTCCCGGCGGCAAGTGATCGGGGCGGCCCGGCCGCGTCTACGGGATCTGAAGTGCACCGCGTTCCTCTGTGAGGGACGCGGTGCACTTTTGGGATCCCAACTCTTGACGTCCGACGCCGCTCCTTCTATTCTCGGTTTGGGATCCCAATATGGGATCCCAAACTCCGGTCGACATGCACGCTCGACCGGCCTTCCCGACGAAGTGAAGGAGGACCAGGTGTCCCTTCAGAACGAAGCAACGGCGGACCGAGCCGCCGAGACCAGCGCGTCGCCCCGCAGCCAGGGCAAGCCCACCAGAGTGCGATGGAGGCTGTTCCTCCTGCTGCTGATCCTGGTGTCGGTGAACTACATCGACCGCGGATCGATCTCGGTCGCCCTGCCCATCATCCAGAAGGACTTCGACCTCTCCCCGGAGCTCGTCGGACTTCTCCTGAGCGCGTTCTTCTGGACGTACGCGCTCATGCAGGTCCCGGTCGGCTACCTCATCGACCGGTTCGGCCCGCGCAAGGTCGTCACGGCCTCCTGCGTCGGCTGGGGCGCGGCGACCGCCGCCTCGGGCCTGGCGGGCAACTTCATCAGCATGTTTATCGCGCGCTCCGCGATCGGCGTCACCGAGGCGGGCGTGATGCCCGCGGGCGGCAAGCTGAACGCCCTGTGGATGCACTCCAAGGAGCGCGGGCGCGGTGCGACGATCCTCGACGCCGGCGCTCCGCTGGGAGCGGGCATCGGCGGCATCCTGATCACCTGGCTCATCGCGAGCACCGGATCCTGGCGCTACGCCTTCATCATCGCCGGCATCGCGACGGTCGTGCTCGGCCTGTTCATCTGGTGGTACGTGCGTGACAACCCTCGCGCGCACAAGGCGGTCAACGACGCCGAGGCCGAGTACATCGAGGACTCGCACCGCGAGGAGGCCGCCACTGGCCCCGTTTCCACCCGCCGCGGCCTGGTGCAGTACCTGCGCTTCCGCTCGTTCTGGGCCATGTGCTTCGGCTGGCTCGGCTTCAACGGCGTCTTCTACGGCCTGCTCACCTGGGGCCCGCTGTACCTCTCCGAGGCCAAGCACTTCGACTTGAAGACGGTCGGCTGGTCGACCTTCGTGATCTTCGGCGCCGGGTTCGTCGGTGAGATCCTCGGCGGTCTGCTCGCCGACAAGCTCCGCTCCCGCGGGCACAGCGCGAACCTCGTGATGCGCTCGATGCTCGGCGCCGCCGCGCTGATCGTCACCGCCGGCCTGGTCGGCGTCACCCTCGTCGGCGACCCGATCACCGCGGTGGTGCTGCTCTCGGTCGTGCTCTTCTTCCTGCGCTGGGTCGGCCTGTTCTGGGCTGTTCCGGCCACGTTGGGCGGCCGCGAGAATGCGGGTGTGCTGGGCGGCGCGATGAACCTCAGCGGCAACGTGGCCGGCTTCATCACGTCGATCGCGGTCGGCCTCATCGTCGGCGCCACGGGCGGCTACACCTGGGCACTGCTCTACTTCGTCGGCTCGGCGATCGTGATGGGCGTCTCGGTGCTCGCGCTCGACTACAGCAAGCGGCTCGTGCGCGCATGATCGTCCCCGTCCGTGGATCGGACTCCGTCCCGGTGCACGGACGGGGTGTGTCGCTAGGCTGGGATCCCAGAACCGGAGAAGGCGGAGGGCAGCCCCGTGGCGCAGACAGTCGATGCCAGTCAGCGGGCCAAGCCGCTGCGCGAGGTGATCAGGGACACCGTTCGCAACAGGATCTTCGAGGGGCAGTACACCCCGGGATCCCGGCTGGTGGAGCGCGACCTCGCCGCGGAGTTCAACGTGTCCCGGCTTCCGGTCCGCGAGGCGCTGCGGATGCTGCAGCAGGAGGGCCTGGTCACCGAGCCGGCGACGCGCGGATCCGTGGTCGCGTCGCTCGATGCGGATCAGGTGGAAGACCTGTTCAGCGTGCGGATCGCGCTGGAGGTGCTGGCCTGCCGGCTGGCAGCGCAGCGCGCCACCCCGGAAGACATCGGCCGGCTGAGCGGACTGGTCGACCGCTCGAAGGAAGCGCTGGCCCGGGGCAGCCTGGCCGAGACCCACGCCCTGAACAGCGAGTTCCACGACGAGGTCACCCGGATCGCGGACAACGACTTCCTCCGTACGGCGCTGGAGCCGCTGCAGGGGCGGATGCACTGGCTGTTCCGCCACGTCCGGGACCTTCCGGAGCTCGTCGAGGAGCACGAGCTGCTGCTGACCGCCATCGCCAGCGGCGACCCCGACCGGGCGGCCGCGCAGTCCGCCCACCACATCGAGAAGTACCGCGAACAGTATCCCGACACCGTGTGAGCTGCCATCGGCAGTCCGGGTCGGCCGCAGAGAGGACGACATGAGACTGCTGATCATCAACCCCAACACGAGCTCCGCGGTCACGGAGCTGATCCGCGCCGAGGCGCAGCGCTCCGCGCGCCCGGACACCGAGCTGCAGGTGCAGACGGCGCCCTACGGCGTGGAGTACATCGAGACCCGGCTCGAGTCGCTCATCGCGGCGGGAGCGGTGGCCGAGGTGATCGCCGAGCACGCGGGCGAGGTCGACGGCGTCGTGGTCGCGGCATTCGGGGATCCCGGCATGCCGGCGCTCAAGGAGCTCGTGGACGTGCCCGTGATCGGCATCACCGAGGCCGCGCTCTGCGCCGCAGCGCTGCAGGGGCACCGCTTCTCGATCATCGCGATCTCGGACCGGATCACCGCGTGGTACCGCGAGTGCGTCGAGGGCTTCGGGCTCGCCGGGCGTCTCGCCTCGATCCGGTCCATCACCGAGGCGCTCGGCGGGATCGACAGCGTCCAGCAGGACTTCGGCCCCACGCTGGTCGCGCTCGCGCAGCGCGCGGTCGCCGAGGACGGCGCGGACGTGATCATCCTCGCCGGCGCGCCCCTCGCCGGCCTTGCCCGGGAGGTCGCCGGGCAGATCCCGGTGCCGGTCGTCGACGGCATCGGCGCGGGGGTGCGACTCGCGGAGGCGGTGGTCGGGCTCGCCTCCGGCACGCACCGGGCGGGCGCGTTCGCCGCCCCGCCGCGCAAGCCCCGTCGGGGCCTCAGCCCCGCGCTGGATCGCGCGTTCGACCGTGCGCAGAAGGCAACGGACATCTCGGAAGGAGTGAACTGATCATGTCGGACCTCGTCATCGCGAACGCCCGGATCGTCAATGCGGACGGCGTCTCGTCCGGTCATATCGTGGTCGCCGGCGGCAGGATCGACGCGATCCTCGCCGTCGCGGATCCGATTCCCGCCGCCGGCCGGGTCATCGACGCCGCCGGTCGCGTGGTGATCCCCGGCGGTGTCGACGGGCACTGCCACGTCGCGCAGATCACCGGGCGGTACCGCACCCTCGACGACTTCGCCGTCACCAGCGCCGCGGCGCTCTGGGGTGGCACCACCACCATCATGGACTTCGGCATCCCGCGGGACGCCTCGGAGAGCCCCCTCGCGGCCGCGCGCAACAAGCGCGACCTGGCCCGGGCGTCCCGCTGCGACGTCGCCCTGCACGGCTCCGTCGTCGCATGGGATGAGACGGTGCCCGCGCAGCTGGACGCGCTGGCCGCGATGGGCATCCGCTCGGTCAAGATGTACATGACCAACCGCGGATCGACCATGAGCGACAACGACACCGTGCTCAAGGTGATGAAGGAGATGAAGCGCCTCGGCGGGATGACGATCATCCACGCCGAGCACGACGCGATCATCGTCGACTGCACCGAGGAGCACGCCGACAGCGGGGAGATCGGCATCGAGCACCTGCACGAGACCCGCCCCGAGCTCGCCGAGGAGGCCTCGGTGCGCGAGGTGCTCGCGATGGCGGAGTACATCGACACCCCGGTCTACTTCGTGCACCAGTCCACACCCGGCGCGGTCGACCTCGTCTCGGACGCCCGCCTTCGCGGCCTCGAGGCGTACTCCGAGACCTGCCCGCACTACCTCCTGTTGGACGACGGCGTCTACGCGTCGCGGTTCCCGGAGTGGTATGCCTGCTGCCCGCCGATGCGGGACGCGGCGACGGTCGCGGCACTGCGTGAGCGGTTCGCGGACGGATCCGTCGACACGGTCGCCAGCGACCACTCCTGCTACGACCTCAGCCAGAAGCGCGAGCACAGTGACGACATCCGCCAGATGCCGCACGGGCTGCCGGGAGTGGAGACGCGCATGCCCGCCGCGTTCACCGCTCTGACCGACGGGGCGCCGATCACCGACGCCGTGCTGCAGCGTTTCGCGGATCTGTTCTCCGCGGCGCCCGCCCGCATCAACGCGCTGAGCGGCAAGGGCCGCATCGCGGTCGGTCAGGACGCCGACCTGGTGGTCTTCGATCCGGACGAGGAGCGGCGCGTCGACGGAACGGCGCTGCACATGGGCACCGACTTCTCGCCGTTCGACGGCAGGACGCTGCGCGGCTGGCCGCAGGTCGTCGTCGCGGGCGGCCGGGCCGTCCTGGACGAGGAGGGCTTCCACGATCCCGGCGCGATCGGACGCTTCATCGAGCGGGAGCCGCAGCCGGCGGCCTCGTCGGGCCGCCGCTCCGGGCGCGCACTGGCGGGGAGGACCGCATGAGCGCCGCATCGGAGGTCCTTTCCGCGTCGCGGCCCACCCGGATCGGGATGATCGTCCCGTCCTCGAACACCTGCCTGGAGCCGATGACGTACCGGATCCTGGGCGAGCGGGATGACGTGACCGTGCACTCCGCGCGTATCCCGGTGACCCGCATCGCCCTCGACGCCGGATCCGACCAGCAGTTCGACGCCGCCGGGATGCGCGCGGCCGCCGAGCTGCTCGCCACCGCCGACGTCGACGTGATCGCTTGGAACGGGACCTCGGGATCGTGGCTCGGCGTCGGGCATGATGAGGCGATTGCCGCCGAGATCACCCGGGCCACGGGCGTGCCCGCCACGACCTCGACGCTCGCCTACTTCGCGGCGTTCCGGCGGTTCGGGATCTCCGGTATCGGCCTGCTCACGCCGTACACCGCCGACGTGAACGAGCAGGTCGCCGCCCGTTACAGCGAGAACGGCGTCATCGTCGCCGGGCACACCGCGCTCGGACTGAGCGACAACGAGTCGTTCGGCCGGGTGCGGCCCGAGGCGCTGGTGGATCCGTCGATCGCGCTCGCCGAGGCGGGCCCCGACGCGCTCGTCTACCTGTGCACCAACCTGTACGGCGCGCCGATCGTGGCGGAGGTCGAGGCTCGCACCGGGGTGCCCGTGCTCGATTCCGTGGCGGTGACGCTCTGGCACTCCCTGGAGCTGGCCGGATCCCCTCTGCTCGACGCACGCTGGGGACGGCTGCTCGCCTGACGTGGCGGTTCGCCCGCCCGTCGCGCGTGCTGTGCGAGGTCAGTGGCGGGGCGAGGTCAGTGGATGAGAATGGCGTCCGCGGTGATCACGTCGTACCCGACGGTGCTCGCGGAGTCGTCCGTGCAGGTGACGGAGACGTAGAACCCGAGGCGGGCATCGAGGAATCCGCGGGCGGCGGCGTATCCGCTGCCCGTGTCGTCGGAGTAGGACAGCGTGCGGCTCGCGATGTCCTTCGTCTGGCTGGTCGCGTTCATCAGGGTGTCATCCGTCGCGCGCTCGGTGGCCTTGTCGGGCGTCGTGCCGAGGACGGCCGCGAGCACCGCATCCGACGCGGATCGGTCGTCGGTCTGACCGTTCCACGTCATGGTGCCCTGCCAGAACTTCGCCTGGCAGACGCCGTCCTTGCGGGTGAAGCCCCAGTTGCCCTTGCCGTCGTCGGGAGTGGTGTAATCCCACTCGCTGTCGCTGATCAGGCCGTCCGACCACTCCGCGGCCGTGCCCGCGGGCAGAGACGGGTCTTCGAAGTACAGCGATCCGGAGGAGGACGAGTCGGCCGGTGCGTCCGTCACGGTGCCGGCATCGGCGGTCGGCTCGGACGTGGGCGTCTTGGCCGGCCCCTTGGGGATGAGGTCGAACGGGTTCAGGCAGGCGCTCAGCGGCAGCGCGGTGGCCAGGAGGAGCGCGGCGGCGCCGAGGCGGATCGCGGCAGATGCGGTGCGGGTGCGTGAGGTCATGCCCCGATCCTAGGGATCTGCTGTGCGTCCGCACGATGGGGTGAACTATCCATGCGACGCCACTCGTGAAAGTTGAGCGCACTCGTATCAAGTTTGTTTGACATCCCTTGACAGTGGGCGTATCGTTGAGTCATCGCGACTCAGGTTTCGCAGGGTCATCCCCAAGGATCCGGAGCTCGCGCAGACTTCCACGAAACTTCCGACTGAAGGAGAAAACAAATGGCACGTGCTGTCGGTATCGACCTCGGTACGACGAACTCCGTCGTCAGCGTCCTCGAGGGCGGCGAGCCCAAGGTCATCGCCAACGCAGAAGGCTTCCGGACCACCCCCTCGGTGGTCGCCTTCACCAAGGACGGGGAGGTGCTCGTCGGCGAGACCGCGAAGCGCCAGGCCGTCACCAACGTCGACCGCACGATCGCCTCGGTCAAGCGCCACATGGGCACCGACTGGTCGTTCGACGTGGACGGCAAGAAGTGGACGCCGCAGGAGATCTCCGCGCGCATCCTGATGAAGCTGAAGCGCGACGCCGAGGCCTACCTGGGCGACACCGTGACCGACGCGGTCATCACCGTCCCCGCGTACTTCAACGACGCCGAGCGCCAGGCCACCAAGGAGGCCGGCGAGATCTCGGGCCTGAACGTCCTGCGCATCATCAACGAGCCCACCGCGGCGGCCCTGGCCTACGGCCTCGACAAGGGCAAGGAGGACGAGCTCATCCTCGTCTTCGACCTCGGCGGCGGAACCTTCGACGTCTCGCTGCTCGAGGTGGGCAAGGACGACGACTTCTCCACGATCCAGGTGCGCGCCACCGCCGGTGACAACCGCCTCGGCGGCGACGACTGGGACCAGCGTCTCGTCGACTACCTGATCAAGCAGTTCAAGGACTCGACCGGCGTCGACGTCTCGGGCGACAAGATCGCGCTGCAGCGCCTCAAGGAGGCCGCGGAGCAGGCGAAGAAGGAGCTCAGCTCCTCGACGTCGACCAGCGTCAACCTGCCGTACCTGTCGCTCACCGAGAACGGCCCCGTGTCGCTTTCCGAGACGATCACCCGCGCGAAGTTCGAGGACCTCACCAAGGACCTCCTGGACCGCACCAAGAAGCCCTTCGAGGACGTGATCCGCGAGGCCGGCATCAAGGTCGGCGACATCGCTCACGTCGTGCTCGTCGGCGGATCCACCCGCATGCCCGCTGTGGCCGAGCTCGTCAAGCGCGAGACCGGCAAGGAGGCCAACAAGGGTGTCAACCCGGACGAGGTCGTCGCCGTCGGCGCCGCCCTGCAGGCCGGTGTGCTGAAGGGTGAGCGCAAGGACGTCCTGCTGATCGACGTCACCCCGCTGAGCCTCGGCATCGAGACCAAGGGCGGCATGATGACCAAGCTCATCGAGCGCAACACGGCCATCCCGACCAAGCGCAGCGAGACCTTCACCACCGCCGACGACAACCAGCCGTCGGTCGCGATCCAGGTCTTCCAGGGCGAGCGCGAGTTCACCCGCGACAACAAGCCGCTGGGCACCTTCGAGCTGACCGGCATCGCGCCGGCTCCGCGCGGCATCCCGCAGGTCGAGGTCACCTTCGACATCGACGCGAACGGCATCGTGCACGTGTCCGCCAAGGACAAGGGCACCGGCAAGGAGCAGTCGATGACGATCACGGGCGGCTCCTCGCTGTCCAAGGACGACATCGACCGCATGGTGCGCGAGGCCGAGGAGCACGCCGCTGAGGACAAGAAGCGCCGCGAGTCGGCCGAGGTCCGCAACCAGGCCGAGACTCTCTCCTACTCGATCGAGAAGCTCATCTCGGAGAACGAGGACAAGCTCCCCGAGGACGTGAAGACCGAGGTCAAGGCCGACGTCGACGCGCTGAAGACCGCGCTGGCCGGTGATGACGACGAGGCCGTGAAGACCGCGTTCGACAAGCTGAACCAGTCGCAGGGCAAGCTCGGCGAAGCCATCTACGCGCAATCCCAGGCTGACGCGGCCGCCCCGCAGGGCGAGCCGGCGGCCGAGGGCGCGGCGTCGGATGAGGACGTCGTGGACGCCGAGGTCGTGGACGACGAGGACGAGAAGAAGTAATGACGGATCCCAAGGACTTCGACGAGAACGCCGCGGTTCCTGAGCCTGTCGAAGGACCGAGCGAGGGGTCGGACGCGAACGCGTCCGGCCCCCAGCCGGAAGGGCAGGACTCCGGAGCGAACGCCGGCGCCGATGACGAGCTCACGGTCGACGACATCCTGAACATCGCGCAGAGCGACGACGCGCTCGCCGAGGACGCCGCCGAGGACGCGGCCCTCGCCGACGCCGAGCACACGCTGCTCGTCGACCTCAAGCGTCTTCAGGCCGAGTACGCGAACTACCGCCGCCGCACCGAGGAGCAGCGCGGCGTCGAGATCCAGCGCGCGAAGGGCGAGGCCGCCAAGGGCCTGATCCCCGTGCTCGACGATCTCGACCGCGCCGCCCAGCACGGCGATCTGCAGGAGGGGACTCCCTTCGCCGCGATCGCCGACAAGGTGCGCTCGGTCGTGGAGCGCCTCGGCGTGGTCTCGTATGGCGAGAAGGGCGACGAGTTCGACCCGCAGCAGCACGAGGCGATCTTCCAGCAGCCCACCCCGGGTGTGCAGAAGGCCGTCGTGCTCGAGGTCGTCGAGGTGGGCTACCGCCTGGGCGATGTGGAGCTGCGTCCTGCCAAGGTCGTCGTCGCCGTTCCTGCTGAGTAGGGGGTGATCGATGGCTAGCCAGGACTGGTTCGACAAGGACTTCTACAAGACCCTCGGCGTCTCGAAGGACGTGTCCGAGGCGGATCTGAAGAAGACCTACCGCAAGCTCGCACGCAAGTACCACCCCGACTCCAACCCCGGCGATGCCGCGGCGGAGGCGAAGTTCAAGGAGATCAGCGAGGCGTACTCGGTGCTCTCCGACACCGAGCAGCGTGCCGAGTACGACCAGATCCGCGCGATGGGCGCCGGTGGCGCGCGCTTCACGGCTCCGGGCAGTGCCGGCAACGGCGGCTTCGATGACGTGTTCAGCGCGTTCAACCGGGGCCGTGGCGGGCAGTCCGCCGACTTCGACGACATCTTCGCGATGTTCAACCAGGGCGGCGGCGGGTTCGGATCCGGTCGGTTCGGCCAGCCCTCCGGCGGGTTCCGCGGCTACGGCGGCCCGCAGAAGGGCGCCGACGTCACGGCCCGCACGACCCTGTCGTTCGCGACCGCCGTGCAGGGCGAGACAGTCACGCTGCAGGGTGAGGACGGCCGCCCGCTCAAGGTGAAGATCCCCGCGGGCGTGAAGGACGGGCAGAAGATCCGTCTGCGCGGCCGTGGGCGGCCTTCGCCCGACGGCGGCGAGAACGGCGACATCGTGGTCCAGGTGGCCGTGAAGCCGCACCCCGTGTTCACCCGCGATGGGCTGAACCTGCGGGTGACGGTTCCTGTCACGTTCACCGAGGCCGCGCTCGGCGCCACCATCGAGGTGCCGACCCTCGGTGGAGATCCGGTCAAGCTCAAGGTCGCGCCGGGTACTCCGTCGGGCCGGGTGCTGCGGGTCAAGGGCCGCGGCGTCACGACGTCGAAGGGCGTCGGCGACCTGCTCGCCGAGGTGCAGGTGGCCGTGCCGTCGCACCTCGACGACGCCGCGCGCGAGGCGCTGGAGCGCTTCCGTGAGGCGGAGCCCGCCGAGAACCCGCGCACCGAGCTGCTGGCGAAGGCCCGGGGATGAGTTCACCTGCGCCGTCGATCGGGTCCGCGCGCGACGCGGACACCGGGCGCCGCTCGCCGCGTCGTCCCGGAATCAGGAACAGTGACCGAGATCAGGACGATTCCTCGCGGATCCTCCTGATCTCGGTGCATTCTCCTGTTTCCGGTACGCGCGCCCGCTTGCGGGGCGCGAACGGTGTTCTCGGGATGCGCCGTGCGCGAAGGACGAGGGTGCGTCATGGCCGATGAGCGCATGAACGCCGAGACCCCGATCTTCGCGATCGCGGTCGCCGCCGAGCTCGCCGGGATGCACCCGCAGACCCTGCGGCAGTACGACCGGATCGGCCTGGTCGTTCCCGGCCGCACCAGGGGCGGATCCCGCCGCTACTCGATGCGCAACATCGAGCAGCTGCGCGAGGTCGCCCAGCTGTCCGGCGAGGGGATGAGCCTGCCCGCGATCGCGCGCCTGCTCGACCTCGAGGACGAGGTGCGCACGCTGCGCCGCCGTGTGGGCGAGCTCGAGCACGACCTGCGCGAGGAGCGCGCGAACCGCCCCGGCGTGCGTGTGTTCGCCGCCGGAACGACCGGATCCGTCATGGCCGTCCCGTCCGGGCGCCGGATCCGCCGCTCCACCGAGGTGGTGTTGTGGCGTCCGTGGCTGAGCGGCCCTGAGCGCGCCGACGACACCGCGGACGATCCGGACGACAGCCAGCGCTGAGGCAGCACAGCGGCGCAGAGACCGCGCCGGCGCTGACACGCGCAGGCAGAGCCGAGACGGCGGTGCAGGCCTCCGCCGTGCACGCTGGCGATCAGTCCAGCGGCTCGACGATGAAGTGCAGTGCGGCGCCCTGTCGGAAAGGCTGCACGACCTCGAGGTTCTCGTAGGCGGGACCGCCGGGGATCTCCGAGGCGCTCGCCCAGTACGACCACCGCGCATTGACCTGTGCACGGAGGGCGGGATGCGGGTGGTCCACCCGCCAGGTCTGCCGCATCCTCCGACCGAGGTACCGCCAGTGCTCCGCGGTGTCTGCGCTGTAGCCGACGGACCACGGGTCGTCCTCGTCGCCCGTCGCGGAGACGAGCGCAGCCCCGCCCTCGCGGACGAGCTCGTCGAGTCCGAAGGAGGCGTGCGCGGCGAACCCGGTGCCGGTGAACCCGGGCCAGAGCTCTGCAGGCGTGACCACGCGGTCCGCGAGCTCGAGCCGGCGCAGCCGCGCCCAGTTGCCCATGGTCGCGCTGAGTACGAGCCGGTCCAGAGGCACGGAGCCGGAGTCGCTGTACCCCGCCAGTTCCACCTCGTGCGGACGATCGGCCCTGAACCGCACCCGCACCTGCACCTGCGCCCCGTTATCGAACGGCTCGACCCGGATCCAGATCGTGAGCCGCTCCACGCCGTCCGCGGTGTCGACGATTCCGGGATCGGGATCCAGCCGTGCCCGCACCGCGGCATCGGACGGATGGTCGACGGCCCACATCCGCTTCCCGCGCTCGCCGGGGTCGAGCGTGCTCGGCTCCAGCTCTGAATAGCCGCGCTCGGCGCTGCCCGCAGGCACCGGCTCCACGGCGATGTAGTTCACCAGTCGCTCCGGCGGATGCTCCAGATAGGGGGTGAAGATCTGCAGCAGCCCGCGCGGTGCGGAACTGATGCCCAGCTGCATCCCCGCGGGATGGCCCCAGCGGGGTTCGCGCGGGACAGGACCGGCAGGACGGACCCATCGCCCGGAGAGATCGGCCGGTGAGGGGGATCCGACGGCGGACGTCATCATGGGAGCTCCTTCGTGGTTTTCGCGAGTGTCCTCACGACTGGACGAGCAAACCTCATCTGAAATCGATTTCCTGTCGAACGACTCTAGGGGCGTTCTGGTCGCGGCCGAAAGGGTGGGCGCGGTGCGGAGAGAAGAGGAATCGGCTTTCACTCGCAGGGGGTTGCGCAGATCGCTCAAGAGCGTCTTGTGCCTGAAATCGATTTCGCCTACTCTGAATGCAGCCCGGTCGATGCCGACTCAGCGCGACCGCGGACCCGGCCCCCTGTGCCGGACCCAGCACCGATTCGACGAGGAAGTCGTGTTCCCGAGGAGGAACCCATGAAGACGGACACACAGCGCACGCGCCGGGTGGTGATGGCCGCTCTCGGCGGCATCACGGCGGTAGGACTGCTCGCGGGCTGCGGCTCGAGCACGCCGGGGCAGGCCGCGGGCGACGGAGGCGACTCCTCCGGCAAGACCACGATCGAGTTCTGGCACCGCACGTTCACTCCGCCCGAGAACGCCTGGTACAAGGACATCGTCAAGAAGTTCAACGCCTCCCAGGACAAGATCGTCGTCAAGGACACGGAGATCCCGGCGGATGCCTGGGATCAGAAGATGAAGGCTGCCCAGGCGGCGGGCAAGGCCCCTGACATCTACACGCACTCCGGCAGCATCCAGGACGCGGTCAACGCCGGGCAGCTCTACGACCTCGGAAAGGTCGTGGACAAGTCGAAGCTCGACGAGATCATCGACTCCGCCAAGTCCGTGTCCGAGATCGGCGGCACCTATTACGCCTACCCGCTGCTGCAGGAAGCGCAGACGGTGCTGTTCTGGAACAAGGACATGCTCGACAAGGCCGGCGTCGACACCGACAAGGCCCCGGCGACCTGGGACGACCTGCTCGCCGACTGCGCCAAGATCCAGCCGACGCTCGCGCAGGGTCAGTACTGCATCTCGCCGGCGTCCGACGCGATCACCTTCGCCTGGTCGACGGTCGGTCAGCAGTACAACTTCGCCGGGCACACGGCGCTCACGGACGACTGGGCCAAGCCGGACATCGACAACGCGGCGTACCGTGACCTGATGTCCAAGTACAAGGAGCTCTGGGACAAGGGATACATGCCCAAGCAGGCGCTCGCCGCCTATGTCGAGGGCAAGGATTTCGGCCAGAAGAAGGTCGCCTTCAAGGTTTCCGGCTCGTGGATGATGTCCGAGATCGGATCCGACTATCCCGACCTGCTGACCAAGACCGGCATCGGCGCCTTCCCGAACGCCTCGGGCACCGACGGCCGCACCGCGACCACCCTCGGCAACTTCAAGTGGGTCATCGACGCGAAGAGCAAGCACGCCGACGCCGCCGGGAAGTTCCTCGAGTGGTCTCTCGCCGGCGACCCGAAGAACCTCGTGCCGTTCTTCGTGAACACGCAGTTCACCAAGGTCCCTGTGCGCACCTCCGTGCAGGATGCCGTCGCGAAGGATGAGGCCGCAGCCAAGGCCCCGTGGTCGAAGGTGATCACGAAGGACATCGCGCCGGACGCGATCCCCGAGCCGACCTACCCCTGGGACGTCTCGCTCGCCGTCGGAACTGCCATGGAGTCGGTGATGAAGGGCGCGGCCTCGCCGGATGACGCGATCAACACGGCCGATGCCGCGATCCAGAAGGTCATCCAGTCGCAGGATCTGCCCAGCAAGGCTCCCAAGAAGTGAGCGCGGCGCGGTCGGGGACCGCTGCGAGGCCGTCCCCGACCGCGCAGCCGACGCCCCGCACCTCAGAACGACGAGGAGGCACGATGCCCGCCGAAGTCACCGACGACCGGCACACCGTCAGGCGCCGGCACGCGCGGTACCGGAACCGAGACACCAAGCTCGCGTACCTGATGCTCGCCCCCGTGGTGATCCTGCTCGGCATCTTCGTAGCCTGGCCGGCGGTGTACGCCGGCTTCCTTTCCTTCCAGGACTGGAGCTTCTACAAGGATCCGCAGTTCGTCGGGTGGAAGAACTACGCCGACGTGCTGACGGACCCGCTGTTCGTCGCCACGATCGGCCGCGGCTTCCTGTTCGTGCTGATGACGGTGCCGGCGATGCTCGTGCTGGCCTTCCTGTTCGCGAGTCTCGTGGTGAGCCTGTCGCGTCGGCTCGCGACCATCCTCAAGGTCAGCATCTACATCCCGACGATCATCTCCGGAGTCATCGCGTCCATCATCTTCGTGGTGATCTACGCCTATGACGGCGGAATCCTGAACGCGGTGCTGGCCGTGTTCCACATCGACGCGGTCTCCTGGATCGGGGATCCGGCCTGGGCGCTGCTCGCCGTCGCCGTACCGGCGGTCTGGCTCGGCATGGGGCTGACCTCGCTCATCATGGTCGCCGCGATGGTCGACATCCCGACGGAGTACTACGAGGCAGCGGCGATGGAGGGCGCCGGCTGGTGGCAGAAGACCTTCTACATCACGATGCCGCAGATGAAGAATGTGTTCCTGTACCTGCTGATCACGGGTTTCGTCGCCGCGATCCAGCAGTTCGAGCTGCCCCTCGTGATGACGCAGGGCGGTCCGCTGGACTCGACCACCCTGCCCAATCTGTTCATCTTCAACCACTTCCGCAACGACGTGAACGTGGGCTACTCGATCGCTGCGGCGCTGCTGCTGTTCGTGGTGCTGGGATCCGTGTCGGCCCTCGTGTTCAAGTTCATCAACTCCGAAAGGCTGGTCGACTGATGAGCGCGACGTACCCCGCGACCGTGCCCGAGACCACCCGCATCGTCCTGGACGGCAAGGATCACCGCCGGCTCAAGGTGCCGCACGGCATCGGTGGCTGGACGGCCTTCGTCGGCAAGGGCGTGGTCGGCCTGATCTTCCTGCTCGCCGCGTTGTTCCCGCTCGCCTGGATGGTGATCGCCGGCTTCAAGGCGAAGACCGAAGTGCTGAGCACTCCGTTCCAGTTCTTCCCCGAGGTGTGGCACTGGGAGAACTACGGCAAGATCCTCGGCGACGAGACGTTCCTGCGCACGCTCGGCTGGACGTTCCTCGGCGCGATCCTGTTCACCGTGCTCAGCCTGACGGTGAACTCGTTCGCGGCTTACGCGTTCGCGCGTCTCGAGTTCCGGTTCCAGCGCACGCTGTGGGTCGCCGTGCTCACGACCATGTTCATCCCGGGGATGACGATCCTGCTCACCAGCTTCATCGTCGTGACGAAGCTGGCGATGCTGGACACGCTCGCCGTGCTGGTGATCCCGGGGGCGGCCAGCGCCGCGTCGGTGTTCTTCATCCGGCAGTTCTACCTGAACATCCCGGCCAGCCTCGAGGAGGCGGCGATGCTCGACGGCTGCGGCCGGTTCGGCATCTTCGTGCGGATCTTCCTGCCGCTGTCGAAGCCGCCGTTCGTCGTCATGGGCATCACGGCGTTCCTCGCCTACTGGAACTCCTACGTGTGGCCGATCATGACGATCACGTCGCCGGAGAAATTCGTGCTGCAGCAGTACCTCGCGGAGTTCCGCACCGGCCGCGGCTCGAGCGAGCTGGGCCTGCTCATGGCCGGATCCGTGCTCGCCGCGGCGCCGGTCGTGATCCTGTTCCTCATCTTCCAGCGTCAGATCATCGGCAACATCAAAATGGCCGGGCTCAAGTAGCCGGTCGCGTTCTCGAAGGGGAGAAGGCCATGTCCGAAGAAGCGATCCGTCCTGCCCGCGGGCTCACCCGCCGCAGCCTGTTGCAGGGAGCGCTCGCCGCCGGCGCCGCATTCGGCGTCTCGGCGCTGGGCGTGAGTCCCGCGGCGGCCGCGGGACTCACCGTGACCCGTATGAAGGTGCTCGCCGGCACGCAGGCGGGGGTGCAGTACGGGATCGGCGCGACCGATCTCGGGATACCCGCTCGCACGCCCGACGGGCGGCTGCTGTTCATGTTCGGCGACACCTGGGCCGACACGGTGGGCGGTACGAACTGGCGCTCCCCGGTCGCGCTGTACTCCTCGACCACCGACCTCACCACCGGGGTCGTGTTCAACGGCGCGGCGGGCGCGGGTGCGAACACCCAGGTCACGGCGCCCCAGCTCTGGTACTACCCGCACGATGCGTACTACGAGACCGTGATCCCCTCCGACGTGATCACGATCGGATCCCGGATGTACTTGCATGCCATCGTGAACGGGCCGACGTTCGGGGCGGTGCGCTGGACCGAACTGTGGCAGTCCGACGATTCCGGGGCGACCTGGCAGCATACGGGGCTGAAGTTCCCGGCCGACATGGCCAACGGGCACTTCCAGTGCATCACGTGGGGTCAGGGCAACGACGGCTACGTCTACATCTACGGCACGGGCTTCCAGCGCGACAAGGGCATCGTGCTCTACCGGGTGCCGCAGAACAGCATGACCACGTTGTCGGCGTACCAGCCGTGGGGTTACGCGAACGGTGCGTGGGGCTGGGGAAACCCCGCGACCGAGGTGCTGCCGGGAAAGTTCGGCGAGATGTGCCTGCGACCTCTCGGAGGCAAGTGGATCCTGACCTGGTTCAACGCCGATGCCTACCGGATCGACGCGATGATCGTGAACACTCCGACGGACAACCTCTACACAGCCGCGAAGACCACCCTGCTCTGGGGCGGGAACTGGGGCGCCGAGGACGCGACCCACGTCGCCCAGCTCTATGGCGGGTACATCCTGCCCGGCTCGACGCTGCCGGATCTGCATCTCAGCGTGAGTCAGTGGAACACCGGCGACAACAGTGTCTACCACGTCGAGCAGTTCCGGATCCAAGGGCTCGTCTGACGGCGGGCGCCGGCTCGGGGGTCGGCGCTTCCCGCTGCCGCTCAGCCGGCCGTGCCGACCCGGACCACGGTCGACTGCCATCCGGTTGATCCGTTCGGAGCGATCGGGGTGCGCTGCTGTTCCTGCATCCGGCCGTGCCGATCGGTGGCGCGGACGACCAGCGAGTGGCTGCCGCTCGTCGCGTTCCAGTCGAGGAACCACTGCACCCAGGTGTCGTCGCTGACCGGAGCCGACAGCGTCGCAGTCTGCCAGGCCCCTCCGTCGATCTGCACCTCGACCCGCTGGATCCCGACGGTCTGCGCCCAGGCGACCCCGGCGATCCGGGCGGCCCCCGGCGGGATCTCCTTGTCGATGCGCGGGGTGTCGATGCGGCTCGACAGCTTGATCGGCGCCTGCGCGCTGTACCCGCGGGGCGTCCAGTAGGCCTGGTCCTTCTCGAATGTCGTGACCGTCATCCGGGTGAGCCACTTCGTCGCCGAGACGTACCCGTAGAGCCCGGGGACGACCATCCGCACCGGGAAACCGTGCTCGGGCGGCAGGGGCTCGCCGTTCATCGCGACCGCGAGGATCGCGTCGCGGTGCGGATCCGTGAGCGCGTCGAGCGGTGTGCTCGCGGTGAACCCGTCGATGCTGCGCGAGAGGACCATGTCGGCCCCCTTCGCGGGGAGCGCGCGGGAGAGGATCTCGCGCACCGGCACGCCGAGCCAGCGTGCCGTGCCGACGAGATCGCCGCCGACCTGGTTGGAGACGCAGGTCAGGGTCACCGCGTACTCCCGCAGGCCCATCCGCAGCAGTTCGTCGAAGCTCAGCTCCACCTTCTCGCCGACCATTCCATCGACCGTCAGGCGCCAATCTGCGGGTGCCAACGAAGGCACCGTCAGCGCGGTGTCGACACGGTAGAAGTCGGCGTTCGGGGTGAACAGCGGCGAGAGGCCCGGGATGTCGAGCTCGGCTCCCTCGGGGACCGTGACCCGCGACAGCGGCTCCGGCAGTCGCAGCGCCTTGCGCACCGCTGCGATCGAGGTGGTCGCCGCGGTTCCGAGGCGGGCACCGGTTCCCGCCACGATCGCGGCGACCGCTCCCACCGCGGTCAGCAGGAGGAAGCGCCGCCGATCCGGGCCGCCACCCGCGCCATCCGCGGCCCGGAGGGCGCGCCATCGGCGCAGCGCTGCGATCGACATCCGCAGGAACACGCAGCCCGCGATCGCGCCGATGAGCGACGGCAAGGCGGACAACGGCGTCGCCCCCGTGCGGGTCAGCGCGGCCAATGTCCCGGCGGCGCCGGCGACGGCGAACACCGCGACGCCGATCCAGCGGCGTCGACCTTCCAGGAGGCCGGCGGCCGCGGCGGCGACGAGCACGCCGACGCCGAGGGTCAGCAGGAGGAAGAGCTTGTCGTTGGCGCCGAAGAGCTCGATCGCCAGCTCCTTCGCCCACTGCGGCACGATGTCGATGACGAACGAGCCCGCCGCGAGCAGCGGACTCGCGTCGCGCGCCACGAGGAAGGCCGTGATCTCGGCGGCGGCGACGAACACCATGCCGCTGACGACCCCCGCGACAGCGGCCCAGATCCGTGCGCCTGCTTTCCCTGTGCTCTCACCCATATCCGTGGTTCCACCCATATCCGTGGTTCGTCGCGGTCGGCCGATCGGATGGCGATCGGGCCGGATCCAATCCGGCGCGGGTGCGGCTCCGAACGCATCGTGTCGGCCGATGAACGGTCGCGATGCACCAGTCAAAGGAGAAAGATCATGCGATCCACTGTTCGCCTGCACGCCAGGGCGTCGCTCGCCGCCGCCAGCCTGCTCGCCGCCGCGGCCCTGGCCCTCACGGGCTGTTCGTCGATGTCGGGCTCATCTTCCGGCTCGTCCTCCGAGCCATCGACCAGCGCGCCGGCCGCGTCTCCGTCTCAGACGATGGATCCGGCGGCCGATCTGGTCGGACCGGGATGCGCCGCCTATGCGCAGCAGGTCCCGTCCGGCTCCGGCTCCGTCGCCGGGATGGCGCAGGACCCGGTCGCGACGGCCGCCAGCAACAACCCGCTGCTGACCACGCTGGTCGCGGCGGTCTCGGGCAAGCTCAACCCGAAAGTGAACCTGGTCGACACCCTGAACGGGAGCGAGTTCACCGTCTTCGCACCCGTCGACGACGCCTTCAAGAAGATCGATCCCGCGACGATCGACACGCTGAAGACGGATGCGGGCGCGGACACCCTCAGCAAGATCCTGACGTACCACGTGGTCGCCGGTCAGATCTCGCCGAAGGACATCGTCGGCACGCACAAGACCGTCGAGGGCGGCGACGTGACCGTGACAGGTTCGGGCGACAACCTCAAGGTCAACGACGCGAACGTGATCTGCGGCGGCGTCCACACCGCGAACGCGACCGTGTACCTCGTCGACTCCGTCCTGATGCCGCCGGCCCAGTAAGAACCGACGCATCCGCAGGGACGACCGGACCGGACCGCATGCTCGAAGGCACCGCCCGAGCATGCGGTCCCGTGGTCGGCAGCACGGCGCGGTGGTCCCTTGGGTCGCGCATTGCCGAACCGGGCGAGGAGGTGAGGCATGCTGGAGCCTATGGTGATCGACGATCGGGAGCACGCCGAGCAGGACGGCGGCGATGATCTCGCGTCCGCGCTGCTGGTGCGGGTCGCGGAAGGCGATCAGTCGGCGTTCGCCGAACTCTACGAGATGCTGTCCTCGCGCGTCTTCGGTCTCATCCTTCGCGTGCTGGTGAATCGCTCGCAGAGCGAGGAAGTGCTGCAAGAGGTCTTCCTGGAGATCTGGCAGACCGCGGCCCGCTTCGCCTCCGACCGGGGCCGGGGGAGGACCTGGATCCTGACGATCGCGCACCGTCGGGCGGTGGATCGCGTGCGTGCCTCGCAGTCCAGCGCCGACCGTGACGTGCGGATCGGCGCACGCGACCTCGACGTCGCCCATGACAGCGTCGCCGAACAGGCGGAACTTTCGATCGAAGCCGACCGGGTCGTCGACGCCCTTTCTGCCTTGCCTGACGCGCAACGCGAGGCGCTCGTGCTCGCGTACTACGGCGGTTACTCGCAGAGCGAGATCGCCACACTCACGGGATCACCGCTGGGAACGGTGAAGACCCGGATGAGAGATGGACTCACGCGTCTGCGGACGCACTGGGGGGTGAACGCATGAACGAGTCGGAGTTCGCCGAACTGGCCGCGGGCCACAGCCTCGGGTCGCTGTCTGCGGAGGATGAGCGACGCTACCGGGACGCGCTCGCCGCGCACCCCGAGTGGTCGTCGATCGTCTCCGACGACGCGGACACTGCAGCCCTCCTTGCCGACGGGGTGCCCCCGGTCGCGCCCCCTCCGGCGCTGCGCGACGCGCTTCTCGCCCGCATCGCTGTGACGCCCCAGAACCTCGGCCACGACGCAGCGCCCGCGGACGAGCCGCCCGCCGTTTCCGACCAGGGCGATCCGGCCCCGGCTCCGGAGGCCGCCGCAGCGGAGCCCGCGCGTCGTCCGCGCAGGCTGCTGTTCGCACTGGCTGCGTGCCTCGTGCTGATCGTCGGTCTCGGCGTGGCCGCCTCTGTCGTGATCCCGCAACTGCTGCGCCCCGCGGCCGTCGTCGCGCTGGACAAGATCGAGAACGCACCCGATGCGGCGCAGAAGACCGTGTCGCTGCCCTCCGGCGGTCACGCGACGGCGCACTGGTCGGCGTCGATCGGCTCGGCGGTGCTCGTGTCCGACGGGCTGCAGCCGCTGGACGCGAAGCAGACGTACGAGCTGTGGTTCGTCCGGGGCGATGGGCCCGTCTCAGCCGGCGTCTTCGCCGCGGAGCAGGGAACGACGACCGCGCAACTGAGCGGGAACATGCACGCCGGCGACGCGATCGCCGTGACGGTGGAGCCGGCGGGGGGATCCCCCACCGGAAAGCCCACAAGCCAGCCGATCATCGTCATCCCGACGTCCTGAGGCAGATCCCGTTCCGCATCTCCGAAATCAGTGATATCGATTTCACGCGAAATCCGCTAGCGTGGCGGCATGCGCCGTTGAACAGAGCTCCCCGGATCCTGTGATCCTTTCCGCCCCCGGCCGCGTGCGCCGAGGGGCGATGACTCTGTTTCCCCCGCGAGAGGAGCCGGGCGATGATCGCCCTTCCCGAGACCTATGTCCCCCCGCCGTCAGGAGTGACACCGCTCGGCTTCCTGGCCTGGCTCGTGCGCCGGCAGTGGACCACGGTGCTGCAGGGCGTCGTGTGCGACGTCGTCTGGTTGCTCGGACTCGCGCTCACCCCGTGGGCGATCGGCAGGGCGATCGACGAGGGCCTGGTCGCGGGCGACTACGGCGCCTTCCTCGGCTGGCTGGGCGTCGTCGTGTGGCTGCAGCTGCAGCACTCGCTGATCCAGGGGCTCCGGGATCGGGCCGGATCCATCAACTTCGCCCGTGCGTACTCCCGGCTCGAGATGGTGCTCGCGCGGGCGACGTCGCGGGTGACCGTCGCCGCCGAGCGATCGCTGGCGCCTGGCGCGGTCGTGACGATGGCGGCGGAGTCGTGGAGCGCCACGTTCCTCCCGATCAACGTCGGCTCGATCACCTCCGCCCTGGTGGCGTTCTTCACGGTCGCGGTGCTGCTGCTGCAGGATTCCGTGATGCTGGGGCTCTTCGTGATCGTGGGCGTACCGCTGTTCTCGGCAGCGTCGTTCCTGCTCGTGCGCACGCTCAACGCCCGCGGCGAGGTGGCTTGGAGCGCGCGCGAGGCGATGAACGCCGTCGCCCTGGACAGCGTGAAGGGACTGCGTGTGCTCCGCGGCGTCGGCGGAGAGCAGCGTTTCCTCGCGCGCTTCCGGGAGCGCTCCGCCGAGCTGCGGATCGCGGGGATCCGCCTCGCCCTACCGCGTGCGGCAGCCGAGGCGCTGAACCTGCTGATCCCTGGCCTTTTCGTCGCCGGGCTGACCTGGGTCGGCGCGGTGCTGGTGAGCCGGGGGCAGCTGCAGGTGGGGGCGCTCGTCGCGTTCTACGGCTACGCGGGCTTCCTGGTGCTGCCCGTGGCACTCATCAACCAGGCGATGACGGTCGCGGTCGATGCGCGGGTGGCCGCGAAGCGCATCGTCGGACTGCTCGCCCTGCAGCCGCTGTGGTCGGACAGGGGAACGGCGCACGAGCCCGGGGCGTCGATGACTGCCGGAGCGGATCTGCTGCGCGACGACGTCACCGGGCTCGTGGTGCGGGAAGGCGAGTTCGTGGGTGTCGTGGTCTCGGGCCCGGGATGTGCTCAGGCTCTGGTCGACCGCGTCAGTCGCCTCCTTCCGGACGCCGAGGAGGGATCCGTGGCGCTGTGGGGTCGCTCGATCCAGGACTGGAACATCGCAGCCGTGCGGAGGCGGATCGCGGTGTCGGATCCGGTGCCGTTCCTCTTCAGCGGCACCCTGCGTGAGGTGCTCGATCCCTGGGGGCGACACGACGATGACGCTGTTCTCGCCGCCGTCGCCGCCGTCGACGCGTCCGACATCGTGCGGTCGGTCCCGGGCGGGCTCGACGTGCTGGTCGGCGAACGGGGCGTCGAGTTCTCCGGCGGTCAGCGCCAGCGGCTCGGTGCAGCGCGTGCTCTTCTCACCGAACCGGAGTTGCTGGTGATGCATGATCCGACTTCGTCGGTGGATGCTCCGACCGAGGAGCGCATGGCATCGGGCATCCGCTCGCACCGCCGCGAGCGTACGACGCTGATCATCACGACGAGCCCGCTCGTGCTGGCGCTCACCGCCCGAGTTGTACTCGTCGTCGACAACCGGGTCGTCGCGGACGGCACGCACCTCGGCTTGCTTGAGAGCCACCCGGACTATCGCGCACTCGTGTTGCGCGCCGAGGGGGTGGAACGGTGAGCGCCTCGGCCCTGCCGACGGCCGGACGTGCACACGTATACGCCGCGATGCGCGCTATCTGGCGCGCGCGACGAGCGACATTCATCGCGGTGATCGCCCTGTTCGCCGCGGCGGCCGTGGCCGGACTCGCCCCTCCGCGACTGATGGGGCTGCTCATCGATCGCCTCGCGGCGGGCGCGGATCCGGGCGAGCTGGCCCTCTACTGCGGCGGAATGCTGGGGTGCGCGCTCGCGCAGGGCGTCCTCGTGCTGAGCGCGAGCCGGCTGGCCTACATCGCCGGCGAGCATGTCTTCGCTCAGCTGCGGGAGGAGTTCCTGGCGAGCGCGCTCGCCCTGCCGATGGGGGTGCTCGAGAAGGGCGGCACGGGAGACCTCGTCGCACGCACCACGCAGGACATCTCGGCCGTCTCGGAGACCGTGCGTCGCGCGCTTCCCGAATCAGTGATCGCCGGCATCACGGTGGTCCTCACCCTGATCGCCGCGGTGCTGACGTCTCCGATCATCTCCCCGGTCTATCTGCTCAGCGTGCCGATCCTCGTGCCGGTCATGCGCTGGTTCGTCCGTCGGGTTGGTGGCGTCTACGAGCGACTCGGCGCGAGCTGGGGCCCGATCTTCGCCTCGATCAACGAGACGGCGACGGGAGCGCGCACGGTGGAGGCGCTGGGCATCGCCGAGGCGCGGGATCGTTCGATGCAGGAGGCGATCGCGGACATCGGGGTCGCCTGGTACGCGCGCATCCGGCTGCGTCAGGTGATGCTCCCATGGACGAATCTGGCGTTCGCGATCCCGGTCTTCGCGTCGCTGGCCTGGGGCGGCTGGCTCGCGGCGCAGGGCGAGGTGTCCATCGGCACCGTGGTGAGCGTGACCCTCTTCGCCTCGGCGCTGGTTGCGCCGCTCGAGGCGCTGATCGGCTGGACTGATGAGCTGCAGAAGGGCTTCGTATCGTTCGCGCGGATTCTCGGCGTCGGCGAGGCCGGTGCCGACATCGCAGGCTCCTCAGCGGTGCCGTCGACGAAGGACGTCGAACTGCGCGATGTGCGCTTCTCCTATCGGGCCGGGTACGAGGTCGTGCACGGCGTCACGCTGCAGGTGGTCCCGGGAGAGCGTCTCACGTTGGTGGGCCCTTCCGGGGCAGGGAAGTCGACTCTCGCGCGACTCTTCGCGGGGATGGACGCCCCGACCGGAGGGCGGGTGCTGATCGGCGGGGTGGACGCGGAGGCGATCGCGCTGGATCGCCGGCGCCGCGAGATCATGCTGGTGTCGCAGGAGAGCCACATCTTCGCGACGTCGATCCTCGAGAACGTGCTGCTCGCCCGGGGCGATGCCGACGAGGAACAGCTCCGCGATGCCCTGCGCACCATGGGCGCGCTGGAGTGGATCGACGCGCTCGACGACGGATGGGACACCGTGGTCGGATCCGGCGGGTATCCGCTCACGGGCGCGCAGGAGCAGCAGCTCGCGCTCGCCCGTGTGCTGCTCGCGGATCCGCACACGATCATCCTGGACGAGGCGACGAGCGCTATGGATCCGACCGCGGCGCGCGATCTGGAGGCGGCGCTCGCCGCGACCATGCAGGGGCGCACGGTTATCGCGATCGCGCACCGGCTGTCCACGGCGTATGACGCCGACCGAATCGCTGTCGTAGACGATGGGCGGATCATGGAGCTCGGGTCCCACGACGAGCTCGTCGTCGCCGGCGGCGCCTACGCCCGGCTCTGGGCATTGTGGAGCGACGACGGCACCGCGGACGTCCAGGCTGCAAAGGGCGACGACCGCGACCGCTGAGGACGTTGCCTGCTCGCGAGGCTGCCGGGTGCCCTGGTTCAGGCTCGCCCGCGATCAGGACACGGGGCCGTCCAGACTGCGGTGTAGCGCCAGAAGAGCCCTCGGCGCATTCGGGCGCCCGGGAGTGCGGCGCTCATCGCTCGGTGGATCTCTACGAATGTCTCGCGCGGCTCGGCCGTCGGCGCGGTCATGCCCTCGGGGTATCGCCGTGCATGACGCGGATGACGGATCGCCCCGATCAGCGGATTGAGCAGCATCGAGACCAAGGTCCAAGGGACGTCCGCGGCGGTCTCTCTGGCGAGGCCGACGATGAGAATGCGCCCGCGGGGTCGCAGCAGCTCACGTGCCTTGCTCAGCGCGGGCACGAGATCGAGGTGATGCAGCACCGCGACGACGGTGATCAGGTCGTAGCGCGCACCTGTGATCTGCAGATCCTCGAAAGCGAGGTTCTGCACCGCGATCGATCGCGCGCCACCGACGCGTGCGCGTGCGCGGGACGCCGTCGCCGGATCGGGGTCGATGCCCGAGACGTCGTCCAGGACAACGGACAGGCGCCGCAGCAGTCCACCCGTGCCGCATCCGACGTCCAGCGCGCGCGCACCACCGTGGCGCCGCACCTGTCTTGCGTGCCAAAGAACCCAGGGGGCGTATGCGTCATTGTGCGACCAGGGGTGCTCCGCGTTGAAGCGCGCGAGCCCCGCGAGCCAGCGCTCTTGCATCGTCACCACCCGTGCAGTGTAAGCGGACGTTCCGCTGCTGTCCTGAGGATCCGTCATCGGATATTGAGCCCGCGTTCAGAAACATGACAGGGGCGGCTCCGTAGCGTGGAGGAACGGGGCGGATGCCCCGAGCCGCGCTCGCCGCGGTGTCCTGCCACGAAGGAGCTGTCCGGAATGACGAACACCACGAAGCCCGCCGCCTCTCTCGGACTCCTGGTCCTGCGCCTCGTGATCGGCGGCGTCTTCGCCGCGCACGGCGCGCAGAAGGTCTTCGAGTTCACCCTGCCCGGCACGGTCCAGGCCTTCGCCGGCATGGGCGCGCCGCTGCCCGAGATCGCCGGCCCGGTGATCGCGTTCCTCGAACTCGTCGGCGGGATCCTGCTCATCGCCGGCCTGTTCACGCGCCCCGTCGGCGTGCTGCTCGCCGCCGACATGGTCGGAGCCATCGTGCTCGTGCACCTCGGCAACGGCATCTGGGTCGGTGACGGCGGCTGGGAGTTCGCGGCCGTGCTCGGCGCCGGTGCCCTTGCCCTCGCCTTCACCGGCGCGGGTCGCTACGGCCTCGACCGCGCTGTGCTGCGCGGCCCGGTGCGCGCCCTGGCCTGAGACCCGGTCGGTCGCCCGGGTCCCCGGTCGGCCGCCCGAGTCGCGGACGGTCGCTTGAGTCCCGATCGGCGCCGAAGATGGAAAACGTCGCTCCCAGGGCCGTGAGAGCGACGTTTTCCATCTCGCGGATCCGGCGGCGCGGGCTACGAGATGGATTTCGCTGTCCCGACGCGGGTCGGAGCGGCGTTTTCCATCTCGACGACGGGCCCGTGGCGTCAGCCCGCGGCGTCAGGGCACCCGCACGAGCGCCACGTCATCCATCTGCATCCAGATGTCGCCGCTGTTCGTCCAGACGCCGCCGTAGAGCTGCACCTGATCGCGGTCCCCGGAGTCGAACGTCACGGTGAAGCGCGTCCACGCGCCCACCGAGGCGAAGTGCGCCTCGGAGATCACGGTGCCGTCGAGTGAGCGGGCACCGAAGTAGCCGGCGTCGCTGTTCACCGATGTGCGAACGAAGCCTGTCAGGCGGTAGGTGGTGTGCGGCTGCACCGCCACGTCCTGCCAAATGTCGCGCCACCCGTCGTTGTAGCGCACGAAGGCACGGTGATCGCCCGTGAAGCCCGCGGCCGGTGCGTTGTCGATGCCCGAGTTGGGCTTCGCGCCCCAGGTGCCGTTGGTCCCGTCGCCGAGGGTCGTCGCGCGCTCGAAACTCGGATCCGAGACAAGGTTCGGATCGATGATCGTGCCGTTGCGATCGATGCGCAGGTGCATCAGGTACACGTTGTACGGATTCCACTGCGACATCGTGAAGTAGATCTCGCCATTCTTGTTCCACGGATGGAAGTAGCCGCCGTACAGCGCGGGGTAATCGGTCGAGCTGGCCACCGTCTGCGCCGGCGTCCACGGACCCTCGGGGCTGGTCGCGGTGCGCAGGATGATGTCCTCGCCCGAGAGCGTCATCATCAGGAACCGCTTGCTGTAGTCGTCCCACTGCACCGACATCTCGCTCATCGGCGCGTCCATGACCGGCTTCGCCGCGGCTTCGTCCTTGCTCCACGACGATCCGTCCCAGTACCGGTACGAGGCCTTGTCGAGCAGCTTCTGCGCGGGAACCTTCGCCACCGATGCCGGGCCGTTGCGGCCGTTCTGCGTGCCGAAGACGTAGATCGTGCCGCCCTTCTGCACATAGGCCTGCATCTGGAACGGGTCGTGGCCGTCGGGGTTGTCCCAGCGGGTGTCGGAGACGGTCCAGGTCTCGCCGTCGTCGTCGGAGTAGGCGATGCCCGCATGGTTCGTGTCCCACACGCCGGGAGGACCCCACTGCCGCACCGACATGAAGCCGAGGTACTGCCGCCCGCCGACCGAGATGCCCGCCGTGGGGATGACGGTGATCTCGTCGCCGTTGATCTTCTTCGACGGGATGATCTGTTTCGCGATCCCCTGCGGATCCTGCGCGGCGTGATCGAAGAGCATGCCGTCGGCCAGGTCCGTGTCACTCGAGCGCAGCAGCACGTTGCTGCGCCAGTTCCCGTTCGGCGGCGCACCGCCGCCGGGGCCGGTCCAGGAGTTGCCGAAGGTGTCGCCGAACGCGGTGAGCACGTGGCCGGATCCGTCGTCCCACCCGATGCCGAGATCGGTCGCCTTCACGTCCCAGCGCCCCCAGGTGTTGTTGGGAGCATCCGGTCCGGTGAGCTTCTCGACGACGGTGGCCGGGGTCGTCGCAGTGGTGGCCACGGCCGGCGGAGGCGCGGTCGCGGCCGCGAAGGCGACGACGGCGAGGGAGGTGATCGCGGCGCCCGCCGCGATCCTGGTCAGGGGCTTCATCGCCCTCTCCTTTCTTCGCGTCGCCGGCACTCGCCGCGCGACGGGTTCAGCTGCGCGGTGCGCGCGGGGGAGTGGATCCGAGGTCGGGCACCGGGGCCGTTCCTAGGTGCACCTCCATGTCGTCAGCGCTCGGCGCCTTCGGGCGGCGGGCTGTCGGGCGATCCAGGTAGAACATCGCGGTGGAGGCGATGTCGTCGCGGAGGGGGAGGTAGCGCCATCCGCTGCGCCATCCGAGCGCCTGGATGTCGACCTTCGGCAGGCCGGTGGAGAAGTGGATCGGATCCGCGAGGTGCCAGCGGTACATGCCGAAGCGCTGCTGCGAGACGTAGAGCCCGTCGGGGCGGATCACCTGGGGCATGCCCAGGTAGGGCGTCGAGAACGCCGTGTACCCCTGGCCGGGGATGTCGAAGTTCCAGGCGCCGCCGAAGTAGTCCTCGGTGCCGGTGCCGCAGATCGTGGGGTGGTCGGTGTCGTCGTCGAGGTAGAACTTGATCTCGCCCTCGCCCCACCAGCCGTTGGAGTTCACACCCCACGCGATGTACGTCCCGACGTACTGTCCTTGCCCCTCGATGCCCTCCAGGATCGTGTGCGGGACGAGCTCCTCGAGCGGGTTCGAGCGGCGCCACTGCGCATGGAAGTAGCCGTCGGCGGAGTAGTCGCCGCCGGTCTCGTAGGTCACCTGGTAGTAGACGCGCACATCGACCGCCGAGGTGTTCTCGATCGTGAGGCGGGCGCCGTCGCGGAACGGCATCGGCCAGTACGAGTTGAAGCCGCCATGCGGGTTCGCGGCGATCACCTGCGAGTTCACCTGCGCGAAAACGCCCCAGCCGTTGCAGAAGAAGTCGCCGTAGGGCACCTCGACGGCGGGCTCGGCCGCGCCGTCCCAGTACGCGCGCAGGATGAGAGTGCGCCAGTTGTCGGTGTGCGTGGTGATCCAGATGTGGGTGATCCTGCCCGCGCCCTCGATCACGGCGAGATCGAACGTCTCGCCCGCTGCGATGTCGACGCTCGGCGAGATCTTCCAGCCGGGCCCCAGGTCGCGGGCGCAGTCGGCCCCCGTCCCCTCGGTCGCCCTGGCGCCGCCGCCGACGGAGCCGTCGAAGTTCTCCGGGGAGATGGACCGGGTCTGCACGGTGCGCAAGGCGGACAGGGACGACAGGTCGGAAAAGGTCATGGCGGGGCACATCCTCGTGTCGAGTGGGTGAAGACGCGTGCAGGGCGTGGCAGCGCGTGCGGCCACCCTACCGATTCCATCCCACTGTTGCAATCGATTTCATCACGGTAGTGTGTCCTGACGGACAACAGAAGGCAGGGCGGGATGGCGACCATCTACGACGTGGCGCGTCTCGCGGGCGTGTCTCCGGCGACGGTTTCCCGCGTGTTCAACGGCGTCGGCGTCTCCGAGGAGAAGGTCACGGCCGTGCGCCAGGCCGCCGCGCAGCTGAAGTTCTTCCCGAACCGCACCGCGCGCACCCTTCGGCGGCAGAGCTCCGAGGTGATCGCGCTCGTGATCCCCGACATCGAGAACCCCTACTTCACCGAGATGGCGCGCGGAGTCGAGGACGTCGCCTCTGAAGCAGGCTTCTCCGTGGTGCTGTGCAACTCCGACGCGCAGGTCGAGAAGGAGCAGACGTATCTGCGGATCGCGATCGCCGAGCACATGTCCGGGGTGATCCTCGCCGCGGCATCGGATCACACCAGCCTCGAGGAGATCATGGCAGCGGGGCGGCCTGTGGTCGCCGTCGACCGCAGCACCGGGTACGACATCGACGGCGTGGTCATGGCGAACCGCGACGCGGGCCGCAGCGCGACCGAGCAGCTGATCGACGCCGGATACACCCGCATCGCGCACATCGCCGGGCCCGAGCACATCGAGACAGCGGTCGAACGCGTGGACGGCTGGCGGATGGCTCTTGCCTCCCACGGTCTTCCTGTCATCCCCGACCTGCTGCGGTTCTCGTCGTTCCGGGTGGACGGGGGCCGCGAGGCCATGGAGCAGCTGCTGGCGCTCCCCGAGCCGCCTGACGCCGTGGTCGCGGGCAACAACCTCATCGGCGTCGGTGCCATCCAGGTGCTCACCGAACACGGCCTCACTCCGCCCGCGATGGGCGTCGCGGTCGTGGGCTCGCTGCCGTTCACGACGCTGTCGCCGAGCGTGGTCACCGTGGTGCGTCTTCCTGCGCGCCACATGGGCGTGACGGCCGCACGGATGTTGCTGGACCGGATCGGCGGCGACGACCAGCCCGCGCGCACGATCGTGCTCCGCAACGAGATCCAGGCCGCGACCGTCTCGCGCTGAGCTGGTCCGAGCAGAGCAGAGCAGAGCAGAGCAGAGCCGAGCCGAGCCGAGCCGAGCGCGGGGACGAACCATCCGGCGGGGATTCGTTTGGCCACTGAGCATGTGGATCGGTTTCACGAAATCAGCGCGAAGACCACGCAAATGCCGATCCTCGCGAAGTGTTTGCAGGCCGATTGCACTTGAAATCGATTTCGCGTAGTGTGATCGCCGTCCGGTCAGGGCGAGCGATCGAGGAGGATGCGCGTGCGGTGCACCATCGGTGTCGACATCGGCACCTCCAGCAGCAAGGGCGTCCTCGTCGACGCCGGCGGCGCGATCCTCGCCCAGGCCACGCGGACGCATGACGTCAGCCGCCCGCGCACCGGCTGGGTCGAGATGGACGGCGGGACCTGGTGGGACGAGTTCGTCTCCCTCGCCCGCGAGCTGCTCGCGGCCGTGCCGGACGCCGAGGTCGCGGCGGTCGGCGTGAGCGGCATGGGACCGTGCATCCTCTTGGCCGACGACGCGGGCGAACCGGTGCGCCCCGCGATCCTCTACGGCGTCGACACCCGGGCCGGCGAGCAGATCGACCGGATGACCGCAGACCTGGGTGTCGCCGAGATCACGCGGGTGGGGGGATCCGAACTCACCTCTCAGGCCGGCGGCCCGAAGATCCTCTGGATCCGTGACGAGGATCCGGTGGCGTGGAGCCGCGCCCGTCGGCTCTTCATGCCCGCCTCATGGCTCGCGCACCGCCTCACCGGCGCCTACGTGCTGGACCACCAGTCCGCGAGCCAGGTCTCTCCGCTCTACGACATCGAGGCGGAACACTGGCACGACGAATGGTGGCAGCGGTACGCCTCGCCTGTCGAGCAGCCCGCCCTGTGCTGGGCCGGTGACGTCGCCGGCGCCGTCTCGGCCGAGGCGGCAGTCCTCACCGGCATCCCCGAGGGCACGCCGGTCATCGCCGGCACCATCGACGCGTGGACCGAGGCGGTCAGCGTCGGGGCCCACGGCGTCGGGGACCTCATGCTCATGTACGGGACGACCATGTTCCTCATCGCGACCGGGGAGGAGACTCTGCGCACCCCCTCGATGTGGACCACAGCCGGCGCCTTCCCGGGCACCCGCAACCTCGCCGGCGGGCTGTCGACGTCCGGCGCGCTCACCGCGTGGCTGAAGGACCTCACCGGATCCGACTACCCCGAGCTGCTCGCCGAGGCGGACGCATCCGGCGTCGGAGCGCGCGGGCTCGTGCTGCTGCCGTACTTCGCGGGCGAGCGCACGCCGATCCAGGATCCGGACGCGCGCGGCGTGATCGCCGGTCTCACGCTCGCGCACGGCCGGGGCGACCTGTACCGGGCCGCGCTCGAGGCCACGGCGCTCGGCGTGCGGCACAACGTGCAGACCATGCGCGACGCCGGTGCGGACATCCGGCGCGTCGTCGCGGTGGGCGGCGGCACGCAGGGCCGGCTCTGGCTGCAGATCGTCTCCGACGTCACCGGGCTCGTGCAGGAGGTGCCCGAGGTGACGATCGGTGCGAGCTACGGCGCCGCCTTCCTCGCGGCGGGTGCGGTCGCCAATCCGGCTCCGAGGATCGAGGAGTGGAACCTGGTGGTGACGACGATCGTCCCGGACCCGACTCTCGCTCCGGCCTACGACGCGCTCTATGACCGCTACCTGCGGCTCTACGCGGGTACGGCCGAGGTCGTGCACGAGCTCGCGGCGCAGCAGCGGGCCGACGACGTGAGGGAGGCGTCCGCATGACGCGTCGCGCCCGCCCCATCCCGCACACTGCAGAGCGCGCGGCGTTCCTGCTCGGCGGCATCGGCACCGGCAACGTGTCGCTCGGGGCCCGCGGCGAGCTGCGCGACTGGGAGCTGGAGAACCACCCCGACAAGGACCGGCGCAACCCGCGCACGTTCTTCGCGATCCACGCGGCGCCGGAGGATGCGGATCCGGTCACCCGGGTGCTGGAGGCGCGCGTAACCGGCCGTCGGGACCTCGATGCCGGGTTCTCGTTCGACGACCTCGCGGGCCTGCCGCGGCTCGACGGCGCCACGATGCACGGCGAGTACCCCGTGGTCGACATCGACTTCGCCGACCGCGTGCTGCCCGTGGAGGTGTCGCTGCATGCGTTCACCCCGCTCGTGCCGCTCGATGCGGATGCCTCGGGCATCCCCGCCGCCGTGCTGCGCTACCGGGTCGTCAATCCGGGCGTCGTGCCGGTCGGGGTCACGGTCGTCGGCAGCGTGTCGCACACGGCCGGCCGCGGCGAGCCCGGACCGGATGCTCCCTGGGGGATGCGCGGCACGCAGACCGTGCGCTGGCGCGATGAGGGCGAGGTGCGGGGGCTCGACTTCGGCATCGATCTGCCCGAGGACGATCCGGGCTACGGCACCCTCAGCCTCACCACGAGCGACGCGTCGACCACGGTCAAGCCGCAGTGGGTCACGAGCTACTGGCCCGACGGCGCCCGCATGTTCTGGAGCGACCTCACCGCCGACGGACTGCTCGACCCTGAACCGCGCCTCACGCTCGAAGACCGCCCGCGCGGCCTCTTCGCGGAGCGGGACGCGGATCCCGACGCCCCGCCGCTCACCGAGGAGGAGATGCTCGCCAAGCTCCCCCGGCTGCGCACCGGATCCCTGGGCATCGTGCACACGCTTGCGCCCGGCGAGGCCCGCGACTTCGAGTTCGTGCTGAGCTGGTCGTTTCCGAACCGGCGGCGCGGCTGGCATGGCCACATCGTCCTGGACGACCAACCGGCGGATCCCGCGCTGCCACCCGTCGTGCGCAACCACTACGCGTCGCTGTGGCCCGACGCGTGGGCGGCCGCCGTGCACCTGCACCGCGAACTGCCCGCGCTCGAGGCGGCGACCGACGCGTTCGTCGAGGCCCTCTATGGCGGCACCCTGGATCCCGTGCTCGCCGAAGCCGCCGGGGCGAACATCGCCGCGGCGCGCTCCACCACCTGCTTCGTGCTGGAGTCGCCGAACCCGGTCCTGGGGGAGGGGCCGGTGTTCGCCGCGTGGGAGGGGTCCTTCGACCACGGCGGCTCCTGCGAAGGCACCTGCACCCATGTCTGGTCGTACGCGCAGACCGTCGCATGGCTGTTCCCCTCGCTCGAGCGCAGCGCCCGCCGGCCCGAGTTCCTGCTCGAGACCGACGAGGACGGCGCGCAGAAGTTCCGCGGCAACCGGATCTTCGGATCCCCGTCGTGGTTCATGGGTCCGGCGGTCGACGGACAGCTCGGCACGTTCCTGCGCCTGCACCGCGAATGGCGCTTCTCCGCAGACGACGCGTTCCTGCGCGAGCTCTGGCCGGCGGCGGTGCGCGCCCTGGAGCACGCCATCCGCGAATGGGACCGCGACGGCGACGGCCTGCTCGACGGCGAGCTGCACAACACCTACGACATCGAGTTCCACGGGATCGATCCGCTCGCCAACGGCATCTATCTGGCGGCACTCCGGGCCGGATCGCGGATGGCGGCCCACCTCGGCGAGACCGAGCGTGCTCGCGACTGGGCGGCCCGTGCCGACCACGCCGCCGGGGCGATGGACGACGTGCTGTACAACGGCGAGTACTACCGGCAGGTGATCGAGGACGTCGACGCGCACCGCTACCAGTACGGCGAGGGTGTGCTGTCGGACCAGCTCCTCGGGCAGTTCCACGCCTGGGTGAACGGGCTCGGCGCGCTGCTGCCGCCGGAGCATCTCGACTCGGCGCTCGCCGCGATCGTGGCGCACAACCACCGGGCCGACCTGTCCGTGCACGAGAGCACGCAGCGCGTGTACGCCCTGAACGATGAGGGCGGGCTGCTGCTCGCTTCTTGGCCGCGCGGCGGGCGGCCCGCGATCCCGTTCGTGTACTCGGACGAGGTGTGGACCGGCATCGAGCACCAGGTGGCGGCATCGCTGCTCTATGCAGGCCGGGTCGAGGACGCCCTGCTCGTCGAACGCACCCTGCGCTCCCGCTATGACGGCGTTCACCGCAATCCGTGGAACGAGATCGAGTGCGGCAACCACTACGCCCGCTCCCTCGCCTCCTGGGCGTTGCTGCTCGCCGCGAGCGGCGCGCAGTGGGACGCGCCCGCGCGAACCCTGTCCTTCGCACCGACCCTGGGCGCCTTCGCTGTGGATGCCCCTGCGCGATTCCTGTTCACCACCGGGACCGGGTGGGGTTTGGCCGAAGTAGACCGGGGCACGCTGACCCTCCACCTCCACGGCGGAGCGCTCGACCTCGCCGAGCTCCGCCTGCACGACGCCGTCGTCGCCCGCGACCTGCGGATGGTCGCGGGCGAGGCCCGCACCCTCCCGCTGCCCACCGGCACCACCGGCGCCACTGACGAGACCCCTATCCAGCAACGGAGAATCCCATGAGCTACGCCATCCCCGCGCCGACCGTGCGCCCCGTCTCCGCACCGAAGACCGCCTACCTGATCACCTCCGGCGACCTCCGTGAATCGGCGAACGTCGCGGGGTGGCCGGTGCAGGCCGCGACCGAGGCTGCCGTCACCGCCGCCTTCGCGGATCTCGGGTGGACCGTCATCCGCCCCTTCGGCGTGGATCCGGTCACCGGTCACGGCTACATCTCGAGCCAGCGGATGGGCATGGAGGTGTTCACGAGGATCCCCGAGGACGCGCCGCTCATCGTGGCGACCGCGAACTGGCAGTACTCGCACCACGTGCTGGCAGGGTTGCGCACGCACTGCGGCCCGATCCTCACCACCGCGAACTTCGCTCCGGACTGGCCGGGGCTCGTGGGTCTGCTCGGTCTGAACGCGGGCCTCACGAAGATGGGCAAGCCGTACTCCACAATCTGGTCGGTCGACTTCACGGACGACTGGTTCCGCGCGGGCCTGAAGGAGTGGACGGAGACGGGCCGCATCACGCACGACGCCTCGCACGTGCGTGCCCTGCCCGTGCTCCCCGACAGCCCGGAGAAGCAACTCGGCGAAGCGCTCGCCGCGCAGCTGCGCGCCGACAAGGCCATCATCGGCGTGTTCGACGAGGGCTGCATGGGCATGTACAACGCGATCTTCGACGACGAACTGCTCAACAGGACAGGCATCTACAAGGAGCGCCTGTCGCAGTCCGCGCTGTACGCCGAGATGCTGACCGTGACCGACGCCGAGGCCGACGCCGCCTACGACTGGCTCATCGCGCACGGCATGACCTTCGTCTACGGCGAAGACGCCGCCACCGAGCTCACCC
This sequence comes from Microbacterium sp. 01T413_2, assembly GCF_056398985.1. Classification (NCBI taxonomy): domain Bacteria; kingdom Bacillati; phylum Actinomycetota; class Actinomycetes; order Micrococcales; family Microbacteriaceae; genus Microbacterium; species Microbacterium sp. 01T413_2. The sequence continues at coordinate 124,996 of NZ_JBFTQL010000003.1, forward strand.
GTGAGCAGGTGCAGTGGCAGCTGAAGATGTACATCGCCGCCCTTCGCATAGCCGACGACTTCGGCCTGGACGCGGTCGGGATCCAGTACCAGCAGGGCCTCAAGGATCTGGTCCCCGCGTCGGATCTGGCCGAGGGGATCCTGAACTCCACGGAGCGCCCGCCGGTCACCTCGCGCGACGGATCCCGGATCCTGCACGAGGGGCGCGCCTTCCCGCACTTCAACGAGGCCGACGAGGGGGTCGCGGTCGATGCCCTCGTGACCGACCGGGTGTGGCGGGCGATGGGCCTCGTGCCCGACAACACGCTGCACGACGTGCGCTGGGGCGAGGACTACGACGGCGAGTTCGTCTGGGTCTACGAGATCTCCGGATCCGTCCCGGCGTCGCACCTCGGCGGTTGGGACAAGGCCGAAGGATGGCGGCAGGGTCACGTGTTCTTCCCCGCCGGCGGCGCCACGATCAACGGGGTGTCCCGGCCCGGCGAGGTCGTGCTGTCCCGCATCTTCATCGCCGACGGGGTGCTGCAGGCCGATGTGTTCCGCGGCACGGTCGTGGAGCTGCCCGCCGAGGAGACCCAGCGTCGGAAGGACGCCACGAACCCGGAGTGGCCGATCGCGCACGTCGTGCTGCACGGTCAGAGTCGGGACCAGTTCATGGCTAGGCACAAGGCCAACCACGCCCAGCTCGTCTACGCGCCGGACGCCGAGACTGCCGACAAGGCCCTCGTCGCAAAGGCCGCGATGCTCGACGGCATGGGCATCCGGGTCAACCTCGTGGGCGACGTGAACGTCTGACCACCCTGGGACATCCATCGTGTCGCCGACAAGCGCGGCGGCGCCGAAGATGGAAAACGTCGCTCCCAGGACCGTGCGAGCGACGTTTTCCATCTTTCGGGGTGCGGCGCCGGCGCCGGCACCGGCGTTTCAGCGCGGCAGCAGCCCAGCCACGAGTGCGTCCACGACATCGTCGGTCGGCGTCGCCGGGTCGATCGAGGACGTGAGCCGGTCGAACACGAGGCCTTCGATGGCGTAGTGGAACAGGGCGATCTCCGCGCGGCCGCCCGGAAGGCCCGCCGCCTCGTTGAACGCGACATCGCCCTCGAAGCCCGCGCGCTGCCACTCCTCGAGCGCGGCGGCGAGCTCGGGCCGCCGGGCCGCCTCGAGCCGCAGCTCGAACAGGGCGAGTGTCACCTCGCGCTCGCCGAGCAGCCGGCGCACGATGTCGCGCATGTAGTCGGCGAACAGGGCAGGGCTCGGCGTCTGCACGGCGCGGTGCGCGAGATCCTCTGGCGTGGGGCTCAAGCGCTCCCCGATGCGCTGGAACAGGCCGGCGATCAGCGCCTCTCTGCTGCGGAAGTAGTTCGACGCCGTGCCCGTCGGCACGCCGGCGGCGTCGTCGACCGCGCGGTGGGTGAGCCCGCGCGACCCTTCCCGTGCGAGCACCGCGATGCCGGCGTCGGCGAGGGCGTTCCTGCGGGCTTCGTTCTTCGCCATGCCCTCAGAGTAGCGCAACCACAACATCTGTTGTAGTCTCCGAATCACTGCACCTGTCGTGGATGGGTGCTCGTGGATCGGAGGACCTATGCGAGAACTCACCTATTACGTGGCGGTCAGCCTGGACGGTTTCATCGCCGGGCCCGAGGGGCAGTTCGACGCCTTCCTCTTCGACGGCGATCACATGGCCGCGATCAACGCCCGCTTCGCCGACGCCATCCCCACGTCCTTCGCGGATGCCCTGGGCATCGCGCAGGACCGCACAGCGTTCGACACCGTCCTGATGGGCTGGAACACGTACGCGGTCGGGCTGCCCGCGATGCCCAGCCCGTACGCGCACCTGCATCAGACCGTCTTCACGCGGAGGGATCCGGATCCGGTCGAGGGGGTCGAGTTCACCGACCAGGACCCGCTGGATGTGGTGTGCGATCTCAAGGACCGGGAGGGCGGCGGCATCTGGCTGTGCGGCGGCGGCGCGCTCGCCGCGTCGCTCGCCAGCGAGATCGACCGCCTCGTGTTGAAGGTGAATCCCGTGCTCTTCGGCGAGGGGATCCCCCTGTTCGGGCGCAGCGGGTACGCGCCGTCGGCGTTCACGCGCACGGCGGCGACGGCCTTCGACTCGGGAGTCACGCTGCTGGAGTACGAGCGCTCCTGACTCCGCGGTCCGTGCGCCTGCAGGTCCGCGACGGTTGCACGACGGGATCGCCGGATCCGTCCTGCAACCGCCCGCCCCTTGAGCCGCGTCCCGGACGGGACGAGGATCGGATCCATGGCGACGATCGATGATGTCCGTGCGCTGGCCCTTGCGTTGCCCGGCGTCGAGGAGAGGACCGGCGGTCACACTGGGGAACCGGCCTGGCGCTGCAACGGCGGCCAGATCGCGTGGATGCGCGGACCGCGCAAGACGGATCTGGCGCAGCTCTCTGAACTCGGCCGCACCTGGCCGGAGGGGGCGGTGGTCGCCGTGCACACCGAGACCGCAGCCCTCGCCGAGGAGCTGATCGCAGCGGATCCGGACGTCTTCTTCACCATCCCGCACTTCGCGGGATACCCCGCCGTGCTGCTGCGCCTCGACGCGATCGTGCCCGATCATCTCGGCGAGGTGATCGCCGACGCGTGGCTGCTCCGCGCGCCGAAGGCGGTAGGTCGCGCGTGGCTGGCCGAGCGCGGCTTGAACTGAGGGTGACCGGAGCTTGCATGGCGCAGTCGGAATCATCGCCGTCCGTTCACGTTTCTTCCTGAGGGTCACCGAGAAACCCGCTGATGAACCGGAGACGACATGACAGCCCACCCCGCACCCCACGACGACGCGAGGTGGACGCCCGCCGCCCTAGACGTACGTCACGACGCCTTCACGATCGAGCGCCGCTTCGAGGCGGCGCCCTCGTCGGTGTTCGCCGCGTTCGCCGAGGAGACGACGCGTCGACGATGGTTCCGGCTGCCGGGCAAGCGGACGGCGGAACGTCACGAGTTCCGGGTGGGTGGCGGTGTGGATGCCACCAGTACGTTCCAGGTCGCCGGCGCCGCGCCGGAGCAGCTCGCCTACCACTCCCACTATCTCGACATCGTCCCGGACCGTCGGATCGTGTTGTCCTACACCTCGACGGTGAACGAGGTGCCGCGGTGGTCCTCGTTGGTGACCGTCCTGTTCGCGGACGCCGACGACGACGGCTGCCTGCTGACGTGGACTGAGCAGGTTGCATTCCTCGCCCGCACCGGGGACGGAAGCGATGACTTCCCGCACCTGCGCGGCGGCACTGCCCTGCGCCTGAACGGCCTCGCCGCTGCCCTTCAGGCCGGCCACTGACGATCAGAGCCGCACGCTGACTCCCCGAGACAGGACGGACTGATCCGCTGTCCTGCGGTCAGGCCGGTGGCAGCCGCAGCACCGGACCGGCCTCGCCCACGGCGAGGTCGTCCGCGGTGCGCAGGGTGCGCGCGATCTCGTCGACCGCGGAGATGACCGTGCCGAACCGCTCGCGGTCGGCGCAGACCGCCTGCAGCGTGATGAGGTGCGTGCCGGTGTCCCAGGTGTACGTCGCGAACGGCGGTGCCGACTGCCCCGTGGGCCCCGGCTGCGGCAGCGGCACGACGAGCTTCTCCCCGGCGCCGAGGTAGGGGTTGCGGAACTCCTCGGTGTCGTCGTACTCCATCGGCATCATGGCGCGGGCGGTGCGCAGCTGCGGGGTGAGCTCCTGCGCGCTCGCCATGGCCACGATGAGCTCGGGCTCCGCCTTCCAGGTCCATACCAGTACGCGGCCGTCAGCCTTCCGCATGAGGAAGGGCGCGGCCTGGCTGAGCGCCCACGCACCGAAGCCGGATCCGCCCCTGGTACCTGACGCCGTCGAAGGAGCGCCGACCGCCGCGCCGGCCTGGCCGAGCAGCATCCTGATCGCCGCCTTGCGGTGCCGCCGGCCGCGCAGACCGAGGGATCCGGTCACGGGGATCCAGCGTGCGGGGTCGGCGTCGGCGAGCAGGCGCATGCTCAGAGCGTAGGGGGCGAAGGTGGGGGCCAGCCGTGCGTCCACTGCGCCGTGAAATATGTACACCGCCTCTACTATTCGGATGGGAAAGCGCATACCATGGTGCGCGAATCCTTCCCCGAACGACCCGGAGGCCGATGATGTCCCCTCTTGAGATGAACCGCCGCACCCTGCTCGGGCTGCTCGGCGCAGGCGCCCTCGTCGCCGTCGCCGGCGAATCCGCGAGCGCCCGGCCGCTGTCCGGCCGCGTCCCGGCCGTCGCCGACGACCCGCTCGCGGTGCTCATCGAGCGCCGTCGCGTGATGCTGGCCGGCGACGGCAGCGCGGTGTCCATCCCCGAACTCGCCGACGTGCTGAGCAGCATGAGCACCGCGGCAACCGCGTCGTGGAACGCGATGGTGCGGCCCGCCGCGTCCCCCGGCATCTGGCCTGATCTGCCTCTCGTCGGGGTGAGCGGCACCGTCCTGTCCGGCAACATGGGCGTGACGTTCAACCGGATCTTCGATCTCGCCCTCGCCTACTCGACTGCGGGGTGTGCGCAGTACGGCGATGCCGCGCTCGCCGCTGACCTCGTGAATGCCCTGACCTGGCTCAGCGCGAACGTCTACAAGGCGGGCAAGTCCGCCGTCGGCAACTGGTGGTTCTGGGAGATCGGTGTGCCCCGCAAGGCGGCCGACATCTGCATCCTGCTGCACGACGCGGTCCCGGCCGACGTGCGCACCGCGCTCCTGGCCGCCGCGCGCTACTTCACCCCCGATCCGAACTGGCGCGGCCGGGGTACGAGCTTCGCCGAGACGGGCGCGAACCGCACCGACAAGGCCCTGTCCTGCGCGCTGCGCGGGATCCTCGACGGTCGCCCTGACGAGATCGCGCTCGCCCGCGACGCCCTCAGCGACACGGTGCGGGCGGGGAAGAACAGCGTGTTCGGCTACGTCACCAGCGGCGACGGCTTCTACGCCGACGGATCCTTCGTGCAGCACAGCTACCTGCCCTACGTCGGAACCTACGGCGTGGTCACGCTCGGAGGCATCGCCGAGATCCTGGGCCTGCTCGGCGGCAGCGACTGGGCGGTGACGGATCCGAAGAAGTCGGTGGTCCTCGATGCGGTCGAGGCCTCGTACGCGCCGTTCATCTGGAACGGCCGGATGATGGAGACCGTCCGCGGCCGGGCGGTCTCGCGACAGGCCGAGCCCGACTACGTCGACGGGGCCGCCGCGATCACCGCGATCCTGCTGCTCGCCCCCGGCGCGGGGGAGCCGTATCGCAGCCGCTACCTCTCGCTCGTGAAGGGCTGGCTGCAGCGCTGCACCGACGAGAAGCTGTACGGCCTGCCCACCCAGACGGTGGCGAAGTCGCTGCTGGTGACCTCGATCCTCGGCGACGACAGCGTGACGCCGGCCGACGCCCCGGTCTACACGCGGGCATTCGGCGACCAGGACCGCCTGGTGCACCACCGCCCCGGCTTCAGCGCCGTGGTCAACGTCTCCTCGAAGCGGATCGGCCGCTACGAATGGGGCAACCGTGAGAACAACCTCGGCTGGTACCAGGGCGACGGGCTGACTTTCTTCTACAGCGCTGCGGATCCGGCGCAGTACAGTGCGGACTTCTGGCCCACGGTCGACCCGTACCGGCTGCCCGGCACGACCGTCACGGCGGCGACGCGGGCCAATGGAGCCACGGACGGCACGGGTATCCCTCGGGCGTTCCAGGCGTTCGGCGGCGGGCTCGCGCTCGACGAGCGCTGGGGCATCCAGGGCATGGATCACCTGAACTTCGACAAGTCGCTGAGCGCCCGCAAGTCCTGGTTCTTCCTCGACGACAAGGTGGTGTGCCTGGGCGCGGCGATCGCGTCGACCTCCGGCAACGACGTGTTCACCACGATCGACAACCGCTCGTTCGCGGCCGGCACCGTGCCGAACGTGCGCACCGACAATCGCAACCGCGTGCTCACCGCGGCCGATGGTGCGGTGACCGTGAAGCGCAACGTGCACATCATGGGTCACGGCGGATACGTCTTCCTCAAGGGGGAGAACGTCTCCGGCGCGATCGATGTGCAGGTCGTGCCCCGCTCCGGCGACTGGCAGACGATCAATTCCGGATCCGACACCGGCGGCACGACCGAGGTCAAGAACCGCGACTACGTCACGGTGACGCACCACCACGGCACGGATCCGTCCGGCGGCGGCTACGCGTACATAGTGCTGCCGAACGTGGACCACTCGGTCACGTTCACGGAGTCGGATGCGCCGACCGTCGAGGTCGTCGCGAACAACGCCCAGGCGCAGGTGATCCGCGTGGCGGGGCAGGGCCTCACCCTCGGGAACTTCTTCCAGGCCACGCCGTCGGGCACGACCCCGGGCAACGGAGTGACGGTGAGCGGCCCGTGCTCGCTCGCGGTGCACACCGAGGGCGGGCGCACGACGGTCGCGCTCTCCGACCCGAGCCGCACGCAGGCGACCGCGCAGGTCGTGCTCGCCGGGGTCGTGGAGTCGACCGTGGTCGAGGCCGACGACGGGGTTCGGATCGTCGGCACGTCGCCGCTCACCCTCGAGTTCGACCTCGACGGGCACGGGCACGCCAAGCGCGTCGTGCTCGGAGCCTGAATCCCGTCCACGGCCGGCCTGCCGATCAGCGGGCCGGTCGTGGAGCCGTGCGGTGGACGCTGGATCGCGGACTCCGCCATCGCCCCTGGTGTCCGCAATTCAGGATGGATTCTCCGAAACCGCGACGTTCCGGTCGGCAAGAGGCGGCGAACACCGATCCATCCTGAGCACGGGACGCCGCGGACCGCCGAACGCTGCCGTGCTGTGCCGGATCCGCCTCCCCGGCATCCTCAGTCCGCTCGGGTAGAGTGGCCAGCGCCCGATCCAGGCCATCTCCGCGGGGTTCGAGCGGCCGATGAGGCGCTCGCCGGCGCCGCGGCCCAGCAAAAGGCAGCAATCACGTGACTTCCCCCGGCGATCATCGCCCGCAGGCCACCCCCGAGACCGCCGCGTCCGCCTCGGCTGAGTCCGCGGCCGCGCCGCGCCCGCTCACCATCGTCATCGGCGCCGACACGTTCTCACCCGACGTGAACGGCGCCGCCCGATTCACCGAGCGCCTCGCCGCCGGCCTGGTGCAGCGCGGCCACGACGTGCACGTCGTGGCCCCCAACCAGGCGTACCGCACCGCGAAGCCCCGCGTCGAGGTGATCGAGGGCGAGGCGATGACGCTGCACCGGCTGCCGTCGGTGCGCTGGGCGCCACACGACTGGCTGCGGTTCGTCTGGCCGTGGCGCGCGAAGCACTACGCACGCAAAGTGCTCGACGAGGTGCAGCCCGACGTGGTGCACATCCAGTCGCACATCGTGATCGGGCGCGGGCTCTCGCGCATCGCACATCAGCGCGGGATCCCCGTGATCGCCACGAACCACGTCATGGCCGAGAACATCCTCGACCACACCACGATGCCGAAGTTCGTCGACGACATCGTGCTGAAGTTCGCGTGGGCCGACGCGGCGCGCACGTTCGCTCTCACCCGCGCCGTGACCACGCCGACCCGCCGCGCGGCCGACTTCCTCGAGCGCACGATCGACGTCGAGGGCGTCATCCCGATCAGCTGCGGGATCGACCGCACCCAGTACACGCCGGTCATCGGCCCGCGTGAGAAGAACCGCATCGTGTTCGTCGGCCGGCTCACGGCCGAGAAGCAGGTCGAGGTCATCCTCAAGGCGATGACCAAACTGGATCCGGCTCTCGATGTGACGTTCGACATCGTGGGCGGGGGAGACCAGCGCAAACAGCTCGAGGCGCTCGCGCAGCAGCTCGGGCTGGCCGACCGGGTGACCTTCCACGGGCGCACGACCGATGCCGAGCTGCGCGCGATCCTCAGCCGCGCCTCGCTGTTCGTGATCGCCTCGATCGCCGAGCTGCAGTCCATCGCGACGATGGAGGCGATGGCCTCGGCGCTGCCGATCGTCGCCGCGGACGCCGTCGCGCTGCCGCACCTGGTGCACGACGGGGAGAACGGCTACTTGTTCGAGCCCGGCAACGTGAACGAGCTGGCCGCGCGATTGACCGACGTGCTCACCGCCGACCCGGCCGAATACGAGCGCATGCAGCGCGCCTCGCTCGACGGGGTCGTCGTGCACGACATCAACCGCACGCTGGACACCTTCGAGGCGCTGTACCGCGACGAGCCGCTGCCCGAGTAGCCCGGATGCACATCGTCTTCTTCGGCGACCAGCACGCCGAGTCGCTGGGCGGGGCGCAGGTCTCGATGCGACTGCAGCGGAAGTACCTGGAGCGGGCGGGGCACACGGTCACGATCGTCGCGCCGCGGATGCATGCCGAGCGGGCGAGGCTCGCCGGTGCCGAGGACGACCCGGGCTACGTCGACCTCCCGTCGGTCCCGATCACGGCGGACCGGGAGTACTCGCTGACCTGGCCGGGCCGGCGCACCGACCGGTTCCTCGACCGTGCGCTCACCCGCCGTCCGCCCGTGGACCTCGTGCACGTGCAGGCCGACTTCTGGGGCGCGTTCATCGGGCACCGCTTCGCACACCGGCACGGCATCCCCGCCGTGCACACGATGCACAACCGGGTGGACGTCGGCATCGCCGCGGTGACCCCGCTGCACCGGCCGGTGCTCGGCGTGCTGAACCTGTGGCGACGTGCGGCGCTGCGTGGGATCGGGGTACAGCCGAACGGCACCGACGGGTGGGCGTACCTCGCGGGGATCGCCGCGGAGTCGCGTGCAGTGACGGCGCCGTCGGGGCATTTCGCCCGCCGGCTCGAGCAGCACGGCGTCTTCGGATCCGTGGACGTGATCTGGAACGGGATCGACGACGAGGTGCGCGAGCAGGTGCTCGCCGCAGCACCCGCGCAGCGGAAGCCGGGCAGGCCGCGGTTCATCTGGCTCGGCCGGATGAGCCCGGAGAAGCGTCTGCTGCCGTTCCTGGAGGCCGTCGTCGCGAGCGACGTGGACGCCGACATCGAGATCGTCGGCGGCGGGGGAGAGCGCCGCGCCGCCGAGCGCATCGCCGCACGAGCGGGGCGCCCCGGCATCCACTTCGCCGGCCGGATCGGCTACGCCGACGTGCTCGCCCGGATCGCCGCGGCCGACGCCGTCGTGCAGACCTCGATCGGCTTCGAGACGCAGGGCATGACCCCGTTCGAGGCGGCGACGCTCGGCACCCCGACGGTCGTGAGCGACCCCGACATCGCTGCCGAACTGCGGGGCGGGCTGTGGGCGGTGCCCGATGTCGGCGCCGACGAATCCCGCCGGATCGCGGCTCTGGCGGACACGCTGCGCATCGCCACCGCGGACATCGCGGCCGGCCGTGCGCCCGAGCCAGACCCGCAGGTCGCCGCCGACTTCCGGCAGTCGTCGCGGACGGCCGCGATGCTCGAGGTCTACGGTCGCGCGATCGCAGGCTGAGCCCGGCGGAACACGGATCCGTCAGAACGACGTGGGGATCACGTTCGACAGCAGAGCGAACGCGATGCCGATGATGCCTGCGCCACCGACTCCGATCGCGATACCCGCCTGCACCGATCGACTGCCGCGGGCGCCGAGGATCCCGAAGATCAGCGTGACGGCGTAAGCGAGGAAGAGCAGGGTCTGCCCGACGAGGCTGTAAGTCCCGATGACCCCTGCGCCCAGGTGGAAGTCGTACGAGAGTCGGATGATCGCGAAGCGGAAGAGCAAGGTGTACAGCACGCCCAGTGCGACGCTCACGATCGCCAGCACCAGGGCGACGCGGGCGCTGCCGTCCGCACTGCGGCCCGCCCCGGCCGTCGCAGGCAGGCCGTTCTGCGCCCCGGCAGGATGGCCGTTCTGCGCGGTGGCTCCGGGATATGCCGGCTGATAGGCGGGCGTGGATCCGTAGGGCCGCTGCGGGGGAGTCGACGCGGTCGCGGGCGGTTGCGCGCCGGGTGCGGGCGGGAACTGCTGCTGGGGATCGCTCATGTCGCCGACGCTACCGGCACCGGCGCATTCGCGACATGGGCAGCGCTGCCCATGTCGGTCAGGCGATGAGCGCCGCCGCCAGCGCGTTCTCGACGTCGTCGCGCGAGACCGCCGGCGCCTCGGTGAGCATGGATCCGAACGTCTGCGGATCCCAGTCGAGCCCCAGTGCGGCGTTGGCTTCCGTGAGCACGGCGACGAAGCGGTCGACGGGGCCGAACGCGAGCATCCCGCTGAGCAGGCGTGCGCCGCGCACACCGCGCTGCGAGGTGCCGACGAGCTTCACGGCGCCGCGGGCGTTGATGCTGTACTCGCCGGGGCAGTACTCGCCGGGCACCTCACCCAGACGGGCGTCGACGCCGAGCCCGCGCAGCGCGTCGACGATCGTCCTGCCCGTTTGCGCGAAGAACGCGGTGGGGTCGGCATGCGCCTCCTCGCGCTTGACGAGGTCGAAGACGAGGCACGTCTCGTCGTAGGCGACGGCGCGGCCGCCGGTCGGGCGGATCGCCGGCGCGAACCCGAGGCGCTCGGCCGCGGACACGGCGGTCTGGCAGCCCGGCATCAGGCTCTCCCGCCGCGTCAGCGCGAGCGTCGGCGCCGGCGTGTACAGGCGCAGCACCCGCTCAGGACCGTCCCCGGAAGCGACCTGGCGCAGGAGTTCGACGGATCGCTCGAGGTCGTTCGTGCGTGGGGACGACTGACGGATGACGTCTCCGCGCACGGGGACGAGGCGATCGGAGGATCCCGCGGGCACCGTCAGCCCCAGTGCGCCGGCGCCGGCAGGGCGTGGTCGCGCACGTCGACGCCCTCCGCGCCGACCGAAGCCGTGCAGTAGAGCAGCGACTGCGTGGGATAGCCGTGCGGGCGGTTGTCGCGGATGATCGCGCGGTCGTCGGCCGGATCCAGTTCCGCGGTCGTCGCGAGCAGCCGGATCCAGGACTGCGGCCAGTCCTCATCCTGCGTCGGGTGCGCGCGGAACTCGGGCAGCCAGCGCGCGATGCGCGCGGTCTCAGGATCGTCCAGATCCGAGTGCGCGATCATGTGCACGCCCGTCGGCACCGGGGTCTCGCACAGCGTGGTGCCGTCCCAGGACAGCACGCGGGCGCCACCGGGGGAGACCTCGAGCAGATTGAAGCCGTGCATGCGCTCCGAGCCGCCCGGCGAGACGCCCGCCACGGACGCCAGCGCGAGGGTGCCGCGGGAGACGGCCAGCTCGTCGGGCAGGTCGAGCACGTCGGCGCGGTTCAGCAGCACGGCCAGCCGGCGCGACTCCGGGTCGACGGCGAGCCAGGCTCCGCCGGCGCGGCGGTCGCGGATTCCGGCGACACCCGGGCGATCCGGCCACCACTCGCCCAGTGCATCCCATTCGCGCAGCGGATCCTCGTCTCGCACGGCCAGCAGCCGCGCCCCCGTCCCGTCGACCTCGATCACGACCGTGCACACGGGATCAGTCTAGGCAGGGCGCGGGCCACCGGATCCGGATGGGCCGCGCCTACGTCATCCCGCGAGACGACCGCGTTTCGTCTCGCTCCTCGCTGCGCTCCGTGTTCGCTCAACGACCCCGATGGGATCCGGATCCGGTCGACGAGCGCTCCAGGCCCGGGCACGGCGCCGAATGGCAGAATCGAGGGATGGACATCGTGGTGGGGGTCTCCGGCGGCATCGCGGCCTACAAGTCGGTGCAGCTCGTGCGGCTCCTGGTGAAGGCCGGGCACGCGGTCACAGTCGTCCCCACCGAGGACGCGCTGCGCTTCGTGGGCGCGCCGACGTGGGAGGCGATCAGCCGCAACCCGGTCACGACGAGCGTGCACGACGACGTGGCGAAGGTGCGCCATGTCGCGCTCGGCCAGGGCGCCGATCTGGTCGTCGTCGCCCCCGCCACGGCGAACACGATCGCGCGCATGGCCGCGGGCATCGCCGACAACCTGCTCGGGACGACGCTGCTGGCCACCACCGCGCCCGTGCTCATCGCCCCCGCGATGCACGCCGAGATGTGGGCGCACCCCGCGACCCAGGCGAACATCCGCACGCTCTCCGACCGCGGTGTGCACCTGATCGGGCCCGACGACGGCGAGCTCGCCGGCGGCGACAGCGGACCCGGCCGGATGAGCGAACCCGAGGCGATCGCCGAGGCCGCGCTGCGCCTGCTCGCCCCGCAGGACCTCGCCGGCCTGGCGGTCGTGGTCTCCGCGGGTGGCACGCGCGAGCCGATCGATCCCGTGCGCTACCTCGGCAACCGCTCCAGCGGCCGTCAGGGTGCGGCCCTCGCCGTCGAGGCGGCGACCCGAGGCGCCGAGGTCGAGCTCGTCGCGGCTAACCTCGCGCGAGACGTCCTCGCGGCGGCGAGCCATCCGCGGATCCGGATCCGTCCCGTCGCCACGGCGGCTCAGCTCGCGTCCGCGGTGAAGGAGGCCGCGACCCGTGCGGATGCCGTGGTCATGGCCGCCGCCGTCGCCGACTACCGGCCCGCGCAGGCCGCCGCGCACAAGCTCACCAAGGAGGACGGGATCCTCGAGCGGATCGACCTCGTCGAGAACGAGGATGTGCTGGCGGCCCTCGGCGCAGCCCGCCGCGCGGGTGCGGCGCCGGAGGGGCAGGTCCTCGTCGGTTTCGCCGCGGAGACCGCGACGGATCCCGAGGCGCGGCGCGAGCGCGCCCGCCGCAAGCGCGAGCGCAAGGGCGCCGATCTGCTCGCCGTGAACCTCGCCGACGCCGAGCACGGGTTCGAGAAGCACGACAACGCCGTGGAGATCATCGGCCCCGAGGGAGCGGTCGTCGCGGCGGTGGCCGGGTCCAAGCGCACCGTCGCCGCGGCGCTGTGGGACGCTGTGGTCGCCCTGCGCGACTGAGGCCCGCGCCGGGCACCAGGCTGGCGCCCGCTTGCACGCAGGAGTACAGTTTTCGTATTGTAAAAGTAGAGTTTCACAGAATGGAATAGCATGAACGCTCCGCTGCCCACCCCTGGCCCGCGCGAGATCGCGCCGGAGCTGGCGCGCTCGTGGCTCCTGGTCGCAGCGACGAGGCCGGAGACGTTCGACGACGCGGCCCGCTCGCACGCCGACGCCGTGATCCTCGACGTCGAGGATGCCGTCGATGCGAGCCACAAGGACTCCGCGCGGGATGACGTCGTGCGCTGGCTGCACGGTGCCGATGAGGACGGCAACCCCCACCGCGCCTGGGTGCGCATCAATGACGCGACCAGCGAGCACTGGTCCCCGGATCTAGACGGACTGCGCGACGCCCCCGGATTGCAAGGCGTCATGCTCGCCAAGACCGAGTACGGCGGCCAGGTCATGGACACGTTCAACCGCCTGGGTGCGAAGGTGCCCGTCGTCGCGCTCGTGGAGTCGGCCATCGGCATCGAGAACGCCACGGAGATCGCCCGGGCCAAGGGCGTGTTCCGGCTCGCCTTCGGCAGCGGCGACTTCCGCCGCGACACCGGCATGTCCGCCGATCGGGAGGCCATGGCCTACCCGCGGGCGCGCCTGGTCATCTCCAGCCGCGCGAGCGGGCTCCCCGGCCCGATCGACGGTCCGACCGTCGGATCCAGCCACCCGATCCTGCGCGAGCAGTCGGCCATCACCGTGTCGATGGGCATGACCGGCAAGCTCTGCCTGCAGGCCGATCAGACCCCCGTCGTCAACGAGGTCATCAGCCCCACCCGCACCGATGTTGAGTGGGCCTACGAGTTCCTCGAGGACTTCGACGCGCGGGGTCGCATCGTCCGCGACGGCAGCGACCTGCCCCGTCTCGGCCGCGCCCGCAAGATCATGCATCTCGCCGAGGCCTTCGGCGTGCTGCCCACCCGCTGACCCCATCCGAACGGAGACATCATGACCACTCGCCTCGCCCCCGGGGACACCGCGCCCGCCTTCGCCCTCGACGACGCCGACGGCGCTCGTGTCTCGCTCGAGGACTACCGCGGACGCAACGTCGTCGTGTACTTCTACCCCAAGGCTGCGACCCCCGGCTGCACCACCGAGGCCTGCGACTTCCGCGACAACCTGTCGTCGCTCGACGCCGCCGGCTACTCCGTGATCGGCGTATCGCCCGACGAGGTCGCCGACATCCGCGCGTTCTCCGAGGCGGAGGGCCTCACCTTCCCGCTGCTCGCCGACACCGACGCCGCCGTGGCGCGGGCGTGGGGCGTATGGGGGGAGAAGACCGTGGGCGACCGCACCTTCGACGGCGTCATCCGCTCCACGTTCGTGCTGGACGGCGACGGCGTCGTGCAGCGGGCCGAGTACGGCGTCGACGCCTCGGGCCACGTGGCGCGCCTGCGCGCCGAGCTCGGCGTCTGAATCCGATCCACCACCAGCGATTCGTCCCCCTCAGCACGAGCCATCGGTCGTGCTGAGGGGGACGACTCGAAATGGGGGTTGACAACCGCGGATCCGCTCCGCACACTAGTTACACATGCTGAAACAACAGTTCCGGCATACGGAAACTCCTCCCTTGGATGAGATCGGATCCTGTCGATAGGATCCGTCCGTATAGCCCTTACACGCCGGATGCCAGCATGGTCTGAGGATCGAAGATGTTGCTCGAGGAGTTCAACTCCGCCGGCCGCGACGACGCCATCGCCGTCGTGAAGCCCGCACTGGACATCACCCGCTGGATCGACGCGATCGTCGACGGCCGCCCGTACGCCTCGGTCGACGCGCTCTCCGCCGCCGCCCTCGAGGCCGCGGCTCCGCTCACCGAGGCCGAGCTGGACGGGGCGCTCGCGCACCACCCGCGCATCGGCGCCAAGGTCGACGGCACCAGCGCCGAGGCCGCGCACTCGCGTCGCGAGCAGCCGAGCGTCGACGATGTCACGGCCGCCGCCCTCGCCGAGGGGAACCGCGCCTACGAGGAGCGGTTCGACCGCGTCTTCCTCATCCGCGCCGCCGGCCGCAGCGCCCAGGACATCCTGGCCCTGCTGCGCGAGCGGCTCGGCAGCACCGACGAGCAGGAGCTCGCCGTCGTGGACCAGCAGCTGCGCGAGATCGCAGCGCTGCGCCTCGCGGCGGCCATCGAGACCGAAGGAGTGAGCGCATGAGCGTCTCCCACGTGACCACCCACATCCTGGACACCACACTCGGGCGCCCTGCGTCCGGCGTCGCCGTCGTACTCGAGGCCCGAGTCGGCGACGGGTGGTCGGGGATCGGTACGGGCCTCACCGATGCTGACGGGCGGGTGAAAGCGCTCGGCCCGGAGCGGCTGGAGAGCGGTGCCTACCGACTCCGGTTCGACACCGCGGCCTACTTCGCCGGCATCAAGACGGACGCCTTCTTCCCGGAGGTGGTGCTGACCTTCCAGGTCGACGCCGAGCAGGCGCACTATCACGTGCCGCTGCTGCTCAGTCCGTTCGCCTATTCCACCTACCGAGGAAGCTAAGAGGGATCCGAAATGACGAACATCATCCTGGGCAAGAACCAGTACGGCAAGGCCGAGAACCGGGTCGTCCGCATCACCCGCGACACCGACCGCCACGAGATCGAGGACCTGAACGTCACCTCGCAGCTGCGCGGCGACTTCGCCTCCGCGCACTTCGACGGCAACAACGAGAACGTCGTCGCCACCGACACCCAGAAGAACACGGTCTACGCCTTCGCCAAGGACGGCATCGGCAGCCCGGAGGAGTTCCTCGTGCGTCTCGGCCGGCATTTCACCGGCGAGTTCGACTGGGTGACCGGCGGACGCTGGGCTGCGGAGCAGTACACCTGGCTGCGCATCGAGGGCGACAACGGCGAGCACGACCACGCGTTCGTGCGCGGCGGCACCGAGACCCGCACCGCGGTCGTGCAGATCGACGGCGACGACACCACGATCATCGCGGGCCTGCAGGACCTCACGGTCCTCAAGTCGACCGCGAGTGGTTTCGTCGGCTACCCGCGCGACAAGTACACGACCCTCCCCGAGACCGAGGACCGCATCCTCGCCACCTCGGTGACGGCCAAGTGGCGCTACAACCGCAACGACCTCGACTTCAACGAGGTCTACGCGGACGTCCGTCGCCTGCTCCTCGCCGGCTTCTCGCGCAACTATTCCTACGCCCTGCAGCACACGCTGAAGGAGATGGCCGAGGCCGTGCTCGAGGCGCACCCCGAGATCGACGAGATCCGCTTCTCGACCCCGAACAAGCACCACTTCGTCGTGGACCTGTCGCCGTTCGGCCTGGAGAACCCGAACGAGGTGTTCTTCGCCGCCGACCGTCCCTACGGCCTCATCGAGGCGTCGTTCCTGCGTGATGGCGCCGACGCCGACCACTGGTCGTGGGACGGCATCGCCGGCTTCTGCTGAGCGCTGCACCACTGCCGACACGAGAATGCGGGGCCCGGTTCGCCGGGCCCCGCATTCGTCGTCTCCGGGCGAGTCGGATGCCTCGGAGCCTTGACAAGGCGTCCCTCGCGGGAGGACAATAGTTACGCAATCTGAAAGAAACCTTCCACGATCTGAAATCAATCGGATCCGGAATCGAGCACGAACCCGCGGCCCCGACACGAGGGCGCAGGGACGAGGAGGTCCGCCGATGATCGCGAACCCCCGCGATCCCTCAGCCGCGCCCGCCGAATGGCATCCCGCTCGCGGTGATCGTGAGCGCGCCGATGTTGGCCTCCGCGGGCAGATCCGCCATGAGCAGCACGGTGCGCGCCGCGGCCTCGACGTCGAAGGTGGGCTCGACTCTGCGACTGCCGTCGGCCTGCAGCGCCCCGGATCCGACACCGAGTTCGTCCATGATCTCGGTGCGGGTGTTGCCGATGTCGATCTGACCGCAGGAGATCCGGAACGGTCGGCCGTCGAGATCGACGGACTTCGTCAGCCCCGTGAGCGCATGCTTGCTCACGGCGTACGCCACGGACAGCGGGCGGGGCGCCTGGGCGGAGATGGATCCGTTGTTGATGATGCGGCCGCCCTGCGGACTCTGCGCGCGCATCACGCGCATCGCACCCCGTGCACAGAGCAGCGCGCCGGTGAGGTTGACCGCGAGTGTCTGCTCCCAGTCGGCGAGCTCGATGTCCGCCGCCGAGACCGCGGGGCCGAACGCGCCGGCGTTGTTGAACAGCACGTCCACGCGGCCCCACTCCCGCACCACGCGGTCGAAGAGCGCGTCCACCTCGGCCTCGACCGTCACGTCTGTCGGGAGCACCAGCGCGTCCGGATGCCCGGCCGCCGTCTCCGCCAGCGCAGCCTCGCGCCGCCCTGCCAGCGCCACGCGGTAGCCGGCCTCCAGCATCGTGCGCGCCACGGCGCGCCCGATCCCCGATCCTGCACCCGTCACCACGGCGATGCGTCCGCTCATCGTCACTCCTCGAACCTCAGACCCGCTGCGCAACCCGCAGCCACCTACATCTAGCAGATCAGCCCCGCTGCCCGACCGGCAGCCTCCCGATACATCCCACAGAAAGGCCGAAGATGCACGAACAGAGCAGCTCCGCCGCCCTCGGATCCGAGACCCTGGATCACGACCCCGAAGAGACCGCCGAGTGGCTCGAGTCGCTGGATGCGCTCGTCGCTCAGCGCGGCGCCGAGCGCGGCGAGCACATCGTGCGCACGCTGGCCGCCCGCGCCGGCGTGGTCGACGAGCCGAACGCGACCACGGACTACATCAACACGATCTCGGTCGCCGATGAGCCCGCCTACCCCGGCGATGAGGAGCTCGAGCGCCGCTACCGCGCCTGGATGCGCTGGAACGCCGCGATCCTGGTGCATCGCGCGCAGCGCCCCGGCATCGGCGTCGGCGGCCACATCTCCACCTACGCGGGCGCCGCGACCCTGTACGAGGTCGGCTTCAACCACTTCTTCCGCGGCAAGGACCACCCCGGCGGCGGCGACCAGATCTACTTCCAGGGCCACGCCTCGCCCGGCATGTACGCCCGCGCGTTCGTGGAGGGCCGCCTCAGCGAGGAGGACCTCGACGGCTTCCGCCAGGAGAAGTCCCGCGAGGGGCATGCCCTGAGCTCCTACCCGCATCCCCGGCTCATGCCGGAGTTCTGGGAGTTCCCGACCGTGTCGATGGGCATCGGCCCGATGAACGCGATCTACCAGGCGCAGTCCAACCGCTACCTGCACAACCGCGGGCTCAAGGACACCAGCGACCAGCACGTCTGGGCGTTCCTCGGCGACGGCGAGATGGACGAGCCGGAGAGCCGCGGGCTGCTGCAACTCGCCGCCAACGACAAGCTCGACAACCTCACCTTCGTCGTGAACTGCAACCTGCAGCGCCTGGACGGCCCGGTGCGCGGCAACGGCAAGATCATTCAGGAGCTCGAGGGCTTCTTCCGCGGCGCGGGCTGGAACGTCATCAAGGTCGTCTGGGGTCGGGAGTGGGATGCGCTTCTCGACGCCGACACCGAGGGTGCGCTGCTGAACGTCATGAACACGACCGTGGACGGCGATTACCAGACGTACAAGGGCGAGTCGGGCGCGTTCATCCGGGAGAACTTCTTCGGACGCGATCCGCGCGCGCTCAAGCTCGCCGAGCACCTCAGCGACGACGAGATCTGGGGCCTCAAGCGCGGCGGCCACGACTACCGCAAGGTGTTCGCGGCGTATCAGCAGTCGATGGAGCACAACGGCAAGCCCACCGTGATCCTCGTCAAGACGGTGAAGGGCTACGGTCTCGGCCCGCGGTTCGAGGCGCGTAACGCCACGCACCAGATGAAGAAGATGACGCTGCAGGACCTCAAGGACTTCCGCGACCACCTGCGCGTGCCGATCAGCGACGAGCAGCTCGAGGCGAACCCCTACGAGCCGCCGTACTACCACCCCGGCGCCGACGCCCCCGAGATCCGCTACATGCAGGAGCGTCGTGCGGCGCTCGGCGGGTACCTGCCCGAGCGGCGCCCGAACGCCTCCGGCGAGATCGCCCTGCCCGACCCCAAGGCGTACGAGGTGGCGGCTCGCGGATCCGGGAAGCAGCAGGCCGCGACCACCATGGCGTTCGTGCGGGTGCTGAAGGACCTCATGCGCGACCCCGAGTTCGGCAAGCGCATCGTCCCGATCATCCCCGACGAGGCGCGCACCTTCGGCATGGACGCGTTCTTCCCGACCGCGAAGATCTACAACCCGAACGGGCAGAACTACCTCGCCGTCGACCGTGACATCGTGCTCTCGTACAAGGAGTCGACGGCGGGTCAGATCGTGCACGTCGGCATCAACGAGGCCGGATCCATCGCGGCCTTCACTGCGGCGGGCACCGCGTACGCGACCCACGGCGTGCCGCTTGTGCCGGTGTACGTGTTCTACTCGATGTTCGGCTTCCAGCGCACCGGCGACTCGCTGTGGGCGGCCGCCGACCAGATGACGCGCGGCTTCCTGATCTCGGCGACCGCCGGGCGCACCACGCTCACCGGTGAGGGGCTGCAGCACGCCGACGGGCACTCGCCGCTTCTCGCGGCGACGAACGCCGCGGTGATCACGTACGATCCGGCGTTCGGCTACGAGATCGGCCACATCATGCGCGCCGGCATCGAGCGCATGTACGGCGCGGACTCGACCGACCGCAACTACATCTACAACCTCATGGTCTACAACGAGCCGATCGTGCAGCCGGCCGAGCCCGAGGGCGTCGACGTGGCCGGGATCCTGGGCGGCATCCACCGGATCGCCCCGGTCGAGGCGCCCAAGGCGCACCTGCTCGCGTCGGGCATCGGCGTGACCTGGGCCCAGGAGGCGCAGCAGCTGCTGGCTTCCGATTGGGGGGTGCAGGCCGACGTCTGGTCGGTGACCTCGTGGACGGAGCTGCGCCGCGACGCGGTCGCCGCCGAGGAGGATGAGTTCCTCGGACGCGGTGCGCGCACGTCGTTCCTCGCTTCGCAGCTGGCCGGATCCCACGGCCCGATCGTCGCGGTGAGCGACTACGCGAAGGACCTGCCGGACCAGATCCGCCAGTTCGTCCCGAACGACTGGGCCACCCTGGGCGCCGACGGCTTCGGCTTCTCGGACACCCGCGCCGCCGCCCGCCGGTACTTCAAGATCGACGGACCCTCGGTCGTGGTGCGGACGCTCCAGCTGCTCGCCAAGCGCGGCGAGATCGACGCGTCGATCCCGGCCCGGGCCGCCGAGAAGTACCGCCTGCTCGACGTCAACGCCGGCACGAGCGGCACCGACGCGGAGTAGTCGGTCCCGGGTCGTTGAGCGAGGACGCGCGAAGCACGACCGAGACGAAACGCGGTGCCTCTCGAAGCGGACCTCGGGAGGGCGCCGCGTTTCGTCTCGCTGCGCTCGCTCAACGACCCCGTGCTCAACGACCCAGAAAAAGGACGGATGCAACTCCAGAGGACAGGATCCGTGGATCCGTCCTGCGGAATTGCATCCGTCCTTCGGAGTTGTGGGGACGTCACCCCCGGGCGGGCCCTCAGGGACCTCCGGGATGCCCCCGGTGCGGGCCCCCGAGCCGGCTAGGCCTGCAGGTCGGCGGCGATCGCGGCGGCGGCCTCGCGCAGCCGCGGCACGGCGCGCTGGGCGAACTCCTCGGTGACGCGCGCGATCGGACCGGACACGGACACCGCCGTCGGTGTGGGGGCGCCGGGCACGGCCATCGCGTAGCAGCGCACGCCGATCTCCTGCTCCTGCTCGTCGATCGAGTATCCGCGCTCGCGGATCAGATCCAGCTCCTTCAGCAGCGCGTCCACGGTGCCGATGCTGTACTCGGTGGGGGTGGTCATGCCGGTGCGGCCCACGATGCCGCGCACGACGTCGTCATCGAGCTGGGCGAGGATCGCCTTGCCGACGCCGGTGTCGTGCACGTTGGCACGGCGGCCGACCTCGGTGAACATGCGCATGGAGTGCTGCGAGGGCACCTGGGCGACGTACACGACCATGTCGCCGTCGAGCACAGCCATGTTCGCGCTCTCGCCGAGGGCGTCCACCAGGCTCTTCAGCTGCGGGCGGGCGAGCGCGCCGAACTGGCGGGATGCGCCCTCGCCGATGCGGATCAGGCGCGGCCCGAGCGCATAGCGCCGGTTCGGCAGCTGACGCGCATAGCCGAGCGAGACCAGGGTCCGCAGCAGCCGGTGGATGGTCGGAAGAGGGAGGTCCGTCGACGCGGACAGCTCGCTGAGCGTCACATCGCCGCCGGCATCCGTCACGAGCTCGAGCAGCTCGAACACACGCTCGACCGACTGCACGCCCGATCCCGCGCTTCTGCCGGTCTTCGGCTCCGTGACCTTCACGCCTGTGGTGCTCGGATTCTCTGCCATGTCAGCTCCCGTCCTTGGGTAATTCCATCATGCGAGAGTCCCGAGCCGGAAATCCAAGAGGATCCGAATCTCATCTTGCGCGAAACTTCCACGATAGAGATAATAGTGTCCACAATACGAAACTTGTAAACAGTTCATCACCGCAACAGCGCCCGAGGCCTCCGCCCGGGACGCCTCGATGAGGAGGAATCATGGCGAACCCGGGTCCCGGAAATTCGATCACGCTGCGCATTGACGCGCCGTCCAACTTCACCGTCACGAGCGAGCTCGCCGCGGCTGCCGCCGGCGCCGGCGCCGTCGTGACCGCGCTCGACGTCGTCGAGTCGCACCCGTCGACGATCGTCGTCGACCTGACCTGCAACACCACTGGTGAGGAGCACGCCGATCAGGTGCGCGACGCGATCGACGCCCTCGAGGGTGTCACGGTCCGCCTGGTCAGCGACCGCACGTTCCTGATGCACCTGGGCGGCAAGCTCGAGGTCGTGCCGCGCGTGCCGCTGCGCAACCGCGACGACCTCTCCCGCGCGTACACCCCGGGTGTCGCCCGCGTCTGCATGGCCATCGCCGAGGACAAGAGCAAGGCCCGCCAGCTCACCGTCAAGCGCAACACGATCGCCGTCGTCACCGACGGCACGGCCGTGCTGGGCCTGGGCGACATCGGCCCCGAGGCCGCGCTGCCCGTCATGGAGGGCAAGGCCGCGCTGTTCAAGCAGTTCGCGAACGTCGACGCCTGGCCGGTCTGCCTCGACACCAAGGACACCGAGGAGATCATTCAGATCGTCAAGGCGATCGCCCCGGTCTACGGCGGCGTGAACCTCGAGGACATCGCCGCCCCGCGCTGCTTCGAGATCGAGGCGCGGCTGCGCGACGAGCTCGACATCCCCGTCTTCCACGACGACCAGCACGGCACCGCGATCGTCACGCTCGCCGCCCTGCAGAACGCCCTCAAGGTCGTCGACAAGACGATCGGCGAGGTGCGCATCGTCGTCTCGGGCGTCGGCGCCGCCGGCAACGCGATCGTGCAGCTGCTGCTCGCCGAGGGGGCCGTCGACATCGTGGCCTGCGGCCGCAACGGCGCGATCAACCGCGACGAGGAGTACACCGACGCGCACCGCATCGAACTCGCCGCCACCACCAACCCCCGTAACGCCAAGGGCACCCTCAAGGAGGTGCTCGTCGGCGCGGACGTGTTCATCGGCGTGAGCGCTCCGAACGTGCTCGACGAGAACGACATCGCCGGCATGGCCGACGACGCGATCGTGTTCGCGATGGCGAACCCCACCCCCGAGGTCGACCCGATCGTGGCGTCGAAGCACGCGGCCGTCGTCGCCACCGGGCGCAGCGACTTCCCGAACCAGATCAACAACGTGCTGGCGTTCCCCGGGTTCTTCCGCGGCCTCCTCGACGCGGGCGTGTCGGACATCACGCCGCCTATGCTGGTCGCAGCCGCGCAGGCGATCGCCGAGCGGGTCGGAGAGGACGAGCTCAACGCGAGCTTCATCATCCCCAGCGTGTTCGACCCGCTCGTGGCCGGCGCCGTCGCCGAGGCGATCGTGCGCGTCGTCGAGTCGTCGAAGGAGTGAGCCTTTTGTCCGCAGGCACCCTGGGCGAGGCCGACCTCGCCGACATCGACGCCCGCCTCTCCGGCACCGACACGCTGCTGAAGACCGAGTACCCCGGCGATGACGGATCCCGCCAGCCCGTGCACACCCTGTACGTGCCCGCCGACCGGTTCCGGCTCGACCTGCCGGCGCAGTTCGGCCAGACGGCCGCACAGGCCGTGGCGGCCTTCGGCGGCACCGTAGCGCTCGCCCAGGCTGTCGGCCTCGGTGCGCTCGCCGACGAGCTCGCGCCTCTCGTGGACGCCAAGCTCGTCGCCGAGCCGATCGAGGACCTGCGCCTCGACTTCGAGGACGGCTACGGCGCGCGCGGTGACGACGAGGAGGACGCGGATGCGGTCCTCGCCGCCGAGCGGGTGGCTCAGGCCGTCGCCGCCGGCGTCGCGCCCCCGTTCATCGGGATCCGGTTCAAGTGCGTCGAGGCGCCCACGCGCCGGCGCGGGATCCGCACGCTCGACCTCTTCCTGTCGACGCTGGCCGCGAACGGTCCGCTGCCGGACGGCCTGGTGCTGACGCTGCCCAAGGTCACCACGGTCGAGCAGGTCGAGGCGATGGTCTCGCTGTGCGAGCGGTTCGAGGAGCGCCTCGGGCTGCCCGCGGGCCGGCTGCGCTTCGAGGTGCAGATGGAGACGCCGCAGCTCATCGTCGCCGCGGACGGATCCGTTCCGGTCGCGACGCTCCTGCACCGCGCCGACGGTCGGGTGAGTGCGCTGCACTACGGCACCTACGACTACAGCGCCTCGCTGCAGATCGCCGCGGCCTACCAGTCCATGGAGCACCCCGCCGCCGACTTCGCCAAGCAGGTCATGCAGGTGGCGGTCGCCGAGACCGGCGTGCGGATCTCGGACGGATCCACGAACGTGATCCCCGTCGGCGATCCGGACCACGTCATCGAGGCGTGGAAGCTGCACGCCCGCCTGGTGCGGCGCTCGCTCGAGCGCGGCTACTACCAGGGCTGGGACCTGCACGCTGCCCAACTGCCGACTCGGTACCTCGCGACCTACGCGTTCTACCGCGAGGGGTTCGCCGCGGCCGCCAAGCGCCTGGACAACTACCTGCACGGCAGCGACGCCACGATCATGGACGAGCCGGCCACGGCCCGTGCCCTGGCGCGGTTCGTCGTGCGCGGCCTGGAGTGCGGCGCGCTCACGGCCGACGAGGTCCGCTCCGCGACCGGATCCGAGCCCGCAGAGCTGGTCCGCCTCGCACACCCGAAACTCGCAACCAAGGAGGCCGTCTCTTGAGCACCCGCACCTACTACACGCCCGCCGGCGGGCTGCCCCCGCAGACCGACCTGCTCACCGACCGCGCGGTCGTCAAGCTCGCCTACACCTTCATCCCGAAGGGCGTGATGCGCGACATCGTCACCAGCAGCCTGCCCGGGTTCTCGAACACGCGGGCATGGATCATCGCGCGTCCCACGCCGAGCTCCGCGCAGACGTTCTCGCAGCTCATCGTCGAGATCGCGCCCGGGGGAGAGGCGGCCAAGCCCGAGCCGGAGGCCGGAGTGGAGAGCGTGCTCTTCGTGACGACCGGCGAGCTCACCCTCACGCTCGAGGGCGAGCGGCACGTGCTCGAGGCGGGCGGCTACGCCTTCATCGCGCCGGGCGCGCAGTGGTCGCTCGCGAACGAGGGATCCGAGATCACCAGCTTCCACTGGATCCGCAAGGCCTACGAGTACCTCGAGGGCGTCGACGCTCCGGCGTCCTTCGTCACGAGCGACAACGACATCGAGCCGGTCTCGATGCCGGACACCGACGATGTCTGGGCCACCACCCGCTTCTCCGACGCGAGCGACATGGCGCACGACATGCAGGTCAACATCGTGACCTTCAAGCCGGGCGGATCCATCCCGTTCGCCGAGACGCACATCATGGAGCACGGCCTGTTCGTGCTGCAGGGCAAGGCCGTCTACCGGCTCAACGACGACTGGGTCGAGTGCGAGGCCGGCGACTACATGCTGCTGCGCGCGTTCTGCCCGCAGGCCTGCTACGCCGGCGGCCCCGAGGACTTCCGCTACCTGCTGTACAAGGACATGAACCGTCAGATCAAGCTCACCTGACGCTCTGGAGACAGGGCCTGTCGCAGGGCCTCTCGAACGCCGCTCGCCCTCGGGGCGGGCGGCGTTCGTCGTCCCTGGCGGCCCTTCGCCGGGGTCGTTGAGCGAGCGAAGCGAGACGAAACGTCGCACTCTTGCGAGGGCGCCGCGTTTCGTCTCGCTCCTCGCTTCGCTCGGTGCTCGCTCAACGACCGGTTGGCGTGTGCGCTCAACGACTCCGCGGATCCGGATCCGCCGACCCGTTGACATCCGCCACCTTGCGGCCTAAACTTTCATCAATCAAGATTTTATTTCCACAATTCGGAAATGGCCCGAAACCCGAGACAGACATCAAGGACGATCTCATGAGCTACACCGTCAACGCCTCGATCCTGCTGACCGAGCTGCCGATCCTGGAGCGCCCGGCCGCCGCGAAGGCCGCCGGCTTCGACGCCGTGGAGTACTGGTGGCCGTTCTCCGTCGCCGTTCCCGCGCAGGACGAGGTCGACGCGTTCGTCGCCGCGATCCAGGACGCCGGCGTGCAGCTGACGGGTCTGAACTTCTTCGCGGGCGACATGCCGGGCGGCGACCGCGGCCTGGTGTCGTGGGTGGGTCGTGAGGACGAGTTCGCCGCGAACATCGACGTCGTCGTCGAGATCGGCCGCCGCCTCGGCACCAAGGCCTTCAACGCCCTGTACGGCAACCGCCTCGAGGGCGTCGACCCGAAGGCGCAGGACGACCTGGCCGTGCGCAACCTCGCCGCGGCGGGTCGCGCGGTCGCCGAGCTCGGCGGCGTCGTGCTGCTCGAGCCGGTCAGCGGCATGGAGACCTACCCGCTGAAGACGGCGGCCGACGCGCTCGCGATCATCGAGCGCGTGCAGCAGGAGGAGGGCGTCGACAACGTCAAGCTCCTGGCCGACTTCTACCACCTCGCCGTCAACGGCGACGACGTGCCCGCGGTGATCGCCGGCCACGCCGCCGAGTTCGGCCACATCCAGATCGCCGACGCCCCCGGCCGCGGCGAGCCCGGCACCGGCGAGCTGCCGCTCGCGCAGTGGATCGCCGACGCTCAGGCCGGCGGCTACGACGGCGTCATCGGTCTCGAGTACAAGGCCACCCAGGCGGATCCCTTCGCCTGGATCACCACCGCGGCCGCCCAGGCCTGACCCACCAGATTTCCCGCGAAGGAGCGAAGACATGACCCGCATCGCATTCATCGGCCTCGGCATCATGGGCCTGCCCATGGCCAAGAACCTCGTCACCGCCGGCTACGACGTCACGGGCTACAACCGCAGCCAGGAGGCGATCGACAAGCTCGTCGCCGCCGGCGGCACGGGTGCCACAGGCATCGCCGACGCCGTGAAGGACGCCGACGTCATCATCACGATGGTCCCGGACTCCCCGGACGTGGCCGGTGTCGTGCAGGGCCCGGACGGGGTCTTCGCGAACGCGAAGGCCGGCGCGCTCTGGATCGACAACTCCTCGATCCGCCCCGACGTGGCCAAGGAGCTCGCCGAGGAGGCGGTCGCCGCCGGCCTCGGCGTCGTCGACGCCCCCGTCTCCGGCGGCGAGCAGGGTGCGATCGACGCGGTCCTCTCGATCATGGTCGGCGGATCCCCGGATGACTTCGCCAAGGCCGAACCGGTCCTGAACGCGATCGGCAAGACCATCGTGCACGTCGGTCCCGCCGGTGCCGGCCAGACCGTGAAGGCCGCCAACCAGCTCATCGTCGCCGTCAACATCCAGGCGCTCGCTGAGGCGGTCACGTTCCTCGAGGCGTTCGGCGTCGACACGGACGCCGCACTCAAGGTCCTCGGCGGGGGACTCGCCGGATCCAAGGTCCTCGACCAGAAGGGCCAGAAGATGCTGAACCGCGACTTCGCGCCCGGCTTCCGCCTCGCCCTCCACAACAAGGATCTGGGCATCGTCACCTCCGCGGCACGCTCGGTCGGGGTCACCGTCCCGCTCGGCGCCGCTGTCGCACAGCTCGTGAACGCGCTCGTCGCCCGCGGCGACGGGGGCCTGGATCACTCGGGCCTGTTCAAGCTCACCACCGAGCTCTCCGGCAAGAACTGACCCATTTTTCGGGGTCGTTGAGCGAGGACGCCGCAGGCGACCGAGACGAAACGGCGTCACTGACGGGGCACCGCGTTTCGTCTCGCTTCGCTCGCTCAACGACCACAACCCAGACTTAAGGAAACTCCCATGACCCGCATGCGTGCAGTCGACGCGATCGTCCAGATCCTGATCAAGGAAGGCGCGGACGAGGCGTTCGGCCTCCCCGGCGCCGCCATCAACCCCCTCTACTCCGCGATCCGCGCCAACGGCGGCATCCGGCACACCCTCGCCCGCCACGTCGAGGGCGCGAGCCACATGGCCGACGGCTACAGCCGCACCGGCGACGGCCGCATCGGCGTGTGCCTGGGCACCTCCGGCCCCGCCGGCACCGACATGATCACGGGCCTCTACGCCGCGATCGCCGACTCCATCCCGATGCTCTGCATCACCGGTCAGGCGCCGGTGGCGAAGCTCGACAAGGAGGACTTCCAGGCCGTCGACATCGCGTCGATCGCGAAGCCGGTCACGAAGTTCGCCAAGACCGTCCTCGAGGGTGCGCAGGTGCCCGGCGTCTTCCAGTCGGCGTTCCAGATCATGCGCTCCGGCCGCCCCGGCCCGGTGCTGATCGATCTGCCGTTCGACGTGCAGATGACCGAGATCGAGTTCGACATCGACACCTACGAGCCGCTGCCCGTGGCCAAGCCCGTTGCGACCCGCGCGCAGGCCGAGAAGGTGCTCGACCTGCTCGTGGCAGCGAAGCACCCGGCGATCATCGCAGGCGGCGGCATCGTGAACTCGGGCGCTTCGGAGAAGCTCGTCGAGCTCGCCGAGACCCTGGGCGTGCCCGTGTTCCCGACCCTGATGGGCTGGGGAGTGCTCCCCGACGACCACCCGCTCGCCGCGGGCCTGGTCGGCATCCAGACCTCGCAGCGCTACGGCAACGCGAGCTTCCTGGAGAGCGACTTCGTGCTGGGCATCGGAAACCGCTGGGCCAACCGTCACACCGGCGGGCTGGACACGTACCGCAAGGGCCGCACGTTCGTCCACGTCGACATCGAGCCCACCCAGATCGGCCGCGTGTTCGCGCCCGACTACGGCGTGGTCTCCGACGCCGGCGCGTTCATCGACGCGCTGCTCGAGGTCGCCCGCGAGCGCGTCGCCGAGCTGCCCGACTACAACGGCTGGGCCCAGGAGTGCCGCGACCGCAAGGCGCGCCTGCAGCGCAAGACGAACTTCGACAACGTGCCGATGAAGCCGCACCGCGTCTACCAGGAGATGCTGACCGCGTTCGACCGCGACACCACGTTCGTCACCACGATCGGCCTGTCGCAGATCGCCGGCGCGCAGCTGCTGCACGTCTACGGTGCGCGCAAGTGGATCAACGCCGGCCAGGCCGGCCCGCTGGGCTGGACCGGCCCTGCGGCCCTCGGCGTGGTGCGTGGCAAGCCTGGTGAGCAGGTCGTCGCGCTCTCGGGCGACTACGACTTCCAGTTCATGATCGAGGAGCTCGCGGTGGGCGCGCAGCACAAGCTGCCGTACATCCACGTCGTGGTGAACAACAGCTACCTGGGCCTGATCCGTCAGTCGCAGCGCGGCTTCGAGATGGACTACGAGGTGTCGCTCGCGTTCGACAACGTGAACACCCCGCAGGACTCCTCCTCGATCGCCACCGGCTACGGCGTGGACCACGTCAAGGTCGCCGAGGGCCTGGGCGCCAAGGCGCTGCGCGTCGAGCGCCCCGAGGACCTCGCCGCGGGCTTCGCCGAGGCGCAGCGTCTGCGCGACGAGTTCCAGGTGCCGGTGGTGGTCGAGGTGATCCTCGAGCGCGTCACCAACATCGCCATGGGTGCGGATCTCGACACCATGAACGAGTTCGAGGATCTCGCGACGTCGCCCGCCGACGCCCCCGAGGCCATCTACGCCCTGCTCGACTGAGCAGCCGTCCGCCGACCCGTAGCCTGTAGGCGAAGCCGACGAGCCGGAAGTAGAAAGGCCACCATGCGCATCCTGATCGCCTCGGACAAGTTCAAGGGCTCCGCCACCGGACCCGAGGTCGCGGCCGCACTCGCGGCCGGGATCACCGCGACCGCGCCGGGGACCGCCATCGACGCGGTCCCCGTCGCGGACGGTGGAGAGGGTACGGTCGACGCCGCCCTCGCCGCAGGGTTCGAGGCGGTCACCGCGACGGTGACGGGGCCCACGGGGCAGCCCGTCGAGGCGCGCTTCGGCGTGCGGGGGGAGCATGCCATCATCGAGATGGCCGCCGCGAGCGGGCTGGACCAGCTGCCCGGCGGCGTCAAGGACGCCCTTGGCGCCACCAGCCGCGGGACCGGAGAGCTGATCGCGGCGGCGCTGGACCACGGCGCGACCAGCATCGTGCTCGGCATCGGCGGCAGCGCCAACACCGACGGCGGTGCAGGGATGCTGCAGGCGCTCGGCGTCTCGCTGCGGGATGCCGAGGGGCAGGAGCTGCCGGGGGGCGGTGGGGCGCTCGCGCGCATCGCCGCGGTGGACGTGTCGGATCTGGATCCGCGTCTCGCCGGGGTCGAGATCGTGCTCGCGAGCGACGTCGACAACCCGCTGCTCGGCGAGCGTGGCGCTCCGGCGGTGTTCGGCCCGCAGAAGGGGTCGAGCCCCCAGGACGTGGCCGTGCTCGACGCGGCCCTCGCCCGCTACGCCGCGCTGCTCGAGCAGCAGCCCGGAATCCGCGCCGCCACGACACTGCCCGGAGCGGGCGGCGCCGGCGGGGTGGGCTATGCCGCCCTGGCCGCACTCGGTGCCCGGCGCGAGCCCGGCGTGGAGGTCGTGCAGCGCCTCACCGGCCTCGCCGACGCGCTGGGCGCCGGCGATTCCCGGGCCGACCTCGTCATCACCGGCGAGGGCAGCCTGGACGACCAGAGCCTGGGCGGCAAGACCCCGCTCGGCGTGGCCGCGGCTGCGCGCGCGGCGGGCATCCCCGTCATCGCCGTGTGCGGCCGCTCCACGCTGAGCGCCGAGGCGGCCAGGTCGGCCGGGTTCGAGCGCGTGTACGCGCTCAGCGAGCTCGAGCCGGATCCGGCCCGCAGCATGGCCGAGGCCACAGCTCTCCTCACGGAGGTGGGCCGCCGCATCGGCGCCGAGGTCGGCGAGCTCGTGCCGCGGCGCTGAGCGCCCGCCCGTCATCGCCGGGATCCGTCGTCGTGGCAGCGGCGCCGACGTCACCGCCGCGTAGGATCGGAGGTCGGTGAACGATACCGAGGATGTGGTGAACGGTCTCGCAGACGAGGTGGACACATGACGGAGCGCCCGCGTCTGCGTGACGTGGCCGCCCTCGCCGGTGTCTCGCCGACGACGGCCTCGCACGCGTTCAGCGGGCATCGCCCGGTATCGGCCGCGACGAAGGCCGCGGTGCTGAAGGCCGCGTTCGACCTCGGCTTCGTGATGGAGCGCGATGCGGGACAGCGCACCGTCGGCCTGCTGCTGCGCCCGCCCGAGGCCATCCGCGGGTTCGCGTCCGGCTCCGACGCCTTCACCTCCGTCGCCGGCGCGGTGCTGGTCGCGTTGCTGAGCGCCGGGTTCTCCGTCTCCTCGTTCCTCACGCTCGAGGACATCGGCGCCCAGGTCGGCCGGCTCGACGCCTTCGTGCTGCTGCATCCCCGCCGTGGGGACGAGGTGCTCCGTGCGCTCATCGAGCGGGACATCCCGACCGTGACGCTGGATCGGGATCCGGACGACGACGACTTCCCGTGGTGGATCAGCGCCGACCACGTCGCCAACGCGCGCATTCTCCTCGGTCACCTGCTGGAACGAGGGGCGCGGCGCCCGGCGCTGATCGTCGGGTCGACGCAGAACACGTACCTGGAGTCGATTGCCGGCGTCTACGTCCAGGAGATGCGCGCGCGGGGGCTGCCCGTGCTCGTGAGGGAGCTGGAGCCGGTGCGCGGACAGCAGGGCGGCGCGGCGGCGGCCGAGTCGCTGCTGCGCACGCCGACACCTCCCGACGCGTTCCTCACCTCATCGGACGTGTTCGCGGTGGGGGCGATCGAGGCGGTTCAGGCGCGAGGGCTTCGCGTGCCCGACGACGTGCTCGTCGCGAACATGATGGACAGCGTCATCGCCGAACGTGCCGCGGTGCCGATCACGGCGATGAAGGCCAACATGCAGGTCTGGGCGTCGCAGCTGACGCGGCTGCTGGAGCGCCGGCTGAACAGCGCCGCTCCGCTCACGTCGCATCTGCGACTGGAGTTCGATCTGGTGGAACGTGCATCGACACGGCGGCCGGGGTCAGGCGGCGAGTCGGCCCCGTGATCCCGCGCCGGTGGAGCGCCGATGGCGCGGCACGCGAGGGTGCCTGTCCAAATTGTGCAAACGGTGTTGTCGCCTCCGCGTCCGAGCGCGACGATATCTGCATCCGAAACCTTCATTCCGGATTGTGAAATCGAGTGTCGACGGCACTGTCGCCGTCGAGAGGGGTTCAAATCACAATGACGTCCAATGACTACGTCCACGTCCCGAGTCGGAGCTCCGAGGGGCTCGATGAGGCTCCTTCCGGCGTGTTCGCGGTGCAGGCGGGCATCAGTCCGCGCCTGTACAACCGAGACCTCGCTCCCACCAACCGCCAGAGCCGCCACTGGAGCGCGTACAGCATCTTCACCCTCTGGGCGAACGACGTGCACAGCCTCGGCAACTACGCATTCGCGATCGGATTGTTCACCCTCGGCCTCTCCGGCGGGCAGATCCTGGGCGCGCTCGGCTTCGGCGCGTTGTTCCTCTTCCTGCTGCTGACCTTCTCCGGGTTCATGGGCGAGAAGACCGGCGTGCCGTTCCCGGTGATGAGCCGGGTCGCGTTCGGCATCCACGGCGCGCAGATCCCCGGTCTGCTCCGCGGCGGGGTCGCGATCGCCTGGTTCGGCATCCAGACCTACCTCGCCTCCCAGGTGCTGCAGGTCGTGCTGATCGCGATCGCCCCGGGCCTGACGAGCCTGCAGAGCGGAGCCTTCCTCGGACTGTCGGCGCTCGGCTGGATCACCTTCGTCGCGCTGTGGATCATCCAGGTGATCATCGTCAGCTACGGCATGGAGATGATCCGCAAGTACGAGGCCTTCGCAGGCCCGATCATCCTCGCCACCTTCGTGATCCTCGCGATCTGGGTTCTCGTGCAGTCCGGATTCCAGGTCGACTGGGCGCCCACGAAGTCCGCCGGAGGCGCCGACAGCTGGCTGCACATGCTGGGCGCGGCGTCGCTGTGGGTCTCGATCTACGGCACGTTCGTGCTGAACTTCTGCGACTTCACCCGCGGCGCCAAGTCGCGCAAGGCGATCGTGAAGGGCAACTTCTGGGGCATCCCGATCAACATGCTGTTCTTCGGCGTCATCGTCGTGATCCTCACCGGCGGCAGCTTCAAGATCAACGGCACGCTCATCACCTCGCCGTCCGAGATCGTCTCCGCCATCCCGAATACGTTCCTGCTGGTGCTCGCCTCGCTCGCGCTCATCGCCCTGACCATCGCGGTCAACCTGATGGCGAACTTCGTGGCGCCCACCTACGCATTGAACAACCTGTTCCCGCGGCACCTGAACTTCCGCCGCGCCGCGCTGATCTCCGCCGTGATCGGGATCGTGATCACCCCCTGGAACATGTACAACTCCCCGGTCGTGATCGGCGTCTTCCTCGGCGGCCTCGGAGCGCTGCTCGGCCCGCTGTTCGGCATCATCATGGTCGACTACTGGCTGATCAAGAAGCAGCGGGTCAACGTGCCCCAGCTCTACTCGGAGTCCCCGATGGGCGAGTACGCGTACACCAAGGGCTTCAACCCGCGCGCCGTGATCGCACTGATCATCGCCGGCGCGCTGTCGCTGCTGTTCACGTTCCTGCCGGTCTTCCACGCCATCAGCGACTTCTCCTGGTTCGTCGCCGCCGGATCCGCCGCGATCATCTACGCGATCATCGCCGACCGGCGCGGCCCGTTCCACGATGTCGACGGCACCGCGATCGCGGTGGACGTCACCCACTGAGCGCCGGAGAGGAACACTATGCGCATTCTCATAGCGAACGTCAACACCACCGTGGCGATGACCAATGCCATCGCCGAGGCGGCACGCTCCGCCGCGTCACCGGGTACGGAGATCATCGGCCTGACGCCCGACTTCGGCGCCGAGAGCTGCGAAGGCAACTTCGAGAGCTACCTCGCCGCGATCGCGGTCATGGACAAGGTCGTCCGCTATGAGGGCGAGTACGACGCCGTCATCCAGGCCGGCTACGGCGAGCACGGCCGCGAAGGCCTGCAGGAGCTGCTCACCGTACCTGTCGTCGACATCACCGAGGCGGCCGCATCCACCGCGATGTACCTCGGCCGCTCGTACTCCGTGGTGACGACCCTCGACCGGACGGTGCCGCTCATCGAGGACCGGCTGATCCTCGCCGGGCTGCACGATCGGTGCGCGTCGGTGCGCTCCTCGGGTCTCGGCGTGCTCGAGCTGGAGTCGGACCCGGAGCGCGCGGTCGAGGCGATCGCCGCCGAGGCGCAGAAGGCGGTCGAGATCGACCGCGCCGAGGTCATCGTCCTCGGCTGCGGCGGCATGGCCGAGCTCAAGGACCGCGTCGTCGAGTTGTGCGGCGTGCCCGTCGTGGACGGCGTGCAGGCCGCAGTGCAGGTCGCCGAGAGTCTGGTGCGCCTCGGGCTCACCACTTCCAAGGTCCGCACCTATGCCCCGCCCCGGCCGAAGCGCGTCACCGGTTTCCCGGCGACGGCGCGCTGAATCCAGAGCACAATCGAATCACCCACAACCACCCGTCAACCACCTCACAACGCCGGCGACGTCGCCGGCAGAAGGGAATCCGCGGACATGTCCCAGGAGACCGAAGAACACGCCTCGCTCGACCCGACCGGAGAGCACTACGACCTGGTGATCCGCGGCGAGCGGGTGCTCACCAGCTCCGGGATCCGCCCTCGTGAGGTCGGCGTCCGCGGCGGCGTCATCATCGCGATGCAGCCGCTCGGCAACGGCCTCCAGGGTGACGAGATCATCGAGCTCGCCGATGACGAGACGCTCATCCCCGGCCTCGTCGACACGCACGTGCACGTGAACGAGCCCGGCCGCACCGAGTGGGAGGGCTTCTCCTCGGCTACCAAGGCGGCCGCGGCCGGTGGCGTGACCACGATCCTCGACATGCCGCTGAACAGTATCCCGCCGACCATCGACGTGGAGGCGCTGGACATCAAGCGCGACGTCGCCCGCGACCAGGTGCACGTCGACGTGGGCTTCTGGGGCGGTGCCGTGCCGGGCAACGTCGACAAGCTGCGCGGCCTGCACGACGCGGGTGCATTCGGGTTCAAGTGCTTCCTGCTGCACAGCGGCGTGGACGAGTTCCCGCCGCTGGACCCCGACCAGCTCGAGGAGGACATGCGCGAGCTCGCCACGTTCGACTCCGTCATGATCGTGCACGCCGAGGACTCCCGCGCGATCGACCGCGCGCCCAAGCCCGACGGCGACGACTACGCCAAGTTTCTGGCCTCGCGTCCGCGCGGTGCGGAGAACCTCGCGATCGCCGAGGTCATCGAGCGGGCCCGCTGGACCGGCGCCCGCGCGCACATCCTGCACCTGTCCTCCTCGGACGCGCTGCCGATGCTGCGCTCGGCCAAGCACGACGGCATCAAGCTCACGGTCGAGACCTGCCCGCACTACCTCACGCTCACCGCGGAGGAGATCCCGCTCGGCGCGACCGCGTTCAAGTGCTGCCCGCCGATCCGCGAGGCCGGCAACCGCGAGCTGCTCTGGCAGGGCCTGGAGGACGGCACGATCGACTTCATCGTGTCCGACCACTCGCCCTCGACCCTTGACCTCAAGGACCTCGAGAACGGCGACTTCGCCGTGGCCTGGGGCGGCGTCGCGTCGCTGCAGCTCGGGCTGTCGCTGATCTGGACCGAGGCGCGCCAGCGCGGCCTGTCGCTGGAGACCGTGGTGGGGTGGATGAGCGAGAAGCCGGCGCAGTTCGCCGGCCTGACCGGCAAGGGGCGGATCGCGCCCGGCTACGACGCGGACTTCTCGGTCTTCGCCGCCGACGATGCCTACGTGGTGGACGTGACCAAGCTGCACCACAAGAACCCGCTCACCCCGTACAACGGCAAGGCGCTCGCCGGGCGGGTGCGCAAGACCTACCTGCACGGCGAGGAGATCGACTTCGCCACTCCGCGCGGCCGCCTGCTGCGCCGCGGCATGGCCGAGGTCGGCTGACACCTCGTCCCTTCACCGCGTCGTCCCCGCCGGTGCCGCCCGTGGCGTGCTCCGGCGGGGATCGCACAGTGAGAGGTGCTTCGAAGCTCGTCGACGATGTGCGGACAACGGCGTCCCTCATCGTCGGCGGATCCTGGTGATCCTGAACGGCGGATGCCGGCCCGATTCTGTATCGGGCCGGCATTTTCGCGTGCTCCGAGGTCTTGTCCCGCGAGACCGGCGTTGTCGCCCCCGGCCGACCGGAGTCGCGCCCAGCCGGGCGGGGCGCCGCGCAATGCGGCTCAGACGCGCGCCGTCTTCACAGCTTCTCCTGCAGAACCGGGATCTCCTGCGAGATCGCGGCCGGTTCCGACGCGGGCGTCGCGGCTGCGCCGTCGATCGTGCCGTCCGAGATACCCTCGGCCTCGCCCTCGAACACGGGCACCTGCGGGTCGCGCTTCTCGAGCAGCACGAAGGAGAAGTATCCGAGCGCGCAGCCGATGAACCAGGTGTAGTTCCCGATCCACGCCACGTCGAAGGCGCCGAGGTCGGCGAACAGCTTGGGGAACACGCCCAGGATCACGGTGGGGATACCGGCGATCAGGATCGCCTTCACGCCGTTGGGGTTGTAGCCGTTGCGGTA
The DNA here is from genome assembly GCF_056398985.1 of Microbacterium sp. 01T413_2. Lineage (NCBI taxonomy): Bacteria > Bacillati > Actinomycetota > Actinomycetes > Micrococcales > Microbacteriaceae > Microbacterium > Microbacterium sp. 01T413_2. The sequence continues at coordinate 160,654 of NZ_JBFTQL010000003.1, forward strand.
CCAGTACGGACCCTTCGCGTCCATCGTGTACATCGCGTCGACCTTGATCCGCTGGTGAGCGGCCACGTAGTAGCCGGCAATGAGGATGCCGAACAGGGGGCCGATCAGTGCGCCGAGCACGCCGAGCGTGTAGTGGATGGCGGTGTCGTTGGAGTACCAGTTCCACGGCGTGAGGATCACCGATCCGACGGCGGCGATCATGCCGCCCATCCGCCAGGAGATGCGGTGCGGAGCGACATTGGAGAAGTCGAAGGCGGGGGAGATGAAGTTCGCGACGATGTTGATGCCCACCGTGGCGATCACGAAGGTGAGCCCGCCGAGCAGGATCGCGAAGACGCTGTCGATCTTCTCGACGGTCTTGATCGGATCCGTGATGAGCTCGCCGAACACCGGCACGGTGGCCGAGGCGGTGATCACGACCAGCAGCGAGAAGAACAAGAAGTTGATCGGAAGACCGAGGAAGTTGCCGCGCTTGACGGCGGCGAACGAGCGGCCGTACCGCGCGAAGTCGCCGAAGTTCAGCATCGGGCCGGAGAAGTACGACACCACGATCGCGATCGCGGTGGCCATGACCGGCAGCGAAGACCAGAAGTCCAGCGGCTTGCCGGCCGAGAGGTCGAAGCTGATGTGGCCCCATCCCGCCTGCGAGACCAGGTAGATCGCAAGGACGATCATCACGACGTACACCGCCGGCCCGGCGTAGTCGATGAAGCGCCGGATGACTTCCATGCCGCGCCAGAACAGCGCCGCCTGAGCAACCCAGAGGATCGCATACGAGATCCAGCCCAGTGCCGACAGGCCGAGGAACGAGTGATTCACCAGGTCGTGGGTGCCCGGCACGAACTTCAGCAGCACGATGTTCAACGACTCGGCGGCGAGGAAGGTCTGCACCCCGTACCAGGCGATCGCGATGAGACCGCGGATGATGGCGGGGATGTTCGCGCCCCGGATCCCGAAGATGGCGCGGTTGATCACGGGGTAGGGCACGCCGGTCTTCTGGCTGGGCTTGGCGACGAGGTTGGCGAACACCTGGACGATGACGATGCCTGCGACGAGCGCCACCAGCACCTGCCAGCTGGCGAGGCCGAGCGCGAACAGCGAGCCGGCCGTGAGGTAGCCGCCGACCGAGTGCACATCGGACATCCAGAACGCGAAGATGTTGTACGCGCTCCAGCCCTGCTTGCGCAGAGGCGCGAGATCCTCGTTGGCGAGACGGAGGTCGTACTCGGGCTTCATATTGCCTGCTCCGACCGGAAGGCCGGCCGCCTCGACGATGTCGTGCGGCTTGGTCTCGGGGGCGGCAGAGCTCGCGGAAGGGGGAGGGGGAGGAGTCATCTCGGGGTGCCTTTCGGGAAGGTCCGCCGAGTCCGTCGGCGCCGCGGGTGATGCAGGGATCGCGCCTTCGAGACCTTGAGATGAAGCTATTGATGCGCTCTCCGTCACGGGTTTCCTCCGTGTAACGGCGACGTTAAGTTCGCCCGCCCGGTCTCTTGCCCGGGAACGTTCGATCCGGTAAAGTTGAGTCTTATCAACTCAACTTTCAAGAGTCGGATCCGATCCGGCTCTTGCGCCTCACATGCAAGGAGAACCCAGGAGGACGAATGGCCACCCCTCAGACGGCACAGCAGGACGAGCAGCAGTCGGCGCTCGAGCAGTTCGGCATCAACCTCACCGATCGCGCCCGCCAGGGCAAGCTCGATCCGGTGATCGGACGCGATGCGGAGATCCGCCGCGTGAGCCAGGTGCTCACCCGCCGCACCAAGAACAACCCGGTGCTGATCGGCGAGCCCGGCGTCGGCAAGACCGCCGTGGTCGAGGGCCTCGCGCAGCGCATCGTCGCCGGCGACGTGGCCGAGTCGCTCAAGGACAAGGAGCTGGTGTCGCTGGACATCTCCGCCCTCGTCGCCGGCGCCATGTACCGCGGCCAGTTCGAGGAGCGCCTGAAGAGCGTGCTCAAGGAGATCACCGAGTCCGACGGCCGCGTCATCACGTTCATCGACGAGCTGCACGTGCTCATGGGCGCGGGCGGGGGCGAGGGATCCGTCGCCGCCTCCAACATGCTCAAGCCCATGCTCGCCCGCGGCGAGCTGCGCCTCATCGGCGCGACCACGCTCAACGAGTACCGCGAGTTCATCGAGAAGGATGCGGCGCTCGAGCGCCGGTTCCAGCAGGTCTACGTGGGAGAGCCCTCGGTCGAGGACTCGATCGCGATCCTGCGCGGGCTCAAGGGCCGCTACGAGGCGCACCACGGGGTGACCATCAGCGACTCCGCGCTGGTCGCCGCGGCAGCGCTGTCGAACCGCTACCTGCCGAGCCGGCAGCTGCCGGACAAGGCCATCGACCTCATCGACGAGGCCATGAGCCGGCTCAAGATGGAGATCGACTCGAGCCCCGTAGAGATCGACCAGCTCAAGAGGTCGGTCGACCGGATGCGGCTCGAAGAGCTCGCGCTGAAGAAGGAGAAGGATGCGGCCTCGAAGGAGCGCCTCGCGAAGCTCCGGGAGCAGATGGGTGAGGCAGAGGCCGAGCTCGCCGGCCTCGAGGCCCGCTGGGAGCGCGAGCGCGGCGGGCTGAACCGGGTGGGCGAACTCAAGAAGCGCCTCGACGAGGCGTTCACCGAGCGCGACAGGGCGCTGCGCGACGCCGACTACGTGAAGGCGTCGAAGCTCGAGTACGAGACGATCAAGCAGCTGCAAGCCGACCTCGCCGAGGCCGAGCGCCAGGCGGACGCCGTGAGCGACGAGCCGCGCATGGTCAACGAGCAGGTCACCGACGAGGACATCGCCGCGGTGATCGCAGCCTGGACGGGGATCCCCGTGGGCCGGCTGCTGCAGGGCGAGAGTGAGAAGCTCCTGCACCTGGAGCGCGAGCTCGGCCGGCGTCTGATCGGTCAGAAGGAGGCGGTGACCGCCGTCTCCGACGCCGTGCGCCGCTCCCGCGCCGGGATCAGCGACCCCGGTCGTCCCACCGGATCCTTCCTGTTCGTGGGCCCCACCGGCGTCGGCAAGACCGAGCTGGCCAAGGCGCTCGCCGAGTTCCTCTTCGACGACGAGCACGCCATGGTGCGCATCGACATGTCGGAGTACGGCGAGAAGCACTCGGTCTCCCGGCTCGTCGGCGCCCCTCCGGGGTACGTCGGCTACGAGCAGGGCGGTCAGCTCACCGAGGCCGTGCGGCGGCGCCCCTACAGCGTCGTGCTGCTGGACGAGGTCGAGAAGGCCCACCCCGAGGTCTTCGACGTGCTGCTGCAGGTCATGGACGACGGCCGTCTCACCGACGGACAGGGCCGCACGGTCGACTTCTCGAACGTCATCCTGATCCTCACGAGCAACATCGGATCCCCGATCCTGATCGACCCGACCCTCTCGCCCGACGAGAAGCGCGAGGCCGTGATGGCGCTCGTGCGGCAGGCGTTCAAGCCCGAGTTCATCAACCGTCTCGACGACATCGTGATGTTCTCCGCGCTCACCGAGGACGACCTCGCCCAGATTGTGGAGCTCACGATCGACCAGCTGCAGCGCCGCCTCGCCGACCGCCGGCTGACGCTCGCCGTCACCCCGGATGCGCGCGCCTGGCTGGCCGAGCGTGGCTACGACCCCGTGTTCGGGGCCCGGCCGCTGCGGCGCCTGATCCAGAACGAGGTGCAGAACCGGCTGGCGTCGGCGCTGCTCTCCGGCCGCGTGCACGACGGCGACATCGTGCGGGTGGATGTCGCCGCCGATGGATCCTCGCTGGTCCTCACCAGTGATGGCCCCACCGCGCCGCGGGAGGCGGACACGGGCTCGGACGACGAGACGATCGAGGCCGAGCTGCTCGACGACTGACACGCGGCGCCGTCACGCCAGGGGCCCGGATCTTCCTGATCCGGGCCCCTTTTCCGTGCTTGCACGGTGGCGATCGGGCGGAGCATATATCCGCATTACGGAAAATATCATCCGAGATTCGGAAAAAAGTCTTGACTCTCGACGAGTGCTCCCGTTAGCCTGAGGGGGTCTCCAGAGCTGGAGATGCACCTGGACCAACAGCATCCGCCCCGCTCGCGAGGCGGACGGAGCGCCCGCACCGCATCGCCACACCGGCGATGCATGACGGCCGGCGCTCAGCTCACCCGGTGCCTGCACCCGACGAAGAGGTCGAATTGACTACCAAGCAGAAGAAGGAGTTCGTCCGCCCCGAGGACGAGCGACTGCCGATCGGCGCGACCATCGGCTACGGCATCCAGCACGTGCTCACGATGTACGGCGGCATCATCGCCCCGCCGCTCATCATCGGGCAGATCGCGGGTCTCAAGCCCGCCGAGATCGGCGTCCTCATCGCCGCGTGCCTGTTCATGGGCGGACTCGCCACGATCCTGCAGACCGTCGGCATCCCGTTCTTCGGATCGCAGCTGCCGCTCGTGCAGGGCGTCTCGTTCGCCGGCGTCGCCACGATGGGCGCGATCGTCACGAGCGGCGGCGGGCTGCCGTCGGTGTTCGGATCCGTCATCGCGGCCTCGGTGATCGGCTTGTTGATCGCCCCGGTGTTCGCCACGATCATCCGGTTCTTCCCCCCGGTCGTGACGGGAACGGTCATCACCACGATCGGTCTCAGCCTGCTGCCCGTCGCCGCCGGCTGGATCTACGGTCCCGGTGCGAACCCGGCGGACGGCGCGCTGCCGGAGAACCTGCTGCTGGCGGCCATCACCCTCGTGATCGTGCTCGTGCTCAGCAAGATCCCGGTGGGCGCGATCTCGCGGCTCGCGATCCTGCTCGCGATCGTGCTCGGCACCATCGTCGCGGTCTTCCTCGGCAAGGCGGACTTCAGCAAGGTGGGTCAGGGCGAGATCTTCGCTCTCCCGCAGATCTTCGGATTCGGCCCGCCGACGTTCGAGATCGCCGCCATCATCTCGATGTTCATCGTGATCCTGGTGACGCTGACCGAGACCACCGCCGACATCCTCGCCGTGGCCGACATCGTGGGCACCAAGGTCGACTCCAAGCGCATCGCCGCGGGCCTGCGCGCCGACATGCTCTCCAGCGCCATCTCGCCGATCTTCGGCACGTTCACGCAGTCCGCGTTCGCGCAGAACGTCGGCCTGGTCGCGATCACCGGCGTCAAGAGCCGCTTCGTGGTCACCGCCGGCGGTGGCGTGCTCGTCATCCTGGGTCTGCTGCCCGTGCTCGGCCGGGTCGTCGGCGCCATCCCGCAGCCCGTCCTCGGCGGCGCTGGCCTGGTGCTGTTCGGATCGGTCGCGGCCTCGGGCATCCGGACGCTCGCCAAGGTCGAGTACAAGGACAACATGAACCTCGTGATCGTCGCGACGTCGCTCGCGGTGGGCATGCTCCCGATCGCGAAGCCGGACATCTACCACGCGATGCCCGCCTGGTTCGTGACGATCTTCCACTCCGGCATCAGCTCGGCGGCGGTCACCGCGATCCTGCTGAACCTGCTGTTCAACCACCTCGGCAGCGCCAAGCGCAAGAACGCCTTCGTGTCGGCGCCGACGCGCAGCATCCCGGTCGCGTACCTGGACGCCTTCGAAGACGGCGACTCGATCATCGACGGCAAGATCGTCGACCGCGACGGCAACGAGGTCGCGGTCGAGCGTCCGTCGCACTGACCCTGGACCCGCGAGAC
>NZ_JBFTQL010000003.1:166335-296659 GCF_056398985.1 Microbacterium sp. 01T413_2
CAACTGAGTCTCGAAACTGCGGCACAATCCTGCAGTTTCGAGACGGGGCTGCAGTCTCGCGGGTTCGGACAGTCGGAGGCGGATGGCGCTCGGGATCCGCAATCCGAATAGCGGAAATCAGGATCCGGGATCCGGAAAAGCATTGACCTCGACATCGGAGCAGTGATAGATCTGAACTGTCTCCCTCATCGGGGACGCACCTGGATCAGCAGACAGGTCAACACTGAGCTGGCCCCCGCGGGGCCGGATCCGGCTCCGCCTCATCCACAGGGAGTCTGCGCAATGTCCGAATCCACTCGCACCGTCTGGCTGAAGAACCCGCTCGCGATCCACACCGGCGACACCGCCGACGCCCGCGGCGGCCTGGTGGTCGCCGGTTCCACGATCCTCGAGGCGGTGCCCGCCGGCGGATCCCCGTCGCAGCCGGTCGACGAGGTCTACGACGCCTCGCGGCACGTGATCATCCCCGGCTTGATCAACACGCACCACCACTTCTACCAGACCCTCACCCGCGCCTGGACGCCCGTGGTCAGCGCCGAGCTGTTCCCCTGGCTGAAGGGGCTGTACGGCGTCTGGGCGGGGCTCACCCCGCGCGACCTCGAGCTCGCGACGACCGCGGCGCTCGCGGAGCTGCTGCTCTCGGGCTGCACGACTGCCGCCGACCACCACTACCTCTTCCCGAACGGGCTCGAGGAGGGCATCGACGTGCAGGTCGATGTCGTGAAGCGCCTCGGCATGCGCGCCACGCTGACCCGCGGATCCATGTCGCTGGGCGAGAAGGACGGAGGGCTGCCGCCGCAGAGCACCGTGCAGGACGCCGACGTCATCCTCGCCGACAGCGAGCGCCTCGTCGGCGCGTATCACGAGCGCGGCGACGGCGCCTTCGTGCAGATCGGTCTCGCGCCATGCTCTCCGTTCTCGGTCACCACGGGCGTGATGCGCGACACCGCCGCCCTCGCCGAGCGCCTCGACGTGCGCCTGCACACCCACCTCGCCGAGACGATCGACGAGGAGGACTTCTGCCGCGAGACCTTCGGGCTGCGCACGGTCGACTACCTCGAGAGCGTCGGCTGGCTCTCCGACCGCACCTGGCTCGCCCACGGCATCCACTTCGACGACGCCGAGATCGCGCGCCTGGGCGCGGCCGGCACCGCCGTCTCGCACTGCGCCACCTCGAACATGCGGCTCGCCTCGGGCATCGCACGGGCGGTCGAGCTCGAGGCAGCGGGCGTGCCGGTCGGCCTGGGCGTGGACGGATCCGCGTCGAACGACGGCTCCAACATGATGATGGAGGTGCGCCAGGCCCTGTACCTGCAGCGCCTGCGCTACGGCGCCGCCGCCGTCACGCCCGAACACGCCCTGAACTGGGCGACGCAGGGCTCGGCGCGCGCCCTCGGCCGCAACGACATCGGCATTCTGGCGCCGGGCAAGCAGGCGGATCTGGCGATGCTCACCCTCGACGAGCTGCGCTTCTCGGGCAGCCACGACCCGCTCGCCGCCCTGCTGCTGTGCGGCGCCGAGCGCGCCGACCGGGTCATGGTGGGCGGCGCCTGGCGCGTGCTCGACGGGCAGATCGTCGGCCTGGACGTGCCGCAGCTCATCGCCGAGCACAGCGCCGCGGCCCGCCGGCTGCTCGCCCGGCACGGCTGAGGCCCGGGCCGCCGCGCCCCGGGCCGCCGACCCCCTTGCTCACTGGTCGCATATTGCGGCTTCGCGAGCTCGAATGCCGCAATTCGCGACCAGTGAGCAGGTCCGGGCGCGGATCCGGGCCGAGGGCGGATCCGGGTCCGGGGCGGATCCGGGCCGGAGGCGGGATCCGGGCCGGGCACCTCAGCGTCGCGTGGTCGCCCAGTCCTCGGGACCCGTGGATCCGGCCGGGTACTCCTGCATCGGCACCGCGTCCGAGCGCCAGGCGTCGAGGGCGGGCTGGATGATCCGCCAGCACTGCTCCGCCGCGTCGCCCCGGACGGACAGCGCCACATCGCCGTCGAGGATCTCGCTGAGCACTTCGGTGTAGGCCAGCAGCGTGCCCTTGCCGAGTTCGGTGGACAGCACGTCGCGGCGCAGGGCGAACGGGTCGTCGCCGCCGTTCACGTTCAGCTCGAGCGCGATCCGGTCGGGGCCGAGGGAGAAGCGCAGCACGCCGCCGTCCGTGGGCACCCCGGTGAGCCCGCCGGGGATGTGCCGCACGGGACGGAACGTGACGACGATCTCGGCGCAGCGCTCGCCGAGGGCCTTGCCGCTGCGCAGCGTGAAGGGCACGCCCGCCCAACGCGCCGTGTCGACCTCGCAGGTGATCTCGGCGAGGGTCTCGGTGTTGCGCGCCGGATCCACGCCCTCTTCGTCCGCGTAGGACGGCACGGCGCGGTCGCCGCTCGTGCCGGCGGTGTAGCGGGCGCGGCGGGTCGACACGACCGGGTCGTCGCCGAGGATCCGAGTCGCGCGCAGGGCGGCGGCCATGGCGTCGCGCAGGTCGATCTCGTCCAGATCCGCCGGCTGCTCCATCGCGAGGATCGCGAGCACCTGCAGCAGGTGGCTCTGGATCATGTCGACCAGCGCCCCGGCCTTGTCGTAGTAGCGGGCCCGATTCTCCAGGGCCAGCGACTCGTCGTAGCGCACCAGAACCGACTGCACGTGATCCGCCGACCAGACCGGCTCGACCAGCCGGTTCGCGAAGCGCACGCCCATGACGTTGAGGATCGTGGAGCGGCCCAGGAAGTGATCGACGCGGAAGACCTGGTTCTCCGGCACGATCCGGGTGACCAGAGCGTTGAGCGCGGCGGCGCTCTGCTCGTCATGACCGAACGGCTTCTCCAGCGCCAGGACCGTGCCCGCGGGCAGGGGGATGTCGACGAGCTTCTCGCACGCGGCCTCGGCCACGGCGGGCGGGAGCGCGAAATAGATCACGAGCGAGCCCTCGGTGCCCGCGATGAGCCCCGCCAGCGAATCGCGGTCGGTGACGTCGGCCTTGACGTACGTGGTCCCGGCGATCCGCGGCAGCTGATCCGTGCCGTCGACCGTGGCGAATGCGGTGCTTACGGCCTCCTGCCAGCGCTCATCGGACCAGTCGTCGGATCCGGCGCCGCGGAGCACCAGAGCGCGGTCGGGCTGGCGTTTCAGGAGTTGCGCGATCGCGGGCAGCAGCAGGCGGGAGGTGAGGTCGCCGGAAGCGCCGAGGATGAGCAGCGTCGTCGGGGTGGTCATAGCCCCCACGATAGGCCGCGCCGCGCCCTTCCTGTCGGTGACCCGGGCTAGGCCCCGGATCCTGCGCCTCGCAACATTCGAGTCGTCTCCCTGAGCACGCCTATAGCTCGAATGGGGGAGGGGGAGAAACGCATGTGCGAGACTGCGGCCATGGGTGAGGGTGACGTGCCGGCCGTGCCGATCGAGGACTACGCGCTGCTCAGCGACGGGCGCACCGCCGCGCTCGTGTCGCGGGCCGGCAGCATCGACTGGCTCTGCGCGCCGCGCCTCGACTCCGCGTCGCTGTTCGGCGCCCTGCTCGGCGGGGTCGAGCAGGGGCACTGGAGTCTGCGCCCGGCGGATCCTGACGCGACCGCGACGCGGCACTACGACGGCGACACGTTCTGCCTCGTGACCCGGTGGTCCACCGCCGACGGCGTCGCCGAGGTGACCGAGTGGATGCCGATCCTGCTTCCCAAGGATGCGGGGTCGCTCGAGGGAGCGCGGGCCGCGCTGGGCGCAGATCGCACCGACATCATCCGGCGGATCACGGGCATCACCGGGCGCGTGGATTTCGTGCAGGAGCTGCGCCTGCGGTTCGACTATGCCAGGGCGCTGCCGTGGGTGCGCCAGACCGGCAGCCCGGAATCCCCGGAGCTGACCGCGACCGCCGGCCCCGACGCCGTCGTGGTGCGCGGCGCCGCGCTGCAGCCGCACGGGCACAGTCACGTCGGCACGGTCGAGGTCGCCGCGGGTGAGAGCGTGGACCTGGCTCTCACCTGGTTCCCGTCATACCGCCCGGCTCCGGCGCCGCTCGACGCGGAGGCCGCGGAACGGGCCACCCGGGCGTGGTGGCAGGACTGGGCCGACGGAATCGCCCACGAGGGTCCGCACGAGGACGACGTGCGGCGCTCGCTGCTGATCCTGCGCGCGCTCACGAACCGCGAGACCGGCGGCATCGCGGCCGCGGCGACGACGTCGCTGCCCGAGGACTTCGGCGGTGCGCGCAACTGGGACTACCGCTACGTCTGGCTGCGCGACGCGGCGCTCACGCTCGAGGCCCTGCTGGCGCACGGCCTCGCGGACGAAGCGCGCGCGTGGCGCGACTGGCTGCTGCGGGCGGTCGCGGGGGATCCGGCCGATCTGCAGATCATGTACGGACTGGCGGGGGAGCGAGATCTGCACGAGCGCGAGATGCGCTCTCTGCCCGGCTACGCCGGATCCGCTCCGGTGCGCGTGGGCAACGCCGCGGCGGAGCAGTTCCAGGCGGACGTCGTCGGCGAGGTGATGGTGACGCTCGCCGCCGCGCGCCGGGCGGGCCTCGACGACTCCGCGCGCTCCTGGTCGCTGCAGCGGGTGCTGCTGCGGCACGCCGAGCAGCGATTGGATCGGCCGGACAACGGCATGTGGGAGATCCGCGGGGATCCGCAGTTCTTCACCCACTCCCGGGTGATGCTGTGGGCGGCGTTCGACCGCGGGGTGCGCGCGGTCGAGGAGGACGGCGAGCACGGCGAGGTGGATCGCTGGCGGGAGGTGCGCGATCGGCTGCGCGCCGAGATCGATGCGCACGGCGTGCGCGGCGGATGCTTCGTGCAGCACCGCGACACGGACGAGGTCGACGCATCGTTGCTGCTCATCCCGCGCACGGGGTACTGCGCGCCCGACGACCCTCGCATGCTGGCGACCGTGGAGCGGATCGAGCAGACCCTGATCCACGGCGGGCTGGTGAACCGCTACCGCACCGGGTCGGGCGTGGACGGTCTGGCTGGCGGTGAGCACACGTTCCTCGCGTGCTCGTTCTGGCTCGTGGAGCAGTATGCGGTCACCGGGCGCATGGCGGAGGCGCGGGAGCTCATGGACCGGCTGTGCGCGCTGCGCAACGACGTCGGCATGCTGAGCGAGGAGTACGACCCGGTGGGGCATCGGCACGTCGGGAACACACCGCAGGCGTTCTCGCACCTGTCGCTCGTGCGGGCCGCCGACGCGCTCGCCGGCTCGGACCACCGCGAACGGTGATCCGCGCGGTGTCGCAGATCCAGATCCGCGCGCCGATACTCCGGTCCCACCACACCGAGGAGGATGTACTGGTCACGGGCGGGAGATGTCTGCCAGGATCGATGCCGGGACCTATGGATCCCCGGACTGGAGGCCGTCATGACCAATCCCGGGCGAGCGATCGCCATCACCGCCGCCGGAGCTCTCATCGCGGTATCCGCGCTGTTCTCTGCGGTTCCCGCTGCGGCAGAGCCGGCACCGCCGCCTCCCGACACGACGATGGATCTCGCATTCTGCGTGCTACCGGACGGCGCGTATCGGCTCGACTATCTGACCTCCGGATGGCCGGAATCTCCCGAGTATGAGATGCACTTCGCGCTGGGCGATCAGCGCCCCGACCCTGTGCCGGTGAACGCCGGCGGCAGCATCGTGACGACGCTGACGGAGAGCGACTGGGACGATGCAACTCGACTTGTCTGGTTCGAACTGGCGGGAGGCACGCACGGCATGACCGGACGGAGCTATATCTCCGCCGACCTGCCGACGCAGGCGTGCCCGGATTCGGACGAGTCCGTCGTTCCGGATCGCGGCATCGGCGTCGACACGGGCATCACAGGATCGGCGCGCACTGCGCAGCCCGCCCCCGACCTCGGCGCTGTCGCCAGTCTGCTGCTCGGCGCGGCCGGGTTCTCCGCGGGCGTCTTGCTCCTGTGGCGCCGTCTCTCGCGCGATGGGCTCCGGCGTCGCTGAGCACGCGGGCTGCGACCACGAGCGGCGGGGCGCCGCGCGTCTGACGAGGGCCACGCGTCGGCCGGGGAGAAGCCGGCCGCGCGTGGCGCTCGTCATGGTCGCTGCGGTGCTCGGGGTGATGGTGCTCGCCGGATGCAGTATCGGGTTCCCCACGGCCGGCTCGTCCACCGGGGCTCCGAGCTCGGGTGCTCCGACCAGGGGGGAGCACCCGGTGCCTTCCGCGAGCACTGCTCCGGTCGAGGTGGGACCGGGCATGCCGCAGGAGATGCGCATCCCTGCCATAGGGCTGACCGTGCAAGTCGCCGCGGATCCGTGCCCCCTCGTCGACGGGATGATCACGCCGGATATCGACACCCCGGAGGAGGCGTGCACCCTCGTCGTGGAGGGCAAACCGTATGCGCTGCCCTCGACCGGCGCTCCAGACCTGGCCGCGATCGCCGGCCACACCTGGGCGCGAAACGGTGCCGATTGGCAAGGCAACATCGGCACGGCGGCGTTCAACGCGCTCTACGACTGGGATGAGCCGGATCCGCATTTCACCGTGCACGCGGGTGATGAGATCTGGATCCGGACGTCGACCTCGGGGGCGAACTGGCTCGTCTACCGCGCCGCGGACTTCTTCCGCCCGCTGAAGTACGGAGACGGGCCGGATTCGCTTTCCGGTTCCACGGACATCTGGGGCACCGGCGCGCAGCCCGGACGCCTCCTCACAATCGGCTGCCTGCGCGAGTCGGACGACCCGGAAGGGCGATCACAGCGCAACATCGTGGTCGCCTGGGCATTCGACCGAGTAGCGACGGACGCGCCCTGACGCGGAATGCGGGCGACCGTGGCCGGGACGACGAACGCCCCCTCCGTGCGCGGAGAGGGCGTTCGGATCCGGTCGGATCAGTCGTTGACGAGCAGCGTCTCGGCGATCGGACGGCGGGTGCGCGGCGCGTTCTCGCGCTGCTGCAGCTCCTCCGACGCGGTGCGGATGTCGCCCAGCTCGCCGACGGCCATGACCGAGATCGGGGTGAAGTCGCTGCTCAGGTCGAACGCGGCCGCGATGGCGTCGCGGTCGAAGCCGCCCATCTGGTGGGTGGACAGGCCGTTGGCGTGCGCCTGCACGGTGAAGTGCGCGGCCGCCTGGCCGGTGTCGTACAGGGCCCAGGTCATGGGCTCCCCGTCGCGGGTCGTCTCGGCGACGAACACCACGAGTGCCGCAGCGTCGGGGGCCCAGCCGCTGTTGAAGCCGGCCAGGGTCGCCACGATCTTCGCGTGCGCCTCGGAACCGCGGCGCGCCACGATCGCGCGCCAGGGCTGGAAGTTCACGGCGGTCGGCGCCCAGCGGGCGGCCTCGAGTGCGCTGGCCAGCGCGGCCTCGTCGATGGCGGAGGTGGCGTCGAAGATACGGGTGCTCCAGCGCTCGGCGAGGACGTCGAGGATTGGGGCGTCGGTGACCGCGGTGCGGTCGATGGCGGGCGTGCTCATGGCGATGAGGCCTTTCGGATCGGGTTGTCTGCTGCCGGACCTCATCGTCCGTACAGCAGGGGTTAACGATCCATGCACGTGAATATTCCGAGCGGGTTCGGATCCGTTCGGAGAGCGCCAGACCCGAACCCGAACCCGGACCCGCGGATCGCGCCCTCCACGACCGCGAGACTGCATCTCTGTCTCGAGACTGCAGTCCATTCATGCTGTCTCGAGACGAAGATGCAGTCTCGCGGGTAGGTAGACGGGAACCCGCCGAGGCCCCGGACGCGCCGAGGCGCGACCCGGATCCGGTCAGCCCTTCAGCGCCTCCAACAGCTTGACCCTGCCGCCCATGCGCAGCAGCGAGTTCTCGTAGATCTTCGCGGCGACGAGGATCGCGGCCACGCAGGCGACGAGCAGGATCACCAGCGACAGGAGCGGCTCCCACCACTGCGCATCGCCGACGAACAGCCGTACCGGCATCGCGACCGGGGCGGAGAACGGGATGTAGGACAGGATCGTCATCACGACCGGGTTGTCGTTGAAGATGATCGTGAGGATGTACGGCGCCATCACCAGCATCGTGATCGGCATCGTGGTGGATCCGATGTCCTCCTGACGTGACACCAGGGCGGCGGCGGCGGCGAACAACGAGGCCAGCAGCACGAACCCGAACAGGAAGAACACGGCGAACCACACGAGCGGCGCTCCGAGCCCCTCCAAGACGGTGTTCTGCCCGGTGACGATGAGCCCGACCATCGCGATCGCGGCGAGAGCGAGGATCTGCGCCATCGCCAGCACCGTGTTGCCGAGGACCTTGCCGGCCAGCAGCACCCGCGCGGGGATCGCCGCGAGCAGCAGCTCGACCACGCGTGTGGACTTCTCCTCGACCACGCTCTGCGCCATGGTCATTCCGAACGTGGACGCCGCCATGAGGAACACGACGCCGAAGCCGATCGCGACGAGGTACCGCAGCAGCGGATTGGTCGTGTCCGGTTCGAGGATCGTGACCTTGGGCGTCTTCGCGAGCAGGCCCTGCAGGCTGTTCGGCGCGCTCTTGAGCGCCACGATCTCGTAGCCGAACGCGGTGTCGCCGGGCGCCGGGATCAGGGCGGCCTCGACCTTCCCTTCGCGGACCAGCTTCTCCGCAGCGGTGGGGTCGGCGACCTCCGTCGGCGCCAGACCGGCCACGCCCTGCACGGCCTGGGCGGTCTCGGCGGTCACCGCGATCTTGGTCTCCGAGGTGTTCTTGCTCATGAATCCGCCGATGAGCACGCCGGCGAGGGCGATGAGCAGCAGGATCCCCGTGGAGATCAGGAAGGCCTTGCTGCGCAGCTTGGATCCGATCTCGCGCTCGGCGACGAGGAAGATGCCGCTCGAGACGGAGAGCGCGCCGTACTTCGGGGTCGCGGTGCTCACTGGATGACCTCCTTGAAGATCTGGGCGAGGGTGGGGTGCTGCGGGGAGAAGGAGTGCACGACGCCGTGGCCGAGCGCGGTGCGCAGCACGCGCTGGGCGTCCTCCGGGGTGTCGGCGTCGAAGACGGCGGTGCCGCGTTCGAAGTCGACGACGGTGATGCCGGGCTCGGAGCGGATCCAGCCCGCATCTGCGTCGGAGACCAGTTCGTAGCGCGGGGCGGAGTGCTGCGCGCGCAGCTGCTCGCGGGAGCCGGCGGCCCGGATCGTGCCACCCGCGATGATGACGAGGTCGTCGCAGAGTCGCTCCACAACGTCGAGCTGGTGCGAGGAGAACAGGATCGACGCGCCCTGCGCGGCCCTGGCCTGCAGCACTCCGGCCACGACGTCGACGGCGAGCGGATCCAGTCCCGAGAACGGCTCGTCGAGGATGAGCACCTCGGGGTCGTGCACCAGGGCGGCGGCGATCTGGGCGCGCTGCTGGTTGCCGAGCGAGAGCGACTCGATGGTGTCGTGCAGCCGTTCGCCGAGGCCGAGCTCGGTCAGCAGCGCCTCGCCGCGGGCGGTCGCCTCGGACTTGCCGAATCCGTGCAGCCGCGCGAGGTACGCGACCTGCTCGAGCACCTTCATCTTCGGATACAGGCCGCGTTCCTCGGGCATGTATCCGAAACGGCGGCGGTCGGCGGCCGCGACGTCGTGCCCGCCCAGGCGCACCGTGCCGCCGTCGGCGCCGAGCACACCCAGCACGATCCGCATCGTGGTGGTCTTGCCGGCGCCGTTGCCGCCGACGAAGCCCGTGAGCCGGCCGGGTTCGACGCGGAACGAGACGTCGTCGAGCACGCGCCGGGCGCCGTAGCTCTTGGTGAGGCCATCGAGTTCGAGCAGCCCCGTGGTCGTGGTGCGGGTGAGCACTGTGGTCATGAGAGCAACGCTAATGAGCCATGCCGAGCGCGGACATCCCCCCTGCGGCGGATCCGGCGGCGTCCTTCGCGGGACGGACGTGCGCTCAGCGCCGCCCGAGGTGCAGGACGCCGCGCACGAGCAGGCCGGCGAGCAGGGCCCAGAACGCGGCGCTGACGCCCCAGAACGCCATGCCGCTGGCGGCGACGAGGAACGTCACCACAGCCGGGGTGCGCTCGCCGGGATCGTCGATCGCCTGCTGCACCGCGGATCCGAACGCGCCGAACAGGGCGAGGCCGGCGACGGCCGGGATCACCGCGACCGGGGCGAGCACCACGAGCGCCGCGAACGCGGCCGAGCATCCGCCCAGCACCAGGTACGACACCCCGGTCGAGACCCCGGCGATCCAGCGGCGCTTCGGATCCGGCTCCGCGTCGGGTGCGGCGGCGAGGGCGGCGCTGATGGCGGCGAGGTTGATCGCGTGGCCGCCCGCGGGGGCGCCGAGCGCGCTCCCGATGCCTGTCACCAGCATCGCGGGGCGCCATGGCACGGCATAGCCGAAGCTGCGCATCACCGCGACGCCGGGTACGTTCTGCGACGCCATCGTCACGATGAACAGCGGCAGCGCGATGCCGACCAGCGCCCCGACGGTGAAGGTCGGCATCGTCAGCTCGACGTGCGGCAGCAGGGAGATCGGATCCAGGACCGCGCCCGCGCCCGTCCCGGTCCCCGCGCCCGTCGAAGGACCGCCTGTCACGATCCCCACAACGATCACGACGGTCGCCGTGAGGAAGGCCAGCGGTACCGCCCACCGGGGTGCGAGCCGGGCGAACACCAGCCACGTCAGCACGACCGGGACCACGCCCCACGGGTTCTTCCCGAGACCGACGATCGGGGCCAGGCACAGCGGCAGCAGCACGCCGGCGAGCATCGCCTGCGCGATCGACGGCGGGATCGCGGCGATGAGGGATCCGAGTTGCGGGACGAGCGCCGTGAGCAGGATCAGACCGGCCACGATGAGGAAGGCGCCGACCGCCGCCGGCCACCCTCCCTCGATCGAGCCGGAGGCGGCGAGCAGCGCCGCGCCCGGGGTCGACCACGCCGCGGTGATCGGCATGCGGTACCGCCAGGCCAGCACGATGCAGGCGATGCCCATGGTGAGACAGAGGGCGAGCAGCCCGCTCGCGGCCTGGGCGTGGGTCGCTCCGACGGCGGCGAGGCCGGTGAGCACGACCGCGAACGAACTCGTGAATCCGACGAGCGCCGTGACGACCCCGGCCATGATCGGCCGGGACGAGGACGGGCGGGGGACCGGCGGGCTCGACGTTTCGGGCATGGGGAGAGGCTAGCGGGGTGCGCGGGTGCACCGAGCGCACGGGTGTTGGCGGAGCGACGAGCGGACGGAGCGTTGGCGGAGCGACGGGCGGAGCGGGCCGACACCTCGCGGCGGTCTGCGGGTCTCAACTCCGGAGGACGTTTGCAACTCCGCAGGACGACGCTCGCGGGATCCTCCTGCAGAGTTGCAAACGTCCTGTGAAATGGGGCGAGGATCCCGAGCGGGCCGGTACCCGGCGTGATGCTTTACGCCAGACCCAGCCGATGCGCCAGCACCACGGCCTGCACCCGATCGCGGGCGCCCAGCTTCTGCAGGATCCGCGACACGTGCGTCTTCACGGTCGCCTCGCCGATGAACAGCTCCGCGGCGATCTCGGCGTTGCTCCAGGCCTCGGCGACAAGGCGCAGCACCTCGGCCTCGCGCTCGGTGAGCGGCTCGGGCAGTTCGGCGCTGGGGAGGGCTGTGGATCCGGTCACGGTGGCCGCGTGCGTGTCAAGGCCGGACGGGGGCGCTGCCGGCTGCGCCGCGAACCGCTGCAGCACCCGGCGGGTCACCTCCGGCGCGAGCATGCCGTCCCCGGCGGCCAGGGCCCGCACGGCGGCGACGAGCTCCTCCGGCCCGGCGTTCTTGAGCAGGAACCCGCTGGCTCCGGCATCCAGCGCGTCGAACAGGTAGTCGTCGCGGTCGAAGGTCGTCACGATCGCGATCGACGAGCGGATCCGCCCGTCCGCCGTGATCCGCCGGGTCGCCTCGAGCCCGTCCATGTCGGGCATCTGCACGTCCATCGTGATCACGTCGGGCAGCAGGGAGCCGGCGAGGTCGACCGCCTCTGATCCGGTGCCGGCCTCTCCGACGACCTCGATGTCGGGCTGCAGGTCGAGGATCGTGCGGAACCCCGCACGCAGCATGGCGTGGTCGTCGACGATCAGCACGCGGATCGGGGCGCTCACGAAGACTCTCCGCCGCGGCCCGGCGCACCGGATCCCGACTCCGCCAGGGCGCCGGCGGGCGTGGAATCGGGCGCGGGCGTGGAACCGGGCGCGGGCGCGGGCACCGGGCCAGGGCCGGAAGCGCCCACGGGCAGCGTCGCCCGCACCCGGAACCCGCCGGTCGGCCGCGGCACGAGCTCGATCGATCCGCCGGATGCCGTCGCACGCTCCCGCATGCCGAGTTGGCCCAGGCCGGGCCGCAGTCCGGTGACGAGCCGCCCCGTGTTCACGACCTCGAGCTCGACAGCTCCCGGCTCGTAGCGGATCCGCACATCCGCCTCGGCGTCGGGGCCGGCATGGCGGCGGGCGTTCGTGAGCGACTCCTGGGCGATCCGGTAGAGGTTCACCGCGGTCAGGCGCGGCACCGGCGCGGCCTCGCCGATCACCTGCAGCCGCGTGGGCAGGCCCGCCGCCGTCGACGCTGCCGCGAGCTCGGCGATGTCGTCGACACCGACCGTCGAGGATCCGTCGTCGCTGTCGCCGGGCGCCCGCAGCGTGTCGAGCAGCTGGTGGAAGTCGCGGATGGCGTCGCGCGCGGCGGTCTCGATGCCGGCGACGATCGCCGCCGCCGCCTGCGGATCCTGCGGGATCATCATGCGCGCCGCTCCCGCCTGCACGCCCATGACCGAGACGTGGTGCGCCACCACGTCGTGCAGCTCCCGGGCGATGCGCACACGGTCCAGCGCCACCGCCTGAGCTGCGCTGAGCGCGCGCTCGCGCTCGAGCTCGGCCGTGCGCTGCTCGAGGGCGGCTCGCTGCCGGGCGGCGCTCCAGCTGCGCTCGCCGAAGTAGTAGGCGCCGCCGAAGTACAGCACGTTCAGCAGCACCTGCAGCATGAGGAACGCCACGAGCGGGGAGAACATCCCGGCCACGACGTCCGCCTTGTGCGCCTGATCGATCGCCTGCCGGTACATCTCGATCACGAGCCAGACGGCCATCACGACGATGATCCCGGTGCGCACCAGGAACGCACTGCGGCGCGTGTTCATCCAGGCGCCGACCGTGTAGAGGCTGATGAACATCGCGATGTTGCCGGCGTAGATCTCGGGGACCTTCAGCGAGGTCGCCACCACGAAGGCGAGCGAGACGACGATCGCGACCGCGGCCGGCCACCGGCGCCGCACCGCGAGCGCCGCGGAGATGACGATGACGTACGGCATGGCCGTCCACAGCTCGGCCTGGTCCGCGCCGTAGACCTTCGCGATCGAGGAGAGCCCGGCGCTGAGGATCCCTCCCACGAGCATGACGCCGGCCAGGAGCACGTCCTGCCGCAGTTCGCGCGGGGTCGGGGTGCGGGTGAACGGCGGCATCCCTCCACCGTAGGGCGGGCCCCGGCCGGAGAGCATCCCCCGTACGGCGGATCCGGCTCGATGCGGCACGACCCGGCGAATCCGGCTCGATGCGACCCCGTACGGCGGATCCGCGGATGCGAGACTGGAACGTGACCTCGCCCTCGCCGGTACCGCCGCGCCCGCGCCTCGCCCCGCTGTATCTCGCGGGATTCACCACCGCCTTCGGCGCGCACGGGATCGCGGCTGCTCTGGGGGCGGAGACCGAGGACATCGGCTGGACCCTCCTCGCATTCGGCTTCACGCTCGCGCTGTACGACCTCGCCGAGGTGCTGCTCAAACCCGTGTTCGGCGCGCTCAGCGACAGGATCGGGGTGCGACCCGTCATCGCCGCAGGGCTGCTCGCGTTCGCCGCGTTCTCCGTGGTCGGCGCGCTCGTGCCCGGCACCGTCGGGCTCATCGTGGCGAGGTTCGGGCAGGGTGCGGCGGCCTCGGCGTTCTCTCCGGCGTCGTCGGCCGCGGTCGCGCGGCTCGCAGACGACGCCTCCCGCGGTCGCTACTTCGGACGCTACGGATCCTGGAAGAGTCTCGGCTATGCGCTGGGCCCGCTGCTGGGTGCGGGGCTCGTCGTCTGGGCGGGCCTGCCCGCGCTGTTCTGGGCGCTCGCAGCCGTCGCCCTGGTCGCGGCCGCGTGGGTGCGGGTCGGCGTCCCGACGGTGCCGGTGCTGCCCCGGAAGCGCGTGACCCTCGCGGATCTCGCGCGCGAGGCCACCGCACGCGGGTTCCTGGTGCCGACTCTCGTGCTCGCGGCGACGACAGGCGGCCTCGCGGTCGCGGTCGGGTTCCTCCCCCTGCTCGGCCGCGAGACCGGCATCGGCACGGTCGGCAGCATGGCGCTCGTCACCGTGCTGGCCGTCGTCAGCAGTGTCGTGCAGCCGCTGGCGGGATCCCTGCACGACCGCGGACGGCTTCCCGTGCGTTCCGGCGCGGTCGGCGGGCTCGCGCTGCTGGCGGCCGGGATCCTGGTCGCCGGACTGTGGCCGCTGCTGCCGACGCTCGTCGTCGCGGCTGTGCTCATCGGCGCGGGTGTGGGGCTGGCGACGCCGCTGGCGTTCTCGCACCTGGCTGCCACCACGCCGTCGGAGCGGATGGGGCGCACGATGGGCTCCGCGGAGCTCGGTCGCGAACTCGGCGACGCGGGCGGACCCCTCGTCGCCGGTGCCGTGGCGACCGCGACGCTGCCCGGCGTGGGCCTCGTCGTCGTGGCCGGTCTGACAGCAGGCGCGGGGATCCTCGCCGCTCTCGGGTTCCGCCGCCCGCCCGCCGGGAGCTGACCACGACATTACTTGCTCTTGACAAGCAAACTTGCAAAAAGCAAGCTAGTCGCATCGGACCCGATCCGGGATCCGCCGACAGAGGAGTCATCGTGACGAACGTCTTCATCAGCCTGCCCACGTCCGACCTCGAGCGCGCGAAGGCCTTCTACGGTGCGCTCGGCTGCGAGTTCCGTCCGGACTTCTCGGACGAGAACGGCACGTGTTTCGCGTGGGACGACAACGTCTTCCTCATGCTCATCACACGCGAGTTCTTCGCGACTTTCACGGACAAGCCGATCGTGGATCCGCACACCGCGGTGCAGGTCTCGATCAACTTCTCCCGCGACTCGCGCGAGGACGTGGATGCGATGATCGCGAAGGGCGTCGCCGCGGGCGGCACCGAGCCGCAGCCCGCGCAGGACTACGGCTTCATGTACATGCGCGATCTGAACGATCCCGACGGCAATGCCCTCGGCTTCCTGTACTCGGTGCCGGAGGATGCCCGGCAGGACGCCGACGCGCAGCCGGCGACCCAGAACGCCGGGGTCTGATGCGGGGCGGGCGCTGACATGGCCGCACGCAGCTACGGCCAGTACTGCGGGGTCACCACCGCCGTCGAGCTGATCGGCGAGCGGTGGGCGCTGCTCATCGTGCGCGATCTGCTCGTCGGCCCGCGCCGCTACACGGACCTGAAGCAGGGGCTGCCGCGGATTCCGACGAACATCCTGTCCACCCGGCTCAAGGAGCTGCAGGAGGGCGGGGTCGTGCGCCGGGTGCCGCTGCACGGCTGCGGGCTCGTGTACGAGCTCACGCCATACGGTCGGGCGCTCGAACCGGTGGTGCTCGCGCTCGGGCGCTGGGGCTTCCAGACGATGGGCGATCCCGGCGAGGGCGACGTCGTCACGGCTGACTCGCTCACCATGGCGCTGCGAACCGCGTTCCGCGCGGACCGCGCAAAGGACCTCGATGTCGAGCTGCACGTCGGAGACGTCGCGCTGCGTGCGGTGGTCCGCGGAGGGGAGCTCTCGGTCGCGCAGATCGCCCCGTCCGCGCCGCCCGTGGGCGGCGTGCTTCCGCCGGGCGACCCCGAGGCCGTCCTCGTCGCCGGCCCGGGCATCCGGCACCTCATCGGCGGCGAGGTCACGCCGCACGAGGCGATCGCGCAGGATCTGGTCGCCGTCGTGCGCGGCGAGGAGCGGATCCTGGGCGTTTTCGCGCAGACCTTCCACATCGACCGGCTCGCGGCGTAGCGTCGCCGTGGGACGCTACGCCGAAACGTCGGTCCCCGTGCTTCGACAGGCTCAGCAACCGGTCGAAGGGGCCGACCCCCGAAGGAGGAGATCATGACCGGACGCATCATCATCGACCTGTTCACGACCGTCGACGGCGTCGCCCAGGCGCCGGGCGGCCCCGAGGAGGACACCAGCGACGGCTTCCGTTTCGGGGGCTGGCAGGCCACGCTGCCCAGCGAGGCGGTCATGCGCAGCGTGACCCAGGGCATGGAGACCCTCGACGCGCTGCTGCTCGGGCGCCGCACGTACGACATCTTCGCGGGCTACTGGCCGGAGCACACCACGGGCCCCGAGGGCTTCATCGGGCAGCTGTTCAATCGCGTGCCCAAGTACGTGGCGTCGCGCGACGCCGACATCGAACTCGACTGGGAGGGCAGCAGCCGGGTCGGCGCCGATCTTCCGGCCGAGATCGCGGCGCTGCGCGAGAAGCACCAGGACGTGCACGTGATCGGCAGCGTCGACTTCGTGCAGACCCTGCTCGCCGAGCAGCTCTACGACGAGCTGCAGCTGTGGGTGTATCCCATCGTGCTCGGCCAGGGCAAGAAGGTGTTCCCCGAGGGGGCGACCCCGCACAATCTGCGCCTCGTGCACGCCGAGTCGGGCGACGGCGGCACACTGCTGCTGCGCTACGCGCCGCTGCCCGGGGAGCCCACCACCGGCACGATGTGAGCCCGCGAGACCGCGTGTCGCATTCGTGACCGGAATATCGCGGATCCGTCTTTCCGGGAGTCGGTCGCGAAACTACAGTCATCCGTAACGCGTGGGGACGTTGACCCGAACACCCGCACTCTGGGGAGTGCGGGTGTTCCCATGTGCGGATCCGGTCGCAGGAATTTCCTCTTTCCTGAGAGAACCCTGTGACGATAGATTGCATCGACGCCTGGTTCTTCAGGCTCCGGCCGCGCCCGACGAAGGGCAACGGTCGCTGACCCGAGGGGGACCAGGATGTCTACAGGCGTGTCTGCACGTCGCGGCTGGAAGGGCGCACTCGTCGCGCTGCTTGCCGCGGCGCTGATGTTCACCGGAGTAGGGGCAGCTAATGCCGATCCGACGCCGGGAACTGGTGGGTCGATCGCGGGTGTCGTCACGAGCGACGTCGACGGATCCCCGATCGCAGGCGTGTACGTCGAGGCGCAGAACAATGACGCCTCCTCCCTCGCCGGGGCGACGACCGGCCCGGACGGCACCTATCGAATCGATGGATTGCGCGCGGGTGCGCATCGTGTGCATTTCCTGACCTATGGCACGCCGTACATCAGCGAGTACTGGAACAACTCGTCGAGCTACTTCGGCTCGACGACGGTGGACGTGCAGGAAGGCGCCGTCGTCGCCGGGATCGACGCGGGGCTCAGCGCCGGCGCCTCCATCAGCGGGGTCGTCACTCGGGAAGACGGCACGCCCGTCGCGAGTAGTCCTGTCTGGGCGAACGGCGCGAATGGGGGTTTCAGCAGCGGGTTCACCGACTCTTCGGGCGCTTACACGATTCCGGGCCTCGCAGCCGATTCCTACGTGGTCCAGTTCCAGGGGACCTGGGACGGGCTCGTCGGCGAGTACTGGAACAACGCGGCTGACTACTTCTCCGCGACCAGGGTCTCCGTGGCGGCCGGTGGCGCGGTCACCGGAATCGATGCCGTGCTCTCGGCGGGCGGATCCGTCCAGGGCATGGTCACGAAGGCCTCCGACGGCTCCGCCGTCACCAATGGCTGGGTCGCCGTCTTGGACGCGAACGGCAATACGGTCGCCCAGGCGGGTGTCTCCATCGATGGCACATATCGGATCGACGGGATCCGCCCGGGCGACTACAAGGTCAAGTTCTCGTCCAATGATTCGAGCCTGCTCCCGCAGTATTGGGCCGGCGCCGCGACAGCGGCCATGGCGACCTCAGTCACCGTCGCCGCCGGCCAGACGGTGAGCGGCATCGACGCGGCGCTGCAGGCACTTCCGTCGCAGATCAGCGGCACCGTGACGCGAGCATCCGATGGAACGCCGGTGGCGGGCATCTCGGTGAGCGCGAGCGGTACCGGCGGGTACTACTGGGCGACCACCGATGACACCGGCGCCTATCGGATCTCTGCCGCGCCGGGGCAGTACGCCGTCGAGTTCCGCGACAACTATCAGACGTTCGCCACCCAGTGGTGGAGTGGTGCCGCCAGTGCACAGGACGCGACGCCGATCACACTCCTCGAGGGCTCGCAGCTCACGGGCATCGATGCGAGCCTCGATGCGACCGTGGCGATCCGCGGTTCCGTGCTCCTCGACGGATCGACGGATCTGCGCGGTCATTCCTCGAGCATCGCTGTGATCGCCGAGTCGGACGGCCAGTTCGTCGGGATGAGCTATGTCCACCCCGACGGCACGTACGCCCTGTCGATCGGACCCGGCACCTACACGGTGCGCGTCGAGGGCACGGAGGGCTTCGCCTACGCGATCGCGCCGCAGTACTGCTCGCACTCGGTTTCCGAGGCGGGCGCGACCCCGGTCGTCGTCTCCGGCACCGGCGATGTCACGGGCATCGACTTCGACGTGTCCTCGCTCACTGCGGACGTCGCGCTGTCGTCGGGTACGGTCCATCCGGGCGATACGGTCCACGTGACTGCGTCTGGCTTCGCGCACGGTGAGCCCGTCGATATCGAACTGCATTCCGTACCCGTCCAGCTCGCATCGGTCACTGCCGGCGCCGACGGCACCATCGACGCGACCGTCACCATTCCGGCAGACGCGCCCGCCGGAGCGCACCGGATCGTGCTCAAGGGCCAGATGTCAACGCTGACAGGCGGTGCTGCGCTGACCATTCCGGGAGTTGCGGGGCCCGGCGGATCCGAAGGTCCCGGAACAGGCACCGGATCGGCCGGTACGGGAACGGACCCCTCGGGAGCGTCGTCGGGGTCCGGCGCTGCGCAGCTTCCGGCGACCGGCGCGGAGATCCCGGACGCCGCTCTGCTGCTCGGTGCCCTGCTGCTGCTCATCGGGGCCGCGCTCGTACGGATCCACCGTCGGCAGCAGGCCTGATCGGATCGACGCCTCGCGGGCGCCTCGCATGCTTCGGCGGCGGGGCGCCCGTGGTGCATCGACACGCACGACGACGTCCCCCGGAGCAGTACGTCGCCCCCGACCCCTTCGCCGGCACCATGGGGAGTTCTCCCCGTCGCGTCGATCCGGAAGGGTCAGTAGCCTCGAGAGCACAGGAGCTTCCGGGGGGAACCATGAGTGCGGAGAAAGTCGTCATCGACTACGACCTGCTGGACGGTGTGCGCACGTCGATCACGACGATCATCTCCGCATTGAAGGATGCGCCCGAGAACGCGCACGATGCGGCCGGCGCGATCGACCGTCCTTTCGAGCAGCCGCAGCTGCAGGCACTCGCCGGGGACTTCCGCGGTGAATGGGAGTCCCGCCGCGAAGATCTCATCACTTCTCTCGAGGACGTCTCCGGATACATCAGCGATGTCATCGATTCGTACTACGGACTGGACCGGTGGTTCTGATGGGTGGATCGGTCGAGGGCGGCACCGCGGGCGTCGCGGTCGGCACCGGGCAGGAGATCCGATCGATGGTCGGTGAGCCGGATGCCGTCCAGAAGGCGGGCCACGCGATGTCCGGCTACGGCCGGCTGATGACGGAGGTCGGTCAGCAGCTGCTGATGATCAAGGATTCCGAGATCGCGGAGTGGCGGATTACCGGCAAGGCCACGGACAAGCTGAGGTCGGGAGTGGCAGAGGCAGCACAGATGCTCGCCATCGCCAGCGCTCTCTACGCCCCCATCGGGCAGGCGCTGGAGATCTACGGGACCAAGACGAGCGACTATCAGACCGAGCTCAACAAACTGGCGCTCACCTGCCAGGAGCAGTGGCGTACGTATCAGCGGCTGCTCGCCGCGTACAAGTCGTCGACCGCACCGGCACCGGACGATCCCGACTACGACCAGAAGCAGCGAGAGCGCTCCAAGGCGGAGACCGAGGTGATGGATGCGTATGACGCATGGAGTCACAATGCGACGCTCTGGAACAACACCTACGTCAGTTGGTTCGCCCAGTACACCTCCGCGGTGACGAGCCTCTCGGATCCGCGACTGGAGGCCATCCGCAAGGGAGAGCTTCCGGAGGTCACGCCGCTCACTCTGTTCCCCAACGGTGATCCGGATCCGACGGATGTGGACCAGGGCAGTGTCGGCGACTGCTATCTGCTGTCGGTGCTCGCAGGGATCGCGAAGGGCGACCCGGACAAGATCAAGGATCTGATCACCGCCAACGCGGATGGCACCTACACGGTCCATTTCAAGGACGGCGACATCACGGTGCGCGTCGACCAGCTGCCCGACGACGGTCAGGCCGACTGGGTGCGCGTCATCGAGGGCGCATACCAGGTGCACGAGGGCAGTTTCGAGGAGTTCGACAACGGCGGCGACCCCGCGGCTGTGATGAAGGCCATCTACGGCGGGGATGCCGACTACAAGGACAACAAGAGCGGCATCTGGGACTGGCTGACCGGTGGTAACGACATCGACGACAGCGGCGGCCAGATCAAGGACGCCCTCTCGCACGGTCGTCCGGTCGTCGCGATCGCCTCGGACGGCGCGCTCGGCTTCGACGGAGGCGGTCACGCCCTCACCGTGACGCGGTCCTATGACAAGGACGGTGTGGCGATGGTTGAGATCCGCAATCCATGGGGCAGCAACAACGGGCACGAGGGGGCCATCCGCGACGCCGGCGGCACTCTGCACGACCCGGATGACGGCTATTTCACGATGTCGTTCGCGGACTTCGCGAAGGCTTTCACCGCCGTGGAGATCCAGAAGTGATGCGCGGGCCCATCGTTCGCACCGGCGTCGTCGTCATCGCCGCGAGCCTTCTGCTGACCGCGTGCAGCGCACATCCCGAGGAGGAAACCATGCGCACATCGTCCACGCCCTCGCCGTCCGCCGCGGCGGCGGATCCGAATCCGCAGGAGCCGGTTGCGGAGTTGCTCGCGGAAGCCGATCTCGTCGTGTTCGGAAAGGTCGATTCCGTCGACGTTGTCATCGATGCCGAGCATCCGCGTCCGCGCACGGCGCAGACCGCCACCGTGACGGTGGAGCAGGTGCTGAAGGGCGATGCACCCACGACGATCACGGTGACGAAGCCCGCCGGCACCTGGTACTTCCTCACCGATACGACCGAGGAGTCGTACGACGCCAAGTGGGCCGGGGTCTTCACCCTCAAGCGCGACGGTGAGGGCTACGTCTTGTTCGGCAACACCGGCGTGCAGGACGATGCCGGGGCTCTGCCGGCCTTCCAGCGCGTGCTCGCCGGGCAGCCCGAGCATGCGCCCGCGGCGACCGAGGCGCAGCTGAAGGACTGGACTGCCCGGGCCGACATCATCGTGTTCGCGACCGCCCGCGGCGCGTCCGACCACGTCACGCTGCGCATGCCACGGACCGACTTCTCGACATCCGCCACCCTCACCCCGATCGAGGTGCTGAAGGGAACGATGACCTCGCCGATGCAGGTCGTGCAGGGGCCTCAGCCGGAGACGGTCGGCGGTACGTGGGCGTTCCCCGTGACCGAGGCGGGCGAGGACGGGATCTACTTCATCGACACCTCCAGCGGCACGCCAACCGTGCTCAACACGACCAGGCCCAGCCAGATCAACGAGAACCGGATCCCGCGAGGCTGACGCCGTCAGCCGTCGAACCCGACCTCCGACGCGATCTCGAGGGATGTCACGGCGTCAGCCCCGCGAGCACTCGCTCCAGCACGACCGCGACGCCGTCTACGGCGTTCGAGGTGGTGACCTCGTCCGCGGCCGCGACTGCTTCGGGCTCGGCGTTCGCCATGGCGATGCCGCGGCCGGCCCAGCGCAGCATCTCCACGTCGTTCAGCGCGTCGCCGAACGCGAGCACCTCGGTGCGGTCGATGCCGAGCTCGGCGCACAGCAGCGCGAGCCCGGTGGCCTTGGTGACGCCCTCGGCCATGACCTCGACGAAGGGCGCGCCGGACAGCGTCGCCGCGAAGCCGGCCTGATCCAGGGTGGCCAGCTTGGCGAAGACCTGTGCCGGCGTCATCGAGCGGTGCCGGATCACGAGCTTGAGGCTCGGCGCCGCCAGCACGTCGGCGAGCGGCACGGCACCCATCGTGCGCGGGTCGCGCTTGTGGTCGCTGAGGGTCGCGACGGCGGCGTACCCGTCCTGCGCGACGAACACCTCGCCGCCCTCGCGCACGCTCGCGAACAGCAGATCCGGGACCCGCTCGCCGAGCTCCCGCGCGATCCGCTGCTGCACCGGCACCGCGATCTCGGATGCGAACAGCAGCTCGTGCGTGCCGAGGTGGATGCCGTACGCGCCGTTGCCGCACAGCGCCCAGCCCTCGAACCCCGCCTCCGCGGCGATCGCGCGCAGCCCGATCGGCTGGCGGGCGGTGACGGGCACGACGACGATGCCCGCGGCACGTGCGGCGTCGAGGGCGGCGCGAGTCCGGGCGCTGACGTGGCCCGCGGAGTCCAGCAGGGTCCCGTCGAGATCCGTCGCGATCAGGCGGATCCGGGATCCGGAAGCGGCCGACGTCGCCGTCGAGTCGCGCTCGGCCGGATCCGCGACGGTGCTCATCAGGCGAAGATCATCGGCAGGTCGTCGTCGTCCTCAGCGGCCCCCGCGAGCTCGAGGTCGACGACCACCGGCACGTGGTCGCTGGGCTGCTCGCCCTTGCGCTCGTTGCGGTGGATCGAGGCGCCCTTCACCGCGTCGCCGAACGCCGCGGATCCGAGCACGAAGTCGATCCGGATCCCCTCGTTGCGCGGGAACTTGAGCCGCTGGTAGTCCCAGTAGGTGTACCCCTCGGGCAGCAGCGGCCGCACCACGTCGTGCACGCCCGCCGACTCCAGGGCGAAGAACGCCGCGCGCTCCTCGGGGGAGACATGCGTGGACTTGCCGACGACGATGTCCGGATCCCCGTTGTCGTGGTCGAACGGGATGATGTTGAAGTCGCCGACGAGGGCGAGCGGGAGGACGGGCGAGGCCGCGAGCTCAGCCGCGGTCGCGGTGCGCAGCGCCTCCAGCCAGTGCAGCTTGTAGGCGAGGTGCGGGTCGTCGAGCGTGCGGCCGTTCGGCACGTACAGGCTCCACACGCGGACGCCGTTGACGATCGCGCCGATCGCCCGCGCCTCCTGCGGCGCGTCCGGGCCCTCGTGACCCTTGGCGAATCCGGGCATGCCGTCGAACGCGGTGCGCACGTCGGTCATCGGCTCGCGGCTGGCGATCGCGACGCCGTTCCACTGGTTCAGGCCGTGCACTTCGACGTGGTAGCCGGCCTCTTCGAACGGCGCGTACGGGAACTGCTCCGGCTTGCACTTGATCTCCTGCATCGCGAGCACGTCGATGTCCTCGCGCACGGCGAACTCGACGGTGCGGGCGACACGGGTGCGGATGGAGTTGACGTTCCAGGTGGCCAGGCGCATGGATCCAGCCTACGGGCGGGCGGGGACGTCGCCCGGCCCTGCCACGGATCCAGCACTGCGTTCAGGGAGCGATGTCTGCCGTGACTCGATGCGGAACCGGATCCGCGTCGCTCCCCGAACCCGGCAGGGCGTTCGGGAAGCGCAGGGATCCGGCCCGCGCCCGTTTGCGTTCCGTAGGGAACGGCTCCGGCCCGGCGACGGGCGGCGCAGGGTGGAGCCATGGTCATCGAACAGCGGTTCACGCCCTCGCAGCACGGGCATCCAACCGGCATGGCCCGCCGGGCCCGTCCGGCCTGGGGCTACCTGTCGCGCTCGGTCAGCCGGTACGGCGTCGTGTCGAGCGAACTCGTCATCTACTCGCCGGACGTCTCGGAGCGCGATCGGCGCTGGGCCGACGCCTCACGGTCCTACGGCGCTGTCGCCGCAGGCGTCGCGTTGCTCGCCTGGATCGGCTTCGCGGCGGCCGGCATCTCGCCGCTGGTCGCCATCGTGGTGATCGCGACGGTCGGGATCCTGGTGAGCGTGCTGCTCGCCCGTCGCACCCGCGCGGTGCGCCGGGGCGCGGCGCGGGTCTCCGCCTGCGGTTCCCTCCTGCTCGCCTACGGACCCGACCATGACGCCCAGCGCCGGCTCGACGCACTCGCCGAGACGATGCAGAACGCGAGCGCGTCCTACCGCGCGGGCGAGCTGGACCCGGACGGATTCGAGCAGATCTGGCGCGCGACGTACGCACACGCGGCGTCGTAACCCGAATGGGTCCGTTCAAAGCGCGCAAATGGCTGCATCCATGCCCTGGATGCAGCCATTTGCGCGCTTCGAAAGCGTTAGAGGGGTCAGACCCGGGCGGCC
Source organism: Microbacterium sp. 01T413_2 (assembly GCF_056398985.1). Taxonomy (NCBI): domain Bacteria; kingdom Bacillati; phylum Actinomycetota; class Actinomycetes; order Micrococcales; family Microbacteriaceae; genus Microbacterium; species Microbacterium sp. 01T413_2. Next base: position 190,533 of record NZ_JBFTQL010000003.1, read on the forward strand.
TGCTCGGCCTTCTTCTCGCGGCGCAGGCCGTGCAGCAGCGGCTCGGTGTAGCCGCTCGGCTGCGCGGCGCCCTCGGTGATCAGGCGACGGGCCGCGGTGAACGCGATGCCGGGCTGCTCACCCTCCGCGAAGGCGAGCGGCTCGTAGTTCTCGTCGCCCGCGTTCTGGGCGTCCACGACGACGGCGAGCCGGCGCAGGCTGTCGTCGACCTGCTCCTCGGTGATCACGCCGTGCTGCAGCCAGTTCGCCAGCAGCTGGCTCGAGATGCGCAGGGTGGCGCGGTCCTCCATGAGGCCCACGTCGTGGATGTCCGGCACCTTCGAGACGCCGATGCCCTGGTCGATCCAGCGCACGACGTAGCCGAGGATCGACTGCACGTTGTTGTCGACCTCGGTCGCGACGACCTCGGGCGTGAGCGCAGCGGGATCCGCGAGCGGCGGCACCAGCAGCCGGTCGAGCGCCTCGGCCGAGACCGGGGGCAGCGCCGCGCGCGCGGCGAACGCGTCGACCTGGTGGTAGTGCAGCGCGTGCAGCGTGGCGGCCGTGGGCGACGGCACCCACGCCGTCGACGCGCCGGCCAGCGGGTGCGCGATCTTCTTCTGCAGCATGTCGTGCATGAGGTCGGGCTCGGCCCACATGCCCTTGCCGATCTGGGCGTGGCCGGTCAGGCCGCTCGCGACGCCGATCGCGACGTTACGGTCCTCGTAGGCCTGCATGAACGGCTGCGCCTTGATCCCGGCCTTCGGCAGGAACGGGCCCGCGTGCAGCGAGGTGTGGATCTCGTCACCGGTGCGGTCCAGGAACCCGGTGTTGATGAACACGACGCGGTCGCTCGCGGCGGCGATCGAGGCGGCGAGGTTCGCCGAGGTGCGGCGCTCCTCGTCCATGATGCCGATCTTCATCGTGTTCGCGGGCAGGCCCAGCAGCTCCTCGACGCGGCCGAACAGCTCCGCCGCGAACGCGACCTCCTCGGGGCCGTGCATCTTCGGCTTCACGATGTACATGGATCCGGTGCGCGAGTTGGCGCCCTTGTTCGCGCCCTCGAGTTCGGGAAGGGATCCGAGCGCGGTCATGATCGCGTCGAGGATGCCCTCGAAGACCTCGTCGCCGTCGCGGTCGAGCACGGCGGGGGTTCGCATGAGGTGGCCCACGTTGCGGACGAACAGCACGGCACGGCCGGGCAGGGTCACTTCGCCGCCGCCGCCGTCGGCGGTGCGGTACACGCGGTCCGGGTTCAGCGTGCGCGTGAAGGTGCGGTCGCCCTTGGTCACCGTCTCGGAGAGGGTGCCGTCCATGAAGCCGCGCCAGTTGCGGTAGCCGAGCGCCTTGTCGTCCCCGTCGACGGCGGCGACGGAGTCCTCCAGGTCGAGGATCGCGGTGAGCGCCGACTCGAGGATGATGTCCTGCACGCCCGCGGCGTCGGTGCGGCCGATGGGGCCGGAACGGTCGACGAGGATCTCCGCGTGCAGGCCGTTCTGCACCAGGACCACCGTGTCGGGGGCATCGGCGTCGCCGGTGTAGCCGACGAAGCGGGCCGGATCCGCCAGGCGGCGGTCGCCCGAGTCGGTCGTCACGACGAGTCCGTCGGCGTCGACGAGGTAGGCGGTGGCGTCCCTGTGCGAGCCCTCGGCCAGCGGGGCGATCTCGTCGAGCAGCTCGCGGCCGAAGGAGACCACCGCGGCCGCGCGGGCGGGGTTGAACTCCTTGCCCGGGGCGAGCTCGCCAGTGCGCTCGATCGCGTCGGTGCCGTAGAGCGCGTCGTACAGCGAGCCCCAGCGGGCGTTCGCCGCGTTCAGGGCGAAGCGGGCGTTCAGCAGCGGGACGACGAGCTGCGGGCCGGCCATCGTGGCGATCTCGGGGTCGACGTTCTCCGTGGTGACGGCGACCTGCTCCGGCACCGGGACCAGGTAGCCGATCTCGGTGAGGAAGGCGCGGTAGGCGGCAGGATCCGGCTGACCCGGGTTCTGGCGGTGGAACTCGTCGATCTGCTGCTGCAGCTCATCGCGCCGGGCGAGCAGCGCGGCGTTGCGCGGCTCCAGGTCGTGGACGATCTCGTTCACGCCTGCCCAGAACGCCGTGGCGTCGCGGCCGGAATCGGCAAGCGACGCTTCAGCGAACTCGACGATCGGCGCGGCGACCGACAGGTCTGCGCGGGAGAGGTACGAGGTCATAGTTCCATTCCTTCTGTGCGGGCGCCGAGGCGCTTCAGGGTTTCCAGGGCGATCTCCGCGTCGAGCGCGGGCGGACCTCCGGCGATGCCGAGGCCGCCGACGTGGAGCTCGCCGAAGAAGATCGGCATGCCCCCGTCGATCGTGGTCATGGTGCCGCCCGTGCCGAGGGGCAGGGTCGCCGAGAGGGCCTCGGCGATCTGTCCGGTGCGGCGGCGGATCGAGGCGCTGCTCTTCGCCTTGCGCTGCGAGGTGTCGGCGCTGTGCGGCGTCGAGCCGTCGGCCATGCCGTAGGCGATGAGAGTCATCGACGGATCGGCGACGGCGGCCACTGTCGGCAGGCCGCGCTCGGCGCCGATCTCGAGGGCGAGCGCCACGGCGCGCGCGGCCGTCTCGTACGTGATCGTGACGGTCTGTCGGTGTGTGGACATCGGCGTCTCCTCGGCGTGATTTATCTCGATGTCGAGATTACCTCTCGACGCGAGATTACCACAATGTGAAGCTTAAGTTCCACATCTCGAAAGAAGGAGGCGGAAATTGGTATCCCATCTGGTTCGTTCAGCGAACGGCGGGGTCCGCCGTCCCGACCAGGATCCCGCGCGCCAGCACGTGGAAGTGCCGGTTGAAGCCGAGGTAGGCGGGCGTCTCGTCGCCGTCGAGGTCGATCTGCTCGATGTCCAGCGCATCGACCGTGATGACGTAGCGGTGCACGCCCGTGCCGGCGGGAGGGGCGGCGCCGATGTAGCGCTGCAGGCGGGCCTCGTTCGGCACCGTGATCGCCGGGGCGGGAAGGGATCCGGGTTCGCCGTCGCCGGCGCCCGCGGGCAGCGAGCGCACGTCGGCGGGGAGGTTCGCGACGGCCCAGTGCCAGAAGCCGGATCCGGTCGGGGCGTCGGGGTCGTAGATCGAGAGGGCGAAGCTCTTCGTACCTGCCGGCGGCTCGCCCCAGACCAGGCCGGGGGAGCGGTCGACCCCGCCGCGGGACGCGGACCACGCCCAGACCGGCAGCGGGCCGTCCGCGTCGAAGTCGGGGCTGGAGAGCTCCAGCGGAGGCACGGGCTTGAGCCGGGCGAGGGCGGCGTAGGTGTCGACGTCGAGCATGCGGAACCTCCAGTCACGGCCGCGCCGTCGCGTCGTTCGCGGCGCCGTGGCGGCCACGGCCCATCCTCGCACCGTCTTGCCGGACGCGACCAGCACGGATCCGGATCCGCCGGGAGCTCCTGAGGCCGGGGAGCGCCGCCCTAGACTTGTGCCGTGACGCTCAGCACCCCCGAACTCGAAGCCGACCGCCAGGCTCTCATCGCCCTGATCAAGGATGAGGCGGTGTTCCACGGAGACTTCACGCTGGCCAGTGGGAAGCAGGCCACCTACTACGTCGACATGCGCCGTCTCACGCTCGACCACCGCGCAGCGCCCGCGATCGGCCGCATCGTCCTCGACCTCATGCAGGGGCTCGACGGCATCGCCGCCGTCGGGGGCCTCACGCTGGGCGCGGACCCGATCGCCAACGCCGTGATGCACGAGTCGGTGCGCGCCGGATCCCCGGTCGACGCCTTCGTGGTGCGCAAGGAGCCCAAGGACCACGGCCGCGGGCGCCAGATCGAGGGCGCCGACGTCACGGGCAAGCGCGTCGTGGTGGTAGAAGACACCTCGACCACGGGTGGATCGCCGCTCAAGGCCGTCGAAGTGCTGCGCGCCGCGGGCGCCGAGCCGGTCGCCGTGATCTCGATCGTCGACCGCAAGACCGGCGCGCAGGCCGCGATCGAGGCCGCGGGCCTGCAGTGGCTCGCTGCGATCGACCTGGACGACCTCGGGCTCGACCCGCAGTGACCTTCGCCGCGACCTCGGCCGCGGCTCTCCGCGACGTCTGCACGACGTTGCGACGTCTGCACGATCGGATCCCGGATCCCGTCCTGCATCCGTCCCCGGATAGTGCATCCGTCCCCGACATCAGGAGCATCGCATGACCGGATCCGGATCCGCAGACCGCCGGGTCGCGCTCGCCGTCGACGTGGGCGGGACCAAGCTCGAGGCCGCCCTGGTGCGCGCCGACGGCACCGTCGTCGACGGCACGCGCAGCCGTCGCCCGACCGGCCCCGACGCAACCTTCGACTCGCTGCGCGCCGCGATCGGCGAGGTCGTCGCCTTCGCCCTCACCGGGCTGGGCGCGGATGACGAGCTGGTCGGCGCCGGCATCGGCAGCGCGGGCCCGGTGGACCGCGTGCAGGGCACGATCGTCCCGGTGAACATGCCCGGCGCGCACGGCTTCGGGTTGCGCAACGCCGTGCGCTCCGCCGCAGAGGAGGTGCACGGGACCGCGGTCGAGACCGTGCTCGCGCACGACGGCGGCTGCCTCGCGCTGGCCGAGTCGCGGTACGGCGCCACGCGCGGCGCCGCGGCGTCGCTGTCGATCGTGGTGTCGACCGGCGTCGGTGGAGGGTTCGTCGTGGACGGCCGCTACCTGCCCGGATCCTCGGGCAACGCCGGCCACCTCGGCCAGGTGCATGCGACACCCGAGCTCACCGTGGAGCAGGTCGCCTCCGGTCCTGCGAGCGTGGCCTGGGCCCGCACGCAGGGATGGTCGGGACAGCAGGGCGAGGATCTGGCCCGCGACGCGCAGGCGGGGGATGCGATCGCGCGCGCCGCGATCGAGCGCTCCGCCCGCACGGTAGGTGCGGCGCTCGCCGACGCCTCGACGCTCGTGGATCTGGAGGTCGTCGCGATCGGAGGCGGTTTCTCCCGCGTCGCCGACGACTACATCGACCTGGTCCGGGCGGCGCTCACCGAGAGCGCGCAGCACGACTACTCCCGCCGCACGCGCGTCGTGCGCTCCGGGCTCGGCGACGAGGGGCCGCTCATCGGCGCCGCGGCGCTCGTGCTGCGCGCATAGATCAAGGAAGGTTCCACTTCTGTAGGACGGAATCCACGGATCCGTCCTACAGACGTGCGAAAGTCCTGTGGAATGGCGCGCTCACCGGTCCGGTGGTCGAGGGGCGCTCAACGACCGGGTGAGCCCTTGTCGTCCTCGTCCCAGGGGCCCTCCCACCAGGCGCCACGGTCGCGGGCGGAGCCGCCGCGGCGGTTGCGCGCGAACTGCACGATCCACGCGGTGAGTGAGCCGAGCGCGATGACGGCCGCGACCCAGATGATCGGATTCGACGTCACGGCCGCTTCCCCTCCGCCGCGTCGGCGACGATCTTGGCGATGCGCGCGGCCCGGGTCTCGGCCCGCTTCGCCATCGCGATCTGCGTCAGGCCGACCTTCTTCGCCGACGGCGGGAAGGCGTCCCATCCCGCGCGCCCAGCAGGGGATGCGTCGAGCGCGGCGATGAGGTCGTCCGGCTCGATGCCGGCCTCGGGACCGTCCAGCACGCTCCAGGCGCCGTTGGCCTTGGCGACCTCGATCGCGCGGATCCCCGCGGCCTCGAGCAGGCCGGCCTCCTCGAGCAGGGCGATGCGGGCCTTGTTCGTCGCCGCCCAGCCGCTGGACGCGCGGCGCGGCGCGAACCAGAGCCCGCCGATCCGCTCATCGAAGCTGCGTACCGGACCGTCGATCCATCCGAAGCAGAGCGCCTGCAGGATGGCCTCCTCGTACCCGACGTGCACGTCGTCGTTCCCCGACCGCGGCCGCACCAGCCAGGCGCCGGTCGCGGTCGCATGGTTCTCCGCGAGCCAGGTCCGCCAGGCGGCGGCGTCGGTGGCGACGACCCGCTCGCCCTCGTCGAGTGCGCCCATGGATCAGCCCTTCGTCTTCGGCGCCTTCTGCGGGATCGTGCGGATCGTCTCCGTGATGCGGGGGAGCAGGTCGGCGACCGACTGCACGACCTCGTCCGGGCGGAACGGGTACTTCTCGATCTCCGCGGTGTCGCTGATCCCGGTGAGCACGAGAATCGTGTGCAGGCCCGCCTCGATGCCCGCGACGACGTCGGTGTCCATGCGGTCGCCGATCATGCCGGTGCGCTTGGAGTGGGCGCCGATCTTGTTGAGCGCGGAGCGGAACATCATCGGATTGGGCTTGCCGACGACGTACGGGTCCTTGCCGGTCGCCTTCGTGATGAGTGCGGCGATCGCGCCGGTGGCGGGCAGCGGTCCGTCCGCGCTCGGGCCCGTGGCGTCCGGGTTGGTGACGATGAACCGGGCGCCGTCGTTGATCAGGCGGATCGCCTTCGTGATCGCCTCGAACGAGTAGTTGCGGGTCTCGCCGACCACGACGAAGTCGGGGTTCGTCTCAGTCATGATGAAGCCCGCGTCGTGCAGGGCGGTGAGGATCCCGGCCTCGCCGATCACGAACGCGGATCCGCCGGGGAGCTGCTGCTGCAGGAAGTCGGCGGTCGCGAGCGCCGAGGTCCAGATGCGCTCCTCCGGCACGTTCAGCCCGCTCGTGCGCAGACGTGCGGACAGATCCCGCGCGGTGAAGATCGAGTTGTTCGTCAGCACGAGGTAGGGGATGCCGCTGCTCTCCCAACCGGCGAGCAGTTCGGACGCCCCGGGGATGGCGTCGTTCTCGTGCACGAGCACACCATCCATGTCGGTGAGCCAGCATTCGATGTCGTCGCGTTGTGCCATGCGCCCAGCCTAGGACTCCCGGATTACGGGGGGATGACAGCGTGGCCCTGTGCGTAATTCAGGTCGGATCTGCTCTGGAGGCCCGGATCCGGCCATGTTCACGCCATCATGCGAGATCCGTCCTGAATACGGCACGCCGACACCCGCCGCCGCCGAGCGGCCGCCGTGGATCCGGTGCCGCGGAACCAGTGCCGTGGATCCGATGACCGCGGTCAGGCCGTCAGCCAGACCGCGTCGGCGCCGTCGGAGGGGAGCGGAACATCGGAGCCCTCGATCCGCAGTCCGTCGCGGGTGACGACGACCTCGCCGCCGATCACCAGGCCCGCGGATTCCAGAGCGCGCAGCAGCTCGGGATCACGATCGTCCACGCGCAGCACCCGGCCCGCGTGGCCGGTGGCGGCGTCGGCGAGCAGCACGAACGGCTCGCGCTCGATGCGGCCGTCGGCGTCGGGGATCGCATCACCGTGCGGATCGAATCGCGGCCGTCCCAGGCGTGCATCGATGCCCTCCAGCAGACGGTCGCTGATGGTGTGCTCGAGCACCTCCGCCTCGTCGTGCACCTCGTCCCACGCGTAGCCGAACTCGCGCACCAGCCAGGTCTCGATGAGGCGGTGTCGGCGGATGATCGCGAGGGCGCGCTGCTCCCCCTCCTCGGTGAGGCGCACTGCGCCGTAGGGCACGTGCGAGACGAGGCCGGCGGCGGCGAGCTTCTTCACCATCTCGGTGACGCTGGACGGGGCGATGCCGAGCTTCGCGGCGAGCTGCGACGGCGTGATCGGTGCCGGCTGCCATTCGGTGTGCGCGAACACCGTCTTCAGGTAGTCGTCGGCCGCGGGGGATGCCACGGGTCCAGCCTAACCGGCACGGCTCTCGGCACGAGCCGGCCCCGCGAGCGCGACTGGCGCCCGGCGCTCAGCCCCCGGGCCCACGCGGGGCGAGGGCCCCGGAGGAACGAGGTCAGCGGCCGATCGCGGAGAGCACGGCGAACGCGGCCTGGCCGGCGAAGAACATGATCCCGAAGCCGGCGAACGCGCCCAGCAGCGAGAGCCGACCGTCGAAGTCCTCGACGCCGCGCATGCCGATCGCACGAGCGCGGAACGACAGGATCAGGGTCAGGGCGCCCAGTGCGAGCTGCACCCAGGGGCCGCCCGCCGGCAGCAGCTTCGGCAGAGCGACGAGCAGGATCCCGAGTGCGCCTGTGACGAGCGATGCCCAGGTGCAGATGCGTACGGCCCGGCGTGCGGATGCCTGCGCCTCGGCCTTCTCGGCGGCGCGCTGCGCGGCGGACGGGCGGCGGGATCTGGCCATCCCTCGAGCCTACCGGCGGAGGCTGTGGGTCCTGCCTGGGCCGTATCGTCCGTCCGATGGATCCGGACGTGTGAGCTGCGGCCCGGCCTCGGGGACGGGGCCGGATCCGCCAGGACCGCCGCGTCGCCCCGCTCAGCGCGCCGCCGTGGCATGCCGGGACGACGCAGGAGACTGGATCCGACCCCGCGACGGCGCGGGCGGGCGAGGGAGCAGACCATGTCGAGCCAGCAGGCCATCTCGAGCGAGGACCTCGATGCGTTCCTCGGGCGACTGCCGGAGAGCAGCGCACGGCCGCTGCCGGAGAGCACCTGGCACGAACAGGCGCAGGAGCACCTCACACTGGGGGAGCGGTCTGCCGATCGCCTGCGCAACGCGATGGGCAGCTGGGGTTTCGTCGGCGGGTTCGTGCTGTTCATGGCGGTGTGGTGGACCCTCAACACGATCAAGAGCACGGCGTGGGATCCCTATCCGTTCATCCTGCTGAACCTGTTCCTCAGCATGCTGGCCGGTCTGCAGGGCGCGATCCTGCTCATCGCCGCGAAGCGGCAGGACGCGATCTCCGCCGCGCTCGCTCACCACGACTTCGACACCAACGTCGCCGCCAGGGTCGACATCGAGGCGCTGCTCGATATCAACCGGCATCAACTCGAGATGATCGCCGAGTTGCAGGGGATCGCCCGCGCACTGGTACCGGCGCAGACCGGTGGGGCGGCCGCGACGGACGTCGATGCGCAGGACGTCGCGACCGAGGTGGCCGCCGCGAAGGCGACGGCGAGAGCGGCGGAGACCCGGGCCGAAGTCCGGGCGGAGGCGCACGTCCAGGAGGACGGAAGCGACTCACCGGCCGTGTCCGAGAACGGATCCGGATCCGGGTCCCTTCGACCGCGAGACTCCAACTGAGTAACGAGACTGCACGCCTGAGTCGCTGTCTCGTTACTCCGTTGCAGTCTCGCGGTCAGGAAACGCGGACGCCGGATCCGGTCCGGTGTCAGGACCCGCTCAGCAGCAGCCAGAGCAGCACGGCGTTGAGCGCGATGAGCAGGGCGGCGGCGATGATGCCCGCGATCGTGGTCCACGGTCGGTTGGCGTAGCGCCCGAGCGTGCGCTGCCGGGCGGTGAGTGCGACGAGGGGGATGAGCGCGAACGGGATCCCGAACGACAGCGCCACCTGGCTGAGCACGAGGGCGAAGGTGGGGTCGACGCCGAGCCCGAGGATCAGCAGCGCCGGGATGAGCGTGATGAGTCGCCGCACCGGCATCGCGATGCGGATCCGCAGCAGGCCGTGCATGATCTCGGCGCCCGCGTACGCCCCCACCGCGGTCGAGGCCAGGCCGGACGCGAGCAGGCCGACCGCGAACAGGGTGCCGATGAGCGGCCCGAGCTGCGCGCTGATCGCGGCGTGCGCGCCCTCGAGGGAGTCGGTGCCGTCCACACCGGGCAGCGTGGTGGCGGCCAGCAGCAGCATGCCGAGGTTCACGGCTCCCGCGACGACCATCGCCAGGGTGACATCCCATCGGGTGGCGGTGAGCAGCCGCGCGATCGGGGTGCGCGTGGTCGGCTCGGGGTCTCCGCCCGGGTGCACGGGGGCGGATCCGAATCGGTCCCTGGCGAGGGCGGAGTGCGCGTAGATCGCATGCGGCATGATCGTCGCGCCGAGGATCGAGGCGGCGAGCAGCACGGATCCGGAATCGGTGAAGCGCGGCATGAGCCCGCCGAGGGCGGCGGACGGATCCGGCGGGGCGACCAGCAGCCCGGCGAGGAACCCGATGGTGACCACGGCGAGCAGGCCGATCACGACAAACTCGAACGGCCGGGCGCCGCGTCGGCCCTGCACGGCGAGCAGCGCCATCGAGACCGCGCCCGTGATGAGGCCGCCGAGCAGCAGGGGGATCCCGAACAGCAGCTGCAACGCGACCGCGCCGCCGATGACCTCGGCGATGTCGGTCGCCATCGCGACGAGCTCGGCCTGCAGCCAGTACGCGCGCCGCGCGAACCGGTGCTGCAGCCGGTCGCCGATCAGCTCGGGGAGGCTGCGCCCGGTGACGACGCCGAGCTTCGCGGAGAGGTACTGCACGAGCCACGCGATCACGTTCGCCACGATGACCACCCAGACCAGCAGGTAGCCGTAGCCTGCTCCCGCCGTCATGTTGCTGGCGACGTTGCCCGGGTCCACATAGGCGACTCCTGCCACCAGCGCAGGGCCGAGCAGCGCCGCACCGCGGGCGGACGCCGCGGCATCGGCGCGCGCGGGTGCGAAGGTCACCGTGGATTTAGGCACACCGAAAACCTACCCCACTTTTAGGTGCGCCGAAATAGTCGGATCCCGTTCGCGGGCGTGCGCGCTCGACGACCCGAGGTGGGCGCGCCCGCTCGACAGCGCCGGGTGGGGGATCGCGCGCAGATACGCTGGCGGGATGCAGGATCCAGAGGTCGTCGGCGAGTCCGAGCCCACGCCCGAGTCCACTGCTGCACCCGAGCCAGCGCGTGCTCCCGAGCCCGCGCCCGAACCGGAGCCCACGCACGGTGTCGGCCCGTGGGAGGGGGAGTGGCCTGCCGAAGATCACCTCGATCCCGAGCTGCTCGCGAACGGCGACCGGCGCAACGTCGTGGACCGCTACCGGTACTGGCGGATGGAGGCGATCGTCGCGGACCTCGACACCCGGCGGCACGGTTTCCACGTCGCGATCGAGAACTGGCAGCACGACATGAACATCGGCTCGATCGTGCGTAGCGCCAACGCGTTCCTCGCCGACACCGTGCACATCATCGGACGACGGCGCTGGAACCGGCGCGGAGCCATGGTCACCGATCGATACCAGCACGTGATGCACCACGACACCGTGCAGGCGTTCACCGCGTGGGCGGAGGCCGAGCGCATCCCAATCATCGCCGTGGACAACCTCGACGGCGCCGTGCCCGTGGACCGGGCGGATCTGCCGGAGCGCTGCGTGCTGCTGTTCGGCGCGGAGGGGCCCGGGCTGTCGGACGAGGCGCTCGAGGCGGCGTCAGGGCACGTCGAGATCACGCAGTACGGATCCACCCGCTCGATCAACGCCGGAGCGGCCGCGGCCGTGATCATGTACGAGTGGTGCCGGAGGCACGCCGGCTGACGCCATGATCCGGATCCGTCTCACTCGCACGGGCGAGGACGCGCGCAGAGCCGCGTGCGAGCATGGGGACGTGCGGACAGGGAAGGCGCGGAGCGGCGGGCGCGGCGGCACCGTGCTGATCGTGGCGCTGGCCGCCCTCGTCTTGCTGCTGCCGATCAGTCTCGCCTCGCTCGCGTGGTCGACGCCGCACGCGGCGCCCCTGGTGACCGCAGGGCTCGCCCTCTCCTTCGCCGCACTGCACGGCGCGTCCCTGCTCGCGGTGCGGCATCCGAGGCCGGCATTCCTCCTGGCCAGCGCCGTGATGCTGCTGCTCGTGCTGATCCCCGCGGCGCGCGACGCCTCTGCGGCCATGCACCCCTCGGTCGTCGTCTACCTGCTCTGCCTGGCCCAGGTCGCCGTGCGCGAGCGGGTGCGGCTGTCGGTCATCGCGTTGGCCGTCGCGCTCGTGGGTGCAGGGATGATCGCGTGGGCCGAGCCGTCCTTCGGGTCCGGAACCGGGTCGGGCGCCGATGTGGGGCTGCTGCGGCTCGGCGCCTTCCTCGGGCTCGCTGCCAGCGCGACCGCCGCGTGGGCGTGCGGTCTGCTGGTGCGGTTCGCGACGAGCCGGGCCGAGGAGCGCACCGTCGTGCGCGTGCAGCAAGCGATCGCGGACGAGCGGATGCGCATCAGCGGCGAGCTGCACGACGTGGTGGCGCACGCGATGACGGTCATGATCGCGCAGTCCGAGGTGGCGCGGGCGCTGGTGCGCGAGCGTCCGGACGTCAGCGAGCAGGCGCTCGGCGTCGTCGTGGACACGGGCCGCGACGCATTGCGCGGCATGCGCGCGATCGTCGCGGCCGACGGCGACGCGCCCAAGGAGCCGCTGCCGACGGCGGACTCCCTGGCCGAGCTGGTCGCCTCGGTGCGCAGCCCCGCGTGCGCGGTCGAGCTCGCCGAGAGCGGAGAGCGCCGCGACCTGGCCCCGGCGCCGGCGCTGGCGCTGCACCGTGCGGTGCGCGAGGGTCTCACGAACGCCATGCGGCACGCGTTGCCGCCGGCGCGGGTCGAGGTGCGCCTCTCCTGGGCCGAGGGGCACGTGGTCGCGGAGGTCGAGGACGACGGCGGATCCGGACGCAGCGGATCCGACCTCGGCACAGGCACCGGTCTCGTGAGCCTGACCGAGCGGCTCCGGCTGGCGGGCGGGTCGCTCGTGGCGGGGCCGGTTGCGGACGTCGGGAGCGGCTCGTCCGGGCTCGCCGGATCCCGCGGCTGGCTGCTGCGGGTCGAGCTCCCGGTGCTGCGCGAGAGCGACTCGGACAGGGTAGCGACGGTGACGCGCCCGGCGGATGAGGGGGACGGCGAATGACGATCCGGGTGCTGCTCGTCGACGACCAGGAGCTGTTCTGCGAGGCCGTGGCGATCATGCTGGCCCGGGACCCGCGCATCGCCGAGGTCGCGACCGCCGCTGATGCGCAGGGCGGCATCGAGCACGTCCGCGGCCACGCGGTTGACGTCGTGCTGATGGACATCCGCATGCCCGGCATGGACGGCATCGCCGCGACCAGGGAGATCCTGCGGTTGAAGTCCGGGATCCGCATACTCATGCTCACCACGTTCGACCTCGACCAGTACGTCGTCGAGGCGATCCGCGAGGGGGCGAGCGGGTTCCTGACGAAGGACGCGGCGCCGCAGGAGCTCGCCGACGCCGTCGTCGCGGCGGCCGCCGGCGACGCGGCCATGTCGCCGCGCGCGACGGCGGCGCTGCTGGGCTTCGTGCGCGAGGGCGGGCCCACGGTCGATCCCGAAACCGCGCTCGCGCCGCTCAGCGGCCGGGAGCGCGAGGTCGCGCGGGCGCTCGCGACCGGTGCCTCGAACGATGACATCGCGCGGACTCTGTTCCTCAGTGCGAACACGGTGAAGACGCACGTGAAGGCGGTGCTCGCGAAGCTCGGCCTCGCCGACCGCGTGCACGTCGTGATCTGGGCCTACGAGAACGGCATCCGCCGCCCCGGGCGCTGACAACGCGCCCCGGGATCATCCCCGCGGGTGATCCGGAACCGTCCTCGGGGGCGACGCGGAGAACGGTTCCGGATCCGTAGCGTGCCGGACATGAGAAACAGAACGCGTGTCGCACTGCTGATCCTCGGTGTCGTGCTGGGCGCCGCTGTCGCGCTGCTCGGCGCCATCGGACTGCTCTTCGCCGGAGTGGTGCCCACGGGGGTGAGCCCGAGCCTGGTCTCGGCGGTCGTCGGCGCGCCCACGGCGGCGGTGGTGTCGATCGCGGCGGGGCTCGCCGCGATGGCTGTCGGAGTGCTCGGACTGCGCGGGCGCCGGGCGGACGCGTCGGTGAGCGCGGTCGGTGTCACCGTCGCGGCGCCCGCCGGGCTGCGCATCATCGCCGTGACCGTGGCGCTGCTGGTGGCGGCGCTCATCCCGGGCGGGATCATCCCGGTCGCCGGGTACTCGTTCGTGCTCGTCGTGGCGGGGCTCGTCGTCGCGGGTCTCGTGCTGCTGACGGTGCGCCATCCGTTGATCGGGGCGGCCGGGATCCTGCTCGTGATCGGCGTTGTCGGGTTCGCCGCGCTGCGGCTGCCGCTTGGCACGTTCGCGCCACGCGTGCTGGAGGCGCTCGCTCCGCGATTCGGCGAGCTGACCGTCTCGTTCGTGCACCTGGTCGCCGCGGGCGCGCTCGCCGCCTGGGCGATCGGCGAACCCGCGGTGCGCGGGCGGTTCGCCGCGAGCGTGCTGCGGCACCGGCGTGCGATCACCGTGGCCGCAGCGCTGTGCGCGCTGCCGTACTCGTTCTGTCGCCTCACGTGGCTGACGCCGTGGCCGCTGTTCGCGCCGCCGGCCGCCCTGACGCCCGATGTCCTGATGGTGGGCCTGCTGCTCGGCGGGGCGATGCTCGCGGCCGGGCTGCTCACGCTCGCCCTGTGCCTGCCGTGGGCGGACCGCTTCCCGCAGTGGCTGAGCGGCGTCGGCGGACGTCCGGTGCCCGCCGGACTCGCGGTGATCGCCGCATCGGTCGTGGCGGTGATGTTCACGGTCGGGGGCGTGGACCTGCTGCGCGTCGCCACGACGCGCGGATCCCTCGCCGTGGGCGTCGTCGAGCTGATGCTGGTACTGCCGTTCTGGCTGTGGGGGCCGCTCCTCGGCGTCGCGACATGGGGTTACGCGATGCACCGCGGCCGGCCGGAGGAACGCCCCGTGGTGCCGCGGGCGATCGGCGACCGCGGGCTGTCGGACACGCTGCGGGCGCGCGCCACGGCCGAACTCGACGCGATCGAGGAGCGTGAAGTGCATCGCAGCCGGCGCTGACGGCGACCCCGAGGCACCGGGGATCCGCGCCGTTGCTGTGCGGATCCCGGCGCTTCGTCGGATCCCGGCTCCTTTGGACGGGCGTTCCGTTCGTCAGACATCGATTCGTCAGACCTCGATCGAGAGCCAGCGTCCGGTGCGCACGCGCAGGCCGAGGGTCGCCAGCCTTGCGCACAGGTACACGCCGAAGAACGCGACGGCGAGCCAGATCAGGCCCGCGACGCCGTTCACCCCGGTCGCCGCGATGATCGCGAGCGCTGGCAGGAACGGCACGAGGTTCAGGCCGCCGGCGAGGGCGAGATAGCGTGCGTCGCCGGCCCCCATGAGCACCCCGTCGAGCACGAACACGATGCCCGCGATCGGCTGGGCGACGGCGAGCACGATGAGTGCGGGCTGGATCAGCGCGGCGAGGGCCGGGTCGCCGGTGAAGGCGAGCCCGATGACGGTGGACAGCGCCGCGATGAGCACTCCGACGATCACGCCGAACCAGGCGCCCCATGCGACGGTGCGGGCGAGTACGTGCCTGGCGCCGTTCGGATCCGCCGCGCCCAGACTTTTGCCGATGAGCGCCTGCGCGGCGATCGCGAGGGCGTCGAGCGCGAAGGCCGCGGCGGAGAAGATGGTGAAGACGACCTGCCAGCCGGCGAGCTCGCGCGTGCCGATTGCGGTCGCGACTCCCACCGTCGCGAGCAGCGCCACCCGCAGGCTCACGGTGCGCAGGAACAGCCAGCCGCCGGAGCGCGCGGATCCGCGGATTCCGGCGAGCTCTGGTGCGACCGAGGCCTCGTGCCGGCGCGCCAGGCGCCCGATCACGAGCACGTACGCCCCGACCATGCCCCACTGGGCGACGACCGTGCCGAACGCGGATCCGGCGATGCCCCAGCCGAAGCCGTAGATGAAGAGCCAGTTCAGCAGCGCGTTCGCGGCGAAGCCGATGCCCGCGATCCACAGCGGGGTGACGGTGTCCTGCATGCCGCGCAGCAGGCCCGTCGCCGCGTAGACGACGAGCATCGCGGGCAGCCCCCACATGGACGGCGCGAGGTAGGCGGCCGCCTGCACTGCGACTGCGGGAGTGGCGCCGAACAGCGGGATCACCGCGGGGGTGAGCAGGGACCCGATCACCGCGAGCAACGCACCGAGGCCGAGCGCCAGCCACATGCCGTCGATGCCGACTGACACGGCATCGCCGTGCTCTCCGGCGCCGAACCGTCGGGCGACCGCGGGCGTGGTCGAGTAGGCCAGGAAGATCATCAGTCCGACGACGGTCTGCAGGACCGCCGATGCGATGCCGAGCCCGGCGAGCGGCGTCGTGCCGAGGTGCCCGACGAGCGCCGCGTCGACCATCAGGAACGCCGGCTCTGCCACGAGCGCGCCGAGGGCGGGTACGGCGAGGCGGATGATCTCGCGGTTCAGGGTCGGCGCCGCGTCCGGGTGCGGCACCCCACGTGGGGTGTCGCCGGGCTGCGGGTTCGGCGTCGGGGAGGGCACTGTACGAGCCTAGGGGCGGGCGGGGACACGGGTCTGCGGCGGGCCGGCCGACATCGCCACGAAACGGCAATCGTCAGGATGGCGTGCTGTCTAGGCTCAGCGACTATGGGAAGCAATTGGATCGTAATCGCGGCTGCGGCAGTGACGGGCACCTTTGTTGTGATCTCTGGACTTCTTTCATTCATTTCCTCGCGAGGTGAACCACGCCAAGCCAAAGAACTACGTGCGCTATCGGAGATCCTCAAAGACATGCCACCCAGTCCGGGCCGCCAGGCGCTCGCCAAACGTCGAGAACTCATCGCCAAGAAATACGGCGAGTCGAGTACCGAGATCTTTTCGGATCTCGATCGGGCGATGCTGCTCGGGATGGGGCTACTGGCACTAGGTGTGCTACTCGCTTCGATAGTGAGCGGAAATCTCACGCCGACTCTCGTTTCACTTGCCGGCTTTGCCGCGATCATGCTGTCAGTCATAGGCGTGGCTGTTCTCCTTGCCGCCTTGATCGCGGTTGTGTGGCGGACCCTTCGATCGGGGAGGGCGCACCGGGCGGCCCGTCATTCGGCGGAGGCTGATCGACCGCTGGAGGAATAGCCCGCCGTCATGGGCGGCGTCGTATCGTCATCCGGGTGGGCCGAGGGCGTCGGTGAGGACGCGGCGGACGTGCTGCGGGTCGCCGCCGCGGATGCGCGGTCGGTGCCAGGTGCCGTGCGGGTCCCACCAGGCTGGTCCGCGGATTTCGGGGACGCCCGCGTTCATGCGGATCTGCCATCCGGAGGTGTCGAGGGTGCGGTGGTGGTGCCAGCACAGGGCGACGCCGTTGCTGGTGTGGGTCGGGCCGCCGTGGGCGTGTTCTTGGACGTGGTGGATCTCGCACCAGGTGGCGGGGACGTGACAGCCAGGGATGAGGCATTCCCGGTCCCGGAGCTGGATGGCGCGGCGCTGGATCGCGGTGAAGATACGGGCGGTTGTCCCGATGGACACGATCTGTCCGTGTTCGTCGAACAGGACCCGTTGGATCCCGCCGGTGCAGGCGGTGTGCCGGGCGATGGACAACGGCACGTCGGTGCCGGTGCCTTCGATGAACGCCCGCCCGCGCCCGGCGGCGTAATCCTGCGCGGTGACGGACACGACCAGGGTCGGTGCCGCCCCGCCCAGGTCGGGGGTGGCCCCGGAGGCGGCTGCGGCGTGCAGGATCGCGGCAAAGTTGTCGTGGTTGCGCTGTGCCGGGGTGCGCGGGTCCTCGGGAGCGGGGAGACCGTCGAAGAGACCAGGATCCGAATCAACCGCAGGATCAGGACCCGCCGGGTCCGTGTCGTCGGTCTCGAAGGTGACTGTCCCGGAGTCGAGGTTCGGGGAGCTGGGTGCGGCGGGGTTGTTGAAGGCGTCCATCAGCCGTTGCAGCAGCCCGGCGACCTCGGGCAGGGCGCGCCCGCCGAACGGGTGCGTGCCGTCACGGAGGTTCCCGATCCAGAAACTGCGGGACCGGTCCGCTTTGGCGTCGTCGGGTTCGGCACCGTCCGAGTCCAGGGCGAGCATCAACGCCCGTGCGTAATCGGCGAGCTCGTCCGTCGACGGTGCCGGCCCTGGCCGGCCGTGCTCATCGGCCAGGTCCAACCCGCGCGCGGTGTTCGCGAGCAGGGCGTCCACCGCTTCCCGCTCGTGCTGATCCGGGTACCGGCACGTTCCACCGGACCGACCGCCGCGAGCAGGCCCGTGACCGAGAGCTCACCGTCCCTGAGCGCCTGCCCGAGATGTTCGTAGCGGGCTGCGGTGCGCTCGCCCGAGGAGAGCAGGAAGTCCTTGCCCACGGCGTCGGCTGCTCGCACATACCCGCGCGCGGTGCCGGCGTCGACCCGCAGCGCCCGCCGGATCAGCTCCGTGACATCCCGGCAGCCAGCCAAGGTGGTGATCTTCTCCGAGGGCAACCCCGTGTCGCGGTGGCGCGCACGGGCCACCGCGCTGGTGATCGCCGCGTCCAGCAGGCGCTGCACCTGCCCGCACTCGCGCAGGACCCGGATCGTCGCCGCATCCTCAGTCCCCTCGAACTGGGCGTCGAGCTCACTCCGCACGCTCACCTGCTGGAGCAGGTGCTGAACCTGCTCCAGAGCCTCGCGCAACGGGGATGTCATACCCTCATTCAACTCCGGGCCACCGACATTCGAACCCCAGATCAGGCCACAGAACCAAACTTGTGGAGAACTCGTCAGGATCCGCACCTGTGGAGGACGAACCGGACGTATTCGGTGGTCGCAGATTGCGGTTGTCCGACCCGAATAGCCGCAATTCGCGACCACTGAGCGGAAGGACTGACGCGCGGAGCAGGCGGGCAAACGAGCAGAAGGGGGAACGAAGTATGAAGGAACGAGGGATGGAAGGAACGGGCGCAAAAGGAGGGGGCGCGAGGAACCCGACGCCGCGTCACCCGCGTCCCGTAGTCTGGAAGGACCCGAGGTCCGACCAGAACCGGAGGAGCGTCATGACGGATGAAGCGCACCGGCGCCGCTCGCATGCCGAGCGCCTGCTAGGCCGCACGCCTCCGGAGTCCAGCGCGGCCACCACGCCGCCCACCGCGCCGCCCGCGGTCCTGAACGCCGAGACGATGCCGGCGATCGTCGAGACCGCGATCCAGGTGGCCATCCGTCAGGGCCAGTTCGACGACCTCCCGGGAGCGGGCAAGCCCATCCCCGGGCTCGGCGACCATCACGATCCGGACTGGTGGATCCGGCGCAAGATCGAGCGGGAGAACCTCACCGGCCTCGGCCCGCCGGCGCTGATGCTGCGCGTCGAGGACCGCGAACTCGACTCGCAGCTCGACGACCTGCGGCGCGAGAACGACGTGCGCGCCGTGGTGGAGGACTTCAATCGCCGCGTGATCGAGGCCAGGCGTCAGCTGCTCGGCGGGCCACCCGTCGTGACGAAGCCCCGCGACGTGGCGGCTGAGATCGAGGCCTGGCACGAGCGGCGCGACCGCCGGGAGGCAGCCAGGGTCGAGCCCGCCCCCGCCGCCGAGCGGAAGAAGCGCTGGTTCCGGAAAGCCTGACGGACCGGATCCGGATCCGTGTCACCGCACTCGGAACGCTGATTCCGGACCCCACTGGAACGAGGCGCTCACCTGACGCCAGATGCCCTTTCGTCCCTCGCGAAAGGGCATCTGGCGACCAGCGAACGCCTCACCGCTCCGACTCGACCGTGTGCGGTTCCAGCCTCACCGCCCGGACCCAGCCGAACGCGGTTCCCAGCCCCACCTTCCCCTCAGCGGAATGCGGCTCCCCGCCTGGACGAAGCCGGCGTAGACGAGTCCCGCCCGCGCCGCCGCTCCCACCACCACGCGACGCCGACGCGCCCCGACCACGGCAGCGCCAGCACGACGGCAGACAGCAGCACCATCGCCGGATACTGCGCGATGAGCTGGTCCGACGACCAGTAGAGCATCAGCGTGGCGACGGATCCGAGCGCCACCAGCGTCGTGAGCACCCGCCCGAGGCCGAGGATGAGCAGCACGCCCAGCCCCACCTCGAGTACGGGGATCGCAATCCCGAACAGCCACGGCGCCGACTGCATGAGCGCCCCCAGCGGACGGAAGAAGAACGGCACCCGGGTGTTGCCCGCGGTGCCCTGCGCCACGAGCAGGATGTCGGCGGATCCGAACCCGGCGCGGTACTTCAGGATCCCCTCGTTCAGCCACAGCACGCCTGCGACGATCCGAGCCGCCGCGCCGAGAAGAGTGCCGGCGAGCAGCCAGGACGCGGTGCGGGCCGGCGCCCCCGAGCCGGTCCGCACCGCCGTCGCGGTCATGACAGCGCAGCGGCCCCGAAGACCGCCTTGGCCTTGTCGCAGTGGATCACGACGTCGGTGTACATCGACGCGTCGACGCCGTTCAGCATGAACGTCTGCGAGTCCTTGTCGAAGGCGACGGGGTCGATCTGCTTGCCGGCCGAGACGGCGGCCTCGTCGGTGCCGTTGGTCAGGTAGACGTGCAGGTCGGGACCCTCGTCGGAGGAGAAGCCGGTGAGCGTCAGCTCGGATCCGGAGATCGTGACGGTGCCCTGCACCTTCTTGCCGTTCAGGCCCATGAAGGTGCCGGTCTTGTGCATGTCGTCCATGGCCGACGCCATCGGAGAGGAGGATGGCATCGGGGTGGACGACGACATGGTGTCGCCGGAGGTCGGTGAGGCCGCGGGGGTCGAGCTGCAGCCCGCGAGGGACAGGCCCAGGGCGAGGACGGCGACGCCGAGCGAGGCGGGGACGAGTGCGGTCTTGCGCATGATTGCTCCGTTCCGTGGCGGGATCCGCCACATGGTTTCGAGGACAGTGGCGACGCTAGAACGGCCGGAATCGCCGCGGGGGAGTTCTTTCAGGGCCGTAAGGAACTCGGATCCGCCTCGGTCGCCGGGGCTAGCCTCTGAGCATGGAGATGCCCGGATCCGTTCTGCCCCGGGTGGTGCTCGTCGAAGACGATCCCACCGTGCGGGCCGCGGTCGAGCGCTATCTCGCGGCGAACGGCTACCGGGTCGACGGGTTCGGCGACGGCGTCAGCGCGCAGCGCGCGGTGCAGGCGGATCCGCCTGACGTGCTCATCGTCGACCGCATGCTTCCGGGCATCAGCGGAGACGAGCTGGCGCGCGATGCGAGGGCGCGCTCTGCGGTGCCGATCATCATGCTCACCGCGCTGGGCGAGGTGGAGCAGCGCATCGAGGGCCTCGAGACCGGCGCCGACGACTACCTCGTGAAGCCCTTCGCGCTGCGCGAGCTGCTGCTGCGGGTGGGCGCGCTGCTGCGCCGGTCCCTGGCGGCGTCCGCGCCGACGCGGGAGATCGTGCGCGGCGACTTCCGACTGGATCCGGCCCGGCGCCGGGTGCACGTGCGCGGCGAGGAGGTGCCGCTCGCCGCCCGAGAGTACGAGCTGCTCGCGCACCTCGTGCAGCACGACGGGGAGGTGCTCTCGCGCGACGACATCCTGCGCGAGGTCTGGGGCTGGTCGTTCGGCGAGGCCAGCACGGTGACTGTGCACGTGCGCCGGCTGCGGGAGAAGATCGAGCACGATCCGCGCCACCCCCTGCACCTGCTCACGGAATGGGGCGCCGGCTACCGGTTCTCGGCGGACGGAGCCGGCTCATGATGGCGCGCTTGCGCTCGGTTGCGGGGCGGACCCGGCGCGTGCCCGGGCGGGCTGTGCGTGTTCAGCAGCGGAGCGGATCCGGCTCATGATGCCCCTCGGCGTCGCGGATGTGTTGCTGATCCTGCTCACCGCACTCGTCTGCGCGGCGGTCGTGACGTGCGCGGCGGTGCTGGTGCTGCGCCGCGCGCGGCGGGCGGGGCTGACGCTGCGCCTCGTGGTCGTCGGGGTGGCATCGGTGCTCGCGCTGGCGACGGGCGTGCTCGCGATCTCGGCCGAGATGTACCTGTCGGCGCATGACTTCACGGTGCTGGTGTGGGTTCTCGGCGCCGCGCTGCTGTGCGCGCTCGCGACGGCGTGGATCACGGCGCGCGCGGCGCGGAGCTCGGTGCGGGGGCTGTCGGCGGCCGTGCGTCGGGTGGGCGAGGGCGATGTCGTCGACCGCGGATCCAGCGGCTGGCGCGAGTTCGACGACTTGTCCGTCGAGCTCGCCGAGGTGTCGGCGAAGCTCAGCGACGCGCGGGCCGAGCTGGAACGGCTGGACTCCGACCGCCGGCGCTTCCTCGCGTGGATCTCGCACGACCTGCGCACCCCGCTCACCGCGATCCGCGCGCTCGCCGAGTCCGCGGAGGAGGGGCTCGCGGATCCGGAGGCGTTCCCCGGTCAGGTCCGCGCACAGGTCGAGACGATGGGCCGGATGGTCGACGACCTGTTCGAGCTGTCGCGGATCACCTCGGGCTCGCTGCGGCTGCGCACCGAGCAGGTCGAACTGCTCGACGTGGTCTCGGACGCGGTCGCCGACGTGCGCGCCGCCGCGGGGGAGCACCACGTGCGGATCGTGCAGCAAGGCATCGACGGCCACGTGCTGTGGGCGGATCCGCACCAGCTCACGCGCGTGATCGTGAACCTGCTCACCAACGCGGTGCGGCATGCGCCCGAGGGATCCGAGATCCTCGTCTTCGCCGAATCGCCTTCGCCGCACCGGCTGGTGCTGGCCGTCCTCGACCACGGCAGCGGCGTGGCCGTGGAGGACTTGGACCGCATGTTCGAGGTGGGATGGCGCTCGGATCCGTCCCGCACCAGCGGCACCGCGCCGGACGCGGTGGCGTCGGGGGCCGGTCTCGGCCTCGCGATCGCGCGGGGTCTTGCCCGGGCGCACGGCGGCGACGTGTTCGCCGAGCACACCGACGCCGGCTTCTGCCTGAAGGTGCTGCTGCCGGTGGGCGAGCCCGGAGCCTGAGGTCCGCTCAAGGCCCGGGCGTGGATCCGCCCGGTCCCCGATGCGTTCCCAGAGACCGGGCCGTTCAGCGCGGGCCCGTCGTCACCGCGTCCGGCGAGGCAATGGCAGCGCGGTGATCCGCACCGAGGCATCCGCCACGAGGCGGGTCTCGCAGCGCAGCGTCAGCACGTGTTCGCCCGGTTCGAGCCGCAGGGTGCCGATGCGACCGCGCCCGAATGCTTCCCCGTCGACCTCCCAGCTCAGCAGCTCGTCATCGATCGGATCCCCGGACTGGTTCACGGCGCTACCGTGCACCTCCATCTCCACGCCGGCCGGCACATCGCTGCCGTCGGGCGGGAAGAGGATCGCCGGGTAGGGTGCGAGCTCGGGCACGTCGATCGACGCTGTGTAGGAGACGGCCGTGCTGAACCCATCGTGCGCGAGCAGGCGCACATGCGCCTCTCCGGCAGGCAGGCCGGTGAGGTCCAGATCCGCGAGTCCCTCACCGAACCCGCCTCCGAGCCCCACCGCCAGTCCGCGCCAGGTCTGCCCGCCGTCTGTGCTGACCTGCGCCCACACGTCCGTCGCGGGTTCACCCGCGATGTCCCAGCGCGGTCGCACGGCGCGCCCTTCGACGACCTCGGCCGTGACCCGGGTGAACCGCGCCGGATCCGCAGGAGCCTTCCTGACCCACACCTCCTCGCCACGCCCGTCGACGATGCGCAGCGCCGAGCCGAGCTCGGTGTCGGGCATCATCGCGCGGAAACGGAGCGGAAGCCGGTCGGGGTCGTCGTCGCCATGCGAGGGAGCGCAGCCGCAGTCTTCGCCGTACTGCAGCTCCCGCGCCATGACCACGCGCGCAGCGATCTCTCCGGTTGCGCCGACGAGCTGGGCGGACCAGCTGATCGGCGGACCGATCAGGGCGGAGTTCGCCTCGACGCGGGCCACCGAGTCGACGGTCACGACGCCGGCCTCGTCGATGACGCCGCTCATCACGATCATCCGGTGGGTGGCGTACTTCTCGATCTCGTCGCGGCTCCACGGCGGGTTGGGCCACCAGAGGTGCTTCGGATCGAACTCCACGGCGGTGCGGTCGAACGGGTTCGGTTCCGACATCCAACTGGGAGCGAGGCGGTCATGCTCGATGAGCTTCGCGTGGTGGTAGAGCGACATCCAGCGGTTGGCGCCGTAGCTCATGTAGTCGGTGGAGGTCGCCGGGTTGAAGACGGCGCCGGTCTGGATGTCGGTGCCGTACTCGCCGATGGATCCGGACATGTTCGGCTCGTAGACGGGGTAGTCGGGATCCGTGGTTCCCGCGTTGCCTGCAGGGGCGTGGGGGAAGCCGTAGCCGTGTCCGATCTCGTGCACGAACGTGGCGGTGTCACCCGCGGCGCCGGCTCCGAGTCCGTCGTTGCCGCAGCCGGGAACGTTGAGCGGGATCCCCGACGGCAGGATCCCGTAGTAGACGACATCGGCGCGGTTGCCGTCGTTCGTGCGGATGTTGCCCAGCGCCGTGAGCAGGGCGCCCCAGTTCGTCGAGCAGGCGCCGGGGGAGCTGCGCACGTCATCGAGGGGCTGCGTCCAGGCGAGGGTGCCGGCGGTCATGAAGGATCCGGTCTGCTGCACGGGCATCATCCGGAACGCCAGCGCCGCGGTGGTCTGCACGTCGGCGAGCGTCGGGGCGGCGAGGGAGATGGTGGGCGCGATGGTGCCGGGTGCCGGGTTGGCCGTACTGGGGCCCTGGTAGCTGACGAGGATCGCGCGGACGCGCAGCGTCTGCACGAGACGTGCCGACACCGTGGTGCTGTACTGCTGCCCGTCGTCCAGCGTCGCCGTCAGTCGCATGTCGCCGAAGAACTGCTCCGCCGGGATCCGGAAGTTCAGCGTCCGGTCGAAGCGGCTGCGCTCGTCGTCGTAGCCGTCGTCCATGGGCGTGACGGTGGACAGCAGCCAGGGCGCGATCGTCACGATCGAACGCCACGGTCCGAACAATCCCTGCCGGCGCTCGAGCAGCAGCGATCCGCCGGTCGGATCCCCCGTCCTCACGAGGGCCGAGGGCGCGACGTACACGCGTACCAGCGCGGGTTTGTAGGCGATCAGAAGCGCCGCGTTGTCCTTCTTGCGATCGCCCGGATCCGTCAGATGCTCCGACGCGTGGTAGTACTGCACCGCCTGGGTCACCTCGACGCCCGTGGGGCGCTGTGTGAGCAGGGGCGAGCGCATATCGATGACATCGCGCAGGCGCTCGAGGGTCTGGACGACATCGCTGAGATCCGGCATGACAGCCTCCATCGATCGGTGGTGTGACGGTGAGGAGGCAGGGATGGGCGTGGTGATACATGTGTCGGATCTGGCGCCGACGGCGGCCTCAGCCGGGAGTGCTCCGGCGTCAGCCCGGCGGCGCTCCGGCGTGTGCGTCGGCGAGGATCCGATGGATGTGCTGCGGGCCTCCGCTGCGGGTGCGGGGACGATGCCAGGTGCGCGTGGGGTCCCACCAGCGCGGTCCGCGAAGCTCCGGCGCTCCATGGCGCATGCGGATCTGCCATCCGGAGACCTCGAGGGTGCGGTGGTGGTGCCAGCACAGGGCGACCCCGTTGCTGGTGTGCGTCGCGCCGCCCTCGGCCCATTCCTGGACGTGGTGGATCTCGCACCAGGTCGCGGGGACGTGGCAACCAGGGATGAGGCATTCCCGGTCCCGCAGCTGGATGGCACGGCGTTGCAGGGCGGTGAAGATCCTCGCGGTCGTGCCGATGGACACGATCTGCCCGTGCTCGTCGAACAGGACCCGTTGAATCCCGCCGGCGCACGCGGTATGCCGTGCCGCGCTGAGGGGAACGTCGTCGCCGGTGCCTTCGATGAGTGCCCGGCCCACCCCGGTCGCATACGCCTCGGCGGTGACCGACACAACGAGGGTCGGTGCGGCCCCGCCCAGGTCGGGGACGGAACCGGATCCGGCGGCGGCGTGCAGGATCGCGGCGAGATTGTCGTGATTGCGTTGCGACCGCGTGCGGGTGTCGACCGGGGCGGCCTGACCGCCGGGGAACACGGACTCGGCTGCATCTTCGTCGTCTGCGGCGAAACGGACGTTCCCGGCTGTCTCATCCTGACCGCCGCCTGCGCGCGACGTCTCGGTGTCGGACCGGTCGGGACCAACGCGGGGATGCGCCCCGCTGGATCCCCGCTCTGGATCCTGGTCGAGCCGCCCATCGAGATCGGGTGCGTCCGTCGCAGCGGGATTGTTGAACGCGTCGAAGAGTCGTTGCAGCGCCCCGGCGACTTCGGGCAGCAACCCGCCGTGCACCGGATGGACGCCATTCGCGTTGAGGCGTCCGATCGTGACCCCGCGGTTGCGTTCGGCCTTCCGATCCGCCGGTTCGGCGCCATCGGGGTCGAGCGCAAGCATTAATGCCTTCGCGTAGTCGGCGAGCTCGTCCGTCGACGGCACAGGCCCCGGGTTACCGTGCTCGTCGGGCAGATCCAGGCCCCGAGCGGTGGTCGCGAGGAGCGTGTCGACCGCCTCGCGGGCGTCGTCACCGATTCGGGCACGAGCCGCCTCCACGGGACCCATCGCGGCGAGCAGGCCGGTGACGGAGAGCTCGCCGTCACGCAGCGCCTGCCCGAGCTGCTCGTAGCGGGCTGGTCCGTGCGCGCCTGAGGAGAACAGGAACTCCCTGCCCACCCCTTCCGCAGCGCGCACAAATCGGCGAGCCGTGGCCACGTCGACCCGCAGCGCCCGGCGCAGCAGTTCGGTCACATCCGTGCACCCCGCCGCCGTGCTGATCGTCGTCGACGCGGCACCCACGTCTCGCTGCCGGGCGTGCACGGTCATCGTGGTGATCTGGCCATCCAGCAGGCGCTGCACCCGGCCGAACGCCTTCAGCGTCTCGATCGTCTCGCCGTCCGTCACGCGGTCGAACTGAGCGCCCATCTCCTCGGACGCAGCGACCTCCTGGAGCAGGTGCTCGACCTGCTCCAGGAGCTCTCCCGTCGTGGATGCCATACCCCTATTGAACTCAGGGGCACCGACATTTGAACCCCAGATCAGACAGGATTACTGAATCTGTGGAGAACTCGTCGGGATCGCTCCCTGTGAAGGACGGAACGACTAGCTACCGCCTTGCGGGAACGCCCGCGTCGGGTCGAGTGCTCGGACCGCTCGCTGCACGCGCGCGCGGAGTTCGGCAGTGGCTTCAGCCGCGGCAAGGTGGTTGCTCAGTGCCCGCCCGGTGCCCAATCGCGCGGACCCGGTTGCGGTGCGCCGGAATCCACGAACCCCGTGCGATCCAGAGGACCGATGGTGCCGACCCTCTTCGAGAACGGACGCGGCGCGGACTGTGCCGGACGCGGAACGATTCCGTGCCGAGCTGCTGATCGCACGGCACGATCGAGGCGACGTTTCGCGCGCTCGGCGCGACGGATCCGACGCGCGGGGGAGTCGCGAACGATCGCGTTGACAATGACGAAGACGGCGAGCGTGACCAGCGCGCCGAGCACGGCCCCGGCGTACAGATACCCAGCTTCGGCCGTGCGGAGAACTCCCCAGAAGTCCATGGGGAGCACCCTAGCGGTAGTCCGGCGGGCGCACACCATGGAGATCGGTTGTGCCTCGTGGGACTCCGGAGCCCCGTTGCGTCTCGGTATGCCGAAATAGCGGTTTCGACATAGGTCTTGCGTCGGTGCCCCGTTGGGTCCATCCTTTGTCCAGGACGAGAGCTATGGGACAGCTCGACTCCGAATCTGGGGACCGGAACCAACCGGAGCTTGTTCGTTTGGCGCAGGGGACGCGCCGGTTCACAGAGTGCGTTTTAACCCGAAACGACTCTCTGGAATGGGGACAAGCAATGCTCGCTATTCAGCGCGCCCTCGAGGCGAAGAAGAAGGCACGGGAAGACGGCGAAGAGGCCGGCTTCTCACTCATCGAGTTGATCATCGTCGTGGTGATCCTCGGAATCCTGGTGGCGATCGCAATCCCGATCTTCGCGGGGATCCAGCAGCAGGCCAAGGACAATTCGCTGAAGTCGATCGCGGGCAGCGCCGCCTCGGCGGTGGCGGCGGATCTGGCGAAGACGACGCCGACGATCACGGCCGCAGGCGCGGTGCCGACCACCGTGTACAACTCGTCCGGCAACTCGACCGTCACGGTCGCCGGGCCCCTGACCCTGGACGGCTTCTGCGTCTCGGCGGCGGGCACCGGCTCCACCGCGGGCGGTGTCACCGCAAAAGCCGGGCCCGGCTGCTGACACGACCGTCGTGCTCGGCTCCGGGGCGGGGAGCTCCGGGGCCGAGCGCGATCTGGGGGCGGAGAACGATGGCGAACCAGCGTAATCAGGGCAGCGAGGACGGACTCGGCCTCGTCGAGGTGGTCATTGCGATGTTCCTGCTCGCGCTGGTGGCCGTCTCGATCCTCCCGGCCCTGGTCAACGGACTGCGCTTCTCGGCGCAGCAGTCGTCGGTGGCCACGGCCACCCGGCAGCTCAACGGCCTCATCGACCAGGTGCGGCAGAGCCCGGACTGCGCGACGATGGGGTCGATCCTCGGCACGGCGGCCACGCCGCGCACCTTCCTGGACGGACACGGCAACAGCTACACGACCCAGGCGGCGATCGGATCGTGCAGCAAAGGGTCGACGGTGTCGATCCACCTCACCGCCACGCAGAGCGGGAACGCCCTCGCGGCGGCGGATGCGCTCGTGATCGTCCCTCCGGATCCGGTGACGTCGCCATGACGCCCCGATCGCAGGACGACAGGGGAGTCTCCCTGATCGAGCTGGTGGTGGTGGTCGCCATCCTCGGCGTCGTCAGCCTGGTGCTGGGGACGCTGTTCAGCAACATGTGGCGCTCCCAGGTCGCCGTCGCGGCGCAGAGCCAGGCGACGACCCGGGGGCAGCTCGTCGCATCAGAGGTGGAGCGAGCGATGCGCAACGCAGTGGCCTTCGACGTCTCGGCCGACGGATCCACGATCCGGGTCAACACCGCGCTCGGCGGCGGGCTCCAGTGCCAGGCGTTCCAGCTCGCCGCGGACGGTCTGCACATGACCGTCTCCTCCTCGCCTGCCCCTGCGTCGGGCTGGCCCGTCTGGCAGGCCGAAGTGGCCGCCGGATCCGGGGCGTTCATCTCCCAGAGCGGCAACAGCGTCGCGTACAACTTCGATGCGCTCAGCAGGTCGGGGGCCCAGGCGGTCGCGGCGCCCGTGCACTTCCAGGGCACGGCCTACATGCGCAACTCCGCAGCAGGAAGCCTCAGCCCATGCTGGTGATCCGGGATCGACTCGAGACGGCCGACCGCGACGACCGCGGTGCGGCGCTGGTCGCGGTGCTCATCGTGATGATCGTCGGCGTGGTCGCCGCCGTGCTGGTGGCCGCGACCGTGATGTTCACGATCCAGTCCAACGCCAAGAACAAGAGCACGACCCAGGCGTTCGTCGCCGCCGAGTCGGGACGCGACCAGATGCTCGCGACGGTGCTCGCCAACCCGTGCGCGAAGTCCATCGCGGATGCCAGGTCCGCACCTCTCTACTACGCGGTCAGCGCGCTGTTCGGGCCCGACAAGGATCATCTGACCGACGCGTGCCTGAGTGCGACCGCGACCTCGACGATCCAGATCACGGCCAGCGGCAAGGGGCCCGACGGCTCGACCACCAAGATCGTCGCGCTGTACCAGCGCCCGGTCTCGCTCTCCAACGCGCCCGGCGGGACGATGTCGTACTTCGACGGGTCGTTCCTCGCCACCCACGCCAACTACACCGGCGATCTGGTGATCCGCAGCGGCAACTACACCTGCAACTCGTCGTCCGTGATCACGGGCGACCTCTG
Source organism: Microbacterium sp. 01T413_2 (assembly GCF_056398985.1). NCBI lineage: Bacteria > Bacillati > Actinomycetota > Actinomycetes > Micrococcales > Microbacteriaceae > Microbacterium > Microbacterium sp. 01T413_2. The sequence continues at coordinate 219,615 of NZ_JBFTQL010000003.1, forward strand.
GGTGCCCAACGGCGCCGTCGATCTCAGCGCGAACTGCACCGTCAACGGCAACGTCTACGCGCTCGGCGACATCACGGCCAGCGGCGGAAACGCGGCGACCGTGAAGGGCAACCTGATCACCGCGGGCAACGTCAACCTCGTGGCGAACGGCTTCTCGCTCGGGGACTCGGCCGTCCCGACCTCGGGGTTCGTGTACGCCGACGGCACGTTCACCCTGGGCAACAAGCCCGTCATCCTGGGCGGCTACTCGATCGGCAAGGGGTTCAGCGGCGCCGGCGTCGTGGGCAAGCCCGCGCAGACGGTCGCGAACTGCTCGACGAGCCCGACGCCCGCGGCCAACGCCTCGCTCTGCGGAACGCCCGCGGCGAAGCCCGGCACCAATCGCACCAACCCGACGCTCGTCGCGGTGACGGCGATGACCACCTGGCGCAACCTCGGCTCGGCACGTGCCGCGTGGGGATCGAACATTCAATGGACCACCGGACCGTGCAACGGATCCAACGTGAGCGGCCTGCTCGCGGCCGCGCCGACCCCGCCCAACACGCGCGTCGGCATCGACTTCAGCTCGTGCACCGGCACGGTCACCGTGAATATCGGCGCGACGGGGCTCGTCAACGACGCCGTCATGCTGATCGCGTCCGGGTCGCCGATGAACGTCAACGTCTCCGGGCCGCTCACCTCGAGCGCCCCGTCGCTGGCGACGGCGCCGCAGCTGTTCTTCATCCATGCCGATGCGAACCTCACCGACACCGCGCCCAGCTGCGGATCCGGATCGGCGAGCGATGCGCTGACCCTGCCGAGCACGGTGCAGGCGCGGTTGATGTTCTACACACCCTGCGGGCTCAACAACAGCTCGCAGAACGGGCTGATCTTCCAGGGGCAGTACTACGCCAACAACGACGGCACCCCGCACTGGGTGCACCCCGACTTCACCTGCACGCCGATGACCTGGAGCCCTGTCATCGACCTCGGTTGCAAGGTGGCGACGGCGGCGGGCTCACCGGGATCCACGACCACGACCATCCTCCCGCCGACCCTGACCTCCGAGCAGGAGGTCGCGCCATGACCGCCTTCCTCCTCGTCTTCGCGGGTCTGTTCGGGCTCGTCATCGGATCCTTCCTCAACGTGGTCGCATACCGCGTGCCGGCAGGGATCTCGCTGATGCGCGAGAGCCGGTGCCCCGAATGCGACGCGGGGATCCGCTGGTGGCAGAACGTGCCCGTGCTTTCGTGGGTGCTGCTGCGGGGCAGATGCGCGAGCTGTGCGGCTCCGATCAGCGGGCGGTATGCCATTGTCGAGGCGCTCACAGGTGTCGTGTTCGTTGTGGTGACATGGGGGGCGGTCGGGGGCCGTTTCGTCTCGCTTCGCTCGCTCAACGCCCAGGGCGGAGTATCGCTCGACGATCCGGTTTGGGCAGCGGTCGCGGATCCGGTGTTCTGGATCGTGCTCGTCGCGTTCCTCTACTTCGCGGCGGTCTCGGTCGTGCTGACCCTTATCGACCTCGACACGAAGCGGCTGCCGAACGTGATCGTGCTGCCGAGCATTGTCGTGGGGATCGTGTTGCTCGGCATCGCTGCCGCGGTGGGCGCTTCGACAGGCTCAGCGACCGGGATCACAGGCTCAGCGGCTGGCTGGGGGAAGTTCCTGCGGGCGCTGGCCGGTGGGGCGATTCTCTACGCCTTCTACTTCATCGTGCGGGTGATCAGCCCACGCGGGATGGGCGGCGGAGACGTCAAGCTCGCGGCGCTCGTCGGCCTGTACCTCGGATGGTGCGGCTGGGCGACGCTCGTCGTTGGAGCCTTCGCAGCTTTCGTGTTCGGCGGAGTGTTCGGGATCGGGCTGATCCTGCTCCGCCGAGCGAAACGCAAGACGGCGATCCCGTTCGGGCCGTGGATGATCGCGGGTGCCTGGGCTGGGATCGCAGTGGGTGAGCCTGTCGGGCGCTGGTATGTCGGAATGCTGGGACTGAGCTGAATCTGCCGTGGGGGCAGTAGAAGCACTGGGGACTTGGGGAGAGAAACATGGCGAAAAGTCACGTCGGTGTCGAGATCACCGAAGAGAGCGTGCGCGCCGTCGAGGTGAGCAACGAACGCCAACCGCAGTTGACCGCCTTCGGCGAGGTCGCGCTGCCGCCCGACGCCGCGCACGATTCCGAGGTGCTCGACCAGGGGGCCGTCGCATTCGCGATCCAGCAGCTATGGCGGACGGCCGGCATCAAGTCGAAATCCGCAACGCTCGGCATCGCGAGCAGGCGCGTGCTGGTGCGCGAGCACACCACCACGGTGATGGCTCCCGAGCTGTTGCGGCAGGCACTGCCGTTCCAGGTGCAGGATCTGCTTCCGGTCCCGGTCGCCCAGGCGGTTCTCGACTACTACCCGACCTCGCAACAGGGCGATCAGCTGCACGGCCTGCTCGTGGCTGCCGTCTCCGACACCGTCGAAGCGATGATCGGCGCCTTCGCGCGTGCCAAGATCCGCATCGACGGCGTGGATCTCGCTGCGTTCGGGCTTGCTCGGGCCGCCGCGCTTGTCGCCCCGACGGGTACGACCGCCGCGATCCACATCGGCGACCACACCACGCAGATCGTGATCCTGCGCGACGGGATCCCCGACTTCGTGCGGATCACGCCCGTCGACCTCGAGACCGGCGCCGTGCGGCGCCGAGCGTCGCAGATGATCGCCCCTGATGGCATCGGAGACGGCACATTCATCACCGACGGAGCGGTGGACCCGACCCGGGCGTTCACCGATGATCTCACCGGAACGGCGGGGATCGTGGCGCGCGGCTCCCTCCGCGTGGACGTCGCGCTGCGCCCTGTGGTCGACGTGATCGGACGGATGCGGAGCACCCTCGCGTTCTATCTGAACAAGCCGGGTTCGCCGCCGATCGAGCAGGTGCTGCTCAGTGGCGCCGGATCCGCCGTCGACGGCGTCGCGTCCGGCCTCGCAGAGGCCGTCGAGATGCCGGTGCGCACGTTCACCCTGCAGAACCTCATGCCGGCGCGCGGTGCCGAACCCACCGGTGAGCTCGCGCTCGACCTCGTGAGCACCGCCGGCCTCGCCCTTGGAAAGGACCGCTGATGGCTCGCATCGTCGCCGCGGCCCCGGGCGGTGCGCCCCGGGTCGATCTGCTGCCCCGCTCCGAGATCGATCGCCGGGAACGCGAGAAGCTCTCCGCCGCCTGGGTGCGGGTGGGGCTGCTGGCTGTGCTGCTCGCCGTCGTGCTCATCGGCGGCGCGTTCGTCTGGAACCAGTTCACACAGCAGCAGCTCGCCGCCGAGCAGGCGCGTTCGACGCAGCTGATCGGTCAAATCGGGCAACTGAACGAAGTCAGCAGCGCCCTGGCGACCGAGAGCGAGCTGAACGCGTTCCGAAGCCAGGCGATGGGATCCGATCTCGCCTGGAGCGAAGTTCTCGACCGGGTTCGCGGCGCCCTCCCCCCGGGGACCACCGTGACCGGGTTCGAGCTCACTCCCGGCGCGGCACCTGACGCTGCGACAAAGGACAAAGATGCGGCGAAGAAGGCCGTGGGTCTTACGGGCACACTGACCATCGACAGCCCGAACGCGATCGACCTCGGCGTCCTGGCTCGCACGCTGCGCGGCGTGGACGGGGTTCTCGCCGCGGACGGCAGCGCCAACACCGCCAGCCAGCAGTCGCCAGGCCGCTACACGTACACGGTCGACATCACCTTCAACCAGACCGTGTACTCCGGCCAGTTCGGCAAGGAGGCCACGAAGTGAGCAAGCAGCTGATCACCCTCATCGGTGCCCTCGTCTCGATCGCGATCGTGGTGCTCGCCGTCGTCTTCGGCGTGCTCCCCTTGGTCGGCCAATCGTTCACGGCGCTGGGCAGCACGAGCCAGGTCGCCTCCACGAACGCTGCGTACCAGGCGCAGATCGCGGAATTGCAGAAGCAGAAACAGCGCAAGAGCGAGATCGATGCCTCGGTCGAGGCGCTGCGCAGCCAGATCCCGGCCTCACCCGAACTCGATCAGGTGTTCGACATCATCGCCACGTCGGCGCAGGCCTCGGGTGCGATCCTCACCAGCGCCACCCGCGGCGACCTCGCCGTCTTCGCCTCGCGCCCTGCACCGGTTCCTGCGGGTCCAGGTGCCGCCGCGCAGCAGAAGGCGCAGGCCGCGCCGCAGCCGCAGCCCACGCCCCAGCCGACGACGGGGACGGGTCCGGTCGGCGATGCGAAGAACGTCGCTGCACAGGCTGACGCCAACGCGGCCCAGACTTCTCAAGCAGGGGCAGGCACCGCCGCACAGAGCGGAACGGGCGCGCCCACCGGCGGCGGTGTCGCCACGGCGGCCCGGGAACAGATCCCGGTCGCCGTGATCGCGAGCGTCCCGGATGCGGTCGCGGCGCAGGCATTCCTCGACGGGCTGCGCGGATCCGCCCGACTGCTCGCGGTGGACAAGGCCACGCTCACCCCCGGCAACGGCGGACTGGAGATCCGCGTCGATCTGCTGGTGTTCCTCACCGCGACTCCGACGGCGGGGGCCTCGAAATGAGCGCCACCGAGCTCACGCGCATCCTCGCGATCGGCGCCCGTGCCGGGGCGAGCGACGTGCACATCACGGCCGGTGCCGCCCCGCTCATGCGTGTCGACGGCGACCTCATCCCGGTGCCGCGGCATGCGGAACCGCTCGGCGCCGACTGGGTCGAGGGAGCTGCATACGGGTTGATGAACGACGCGCAGCGTGAGGAGTTCGCGTCGAACCACGAGGTCGACCTCGCGCACGCGGCGGAGAGCATCGGGCGTTTCCGTGTGAACGTGTTCCGCCAGCTGGGCGAGATCGCGATGGCGCTGCGGTACATCCCCGACAGGGTGTTCACGTTAGAGGAGCTCGGTGCTCCCGCCATCGCGCACGACCTCGCGCTGCGCCCGCGCGGGCTGGTGCTGCTCACCGGCCCGACCGGATCCGGCAAGTCGACGACGCTGACCGCGATGGTCGACATCATCAACAACACCCGGCCCGTGCACGTCGTGACCATCGAGGATCCGATCGAGTTCCATCACACCAGCAACCGCGCGCTCATCCACCAGCGCGAAGTCGGATCCGACACGGAGTCTTTCGCCGAGGCGCTGCGCCGGGTGCTGCGGCAGGATCCCGATGTGATCCTCGTCGGCGAGCTGCGCGATCCCGAGTCGATCTCCACCGCCCTGTCCGCCGCGGAGACCGGCCACCTCGTGCTCTCCACCCTGCACACCCAGGGCGCGGCGAAGTCGGTGAACCGCATCGTCGACGTGTTCCCCGCCGATCAGCAGCATCAGATCCGCACCCAGCTCGGCGACACGCTGCAAGGCATCATCAGCCAGACGCTGCTGCCGCGCGCGCAGACCGCGGGCCGCACGATCGCGACCGAGGTGCTCATCAACACCCCGGCTGTCGCCAACCTGATCCGGGAGGGGCAGGTGTCGCAGCTCTACTCGACGATGCAGGCGGGCCAATCCGTCGGCATGCACACGCTCGACCAGGACCTGCGCCGTCTCGTCAGCGAAGGGCTCATCGCGGCGCATGTGGCGCGCACGTTCGCTGTCGATCCGAAGTCGATCGACGGCGTGCACGTGAAGCCCGCCGACCTCGACGCGGAGTCGTGGTCGACATTCGCCGCCGGAGCGCAGCTCGAGGAATGGGGATCCTGATGGCCGGAGTGCAGGAGTACGAATACCAGGCGCTGGATCCGGCGACGGCGCAGACCGTCAAGGGGTCGATGGACGCGGCCAGCGACAGCGCCGTCGCCGCCAAGCTCAAGGCCCAGGGCCTCACGCCGTTGCGCGTCGAGCCCGTCACGAAGACGGGTCTGCATCGGGAGATCTCGCTGCCGTCGCTGCGCAAAGGTGTTCCGGCGAAGACGCTCGCGATCTTCTCCCGGCAGATGGCGGCCCTGATCAATGCGGGCCTGCCGTTGCTGCGCACCCTCACCGTGCTCGCCGAGCAGGCCGACGACAAGAAGCTGCAGCAGGTGCTCATCGTCGTGCAGACCGACGTGGAGTCCGGATCCTCGCTCTCGGCGTCGATGGCCCGGCACCCGCAGGTGTTCCCGCCGCTCATGGTGTCGATCATCCGCGTCGGCGAGGCGGGTGGCTTCCTCGGCAAGGCGCTCGACTCGATCGCCGAGACCTACCAGAAGCAGGCCGACCTGCACGCGAAGATCCGCTCCGCGACGACCTATCCGCTGGTGGTGCTGATCGTCGCGGTCCTCGGCGTCGCTGCGATGCTGACCTTCGTCGTCCCGGTGTTCAAGAACATGTTCGCGGGGCTCGGCACGACCCTGCCACTGCCGACGCAGATCCTGGTCACGGTCTCGGAGAACATGAAGTGGATCGCGCCCGCAGTCGCTGTGCTCGCGATCATCGTGTGGATCTGGTGGGCCCGCAACCGCTACACGGACGCGTACCGCAAGGTCGTGGATCCGTTCCTGCTGAAGCTGCCGATCTTCGGCAAGCTGCTGACGAAGATGGCCGTCGCGCGGTTCACCCGCAACCTGTCGATGATGCTGGACGCCGGCGTGCCGATCATCCAGGCGCTGTCGATCGTGGGCCAGGCGTCGAACAACTGGAAGATCGAGCAGACGGTGCGAGACATCCAGGAGTCGATCCGCGGCGGGCGCTCGTTCGCCGCGCCGCTGGCCGCGGCCGAGGTGTTCCCGCCCATGGTGTCGCAGATGGTCGCGGTCGGCGAGGAATCGGGCACGCTCGCCGAGATGCTCGCCAGCATCGCCGACTTCTACGAGGATGAGGTCGAGACCGCGACTGAGCAGCTGTCCTCGCTCATCGAGCCCGTGCTGATCGTCGGCTTGGGCGTCGTCATCGGCGGCATGGTGATCTCGCTCTACCTGCCGATCTTCACGCTGTACGGCGACCTGGCCAAGCAGCACTGAACGGGCTCGGTGCGCGCCTCCGGGCGTCACACCGAGACGCGCAGCACCTCTTCGATCGTGGTGATGCCCTGGGCGACCTTGGCCCAGCCATCGTCGCGCAGCGGGATCATGCCCTGCTCCAGGGCGATCTCGCGCAGCTCGCCGCCGGTCGCGCGGCCCACCAGCGCCTGCTCGATGCGGTCGGTGACCTCCATCGCCTCGTGCAGCGCGACCCGGCCGCGGTAGCCGGTGCTGGAGCACGCCGTGCAACCCACCGCGCGGAACACGGTGGCGTCGTCGACGAGGTCGAGCGGCATGCCGACGGCCTCGAGCATCGCCCGGTCGTCGTCGATCGGCAGGCGGCACTTCGTGCACAACCGCCGCGCTAACCGCTGCGCGATCACCGCGCTCAGCGCCGTCGCCACGAGGAACGGCTCGGTGCCGATCTCCACCAGCCGGGTGAGCGCGCTCGGGGCGTCGTTGGTGTGCAGGGTCGACAGCACGAGGTGACCGGTCAGCGCCGCCTCGATCGAGATCGCCGCCGTCTCGCGGTCGCGGATCTCGCCGACCAGCACCACATCCGGGTCGGCGCGCAGGATCGACCGCAGCGCGGTCGCGAACGTGAGGCCGGCCCGCGGGTTCACCTGGATCTGGTTGATGTCGGGGATCCGGTACTCGACGGGATCCTCGACCGTGATCACGTTCACGCGCGGGTTCGCCACCGCCCGCAGCGCTGTGTACAGCGTCGTGGACTTGCCGGATCCGGTCGGGCCCGTCACCAGCACCATGCCGTGCGGACGCGAGATGGCCTGCGTGAAGCGCTCGGCGTTGGTGTCGGAGAACAGCAGATCCGACATCAGCATCACCTGGCCGCTGTTGTCGAGGATGCGCATCACGATCTTCTCGCCCCACACCGTCGGCAGTGTCGCCACGCGCAGGTCGACGCTGCGGCCCTCGTGCAGCACCGAGATGCGCCCGTCCTGCGGCACCCGCTTCTCGGCGATGTCGATCGACGACATGATCTTCAGGCGCGAGATGACGCCGTCCTGGATGCTGCGGTCGGCGCGCTGCATCTCGTGCAGCACACCGTCGATGCGGAACCGCACCGTGAGCCGATGCTCGCCCGGCTCGATGTGGATGTCGCTCGCGCGGTCGTTGATGGCCTGCGTGATGAGCAGGTTCACGAACCGCACCACGGGCGCGTCCGCGTCCTGATCGTCGAGCTGCTCCGTGAAGACGATGTGCGAGGAGGATCCGGACGCCTCGCCGATCTGCTCGGACAGGTCGGTGAGCTCCTCATCCGAGCGCAGGAACCGCTCGAACGCCTGGTTCAGCGCCTCGCCGGTGACCACGACCGGGCTCACCCGCAGATCCGTGATGCTGGCCACATCGTCGAGCGCGATGATGTCGGTCGGATCCAGCATCGCCACCGTCAGCTGGTCGCGGTAGTGCCGCAGCGGCAGCAGCCGGTAGCGCCGGCACATCACCCCGGGCACGAGCGAGATGACCTCGGGATCCAGCGGATAGGAGCCGAGATCGACGTACGGCGTGCTCGTCGCCACCGAGACGGCCTCGGCCAGCTGCACCTCGTTCACGAGGCCGTGCCGCAGCAGATAGTCGGGCAGGGCGTCTCCATCGCCCACCGCCGACATCGCGGAGTTCACGTCTTCGGCGCGCGCAGCGCCGGTCAGCACGAGCATCTGCCCCAGACCACGCATGGGATCCCCATCCCGCAGCGCCCCAAACGCCGCTCTTGTGCTCATCCTAGGGCCGCACGGGCTCGAGCGGGAGGGCGATATTCCGGTCGGCAGCCCGACGCGGCCTCCGCGTGCGATCGCGCGTCCGGAATCTCTCGCTCCGGTCCTGTACCGCCGGCCGACGGAGCACGATACTGGGCACATGCCTTCCGCATCGCGGACGATCGAGATCGCCGCTCCCATCGAGACCGTGTTCGGGTTCTTCGCCGATCCGAGCAACGACCCGACCTGGCGCCCAGCTGTCAAGGAGATGCGGGCCGAGGGCGCGCCCGGCGTGGGCGCGACCGTGCATCAGGTGATCGCGGGCCCGGGCGGACGATCGATCGACGCCGATCTCCGGATCACGGAGTACTCCGCGCCCAGCCGTTACGCGTTCGCCACGATCGCCGGCCCGGTGCGCCCCCTCGGCAGCTACACCTTCGCCGAGGTGCCGAGCGGCACCCTCGTCACGTTCGAGCTGTCGGTCGAGCTGAGCGGCCTCAAGAAGCTGCTCATGAGCGGGCCGGTGCAGAAGAGCATGGACGGCGAGATGGCCGCGTTCGACAAGGCGAAGGCGCTCCTGGAGTCCTGACGGGGACACCGGATCCGGCAGCACTCCCCGCAGTCCGCGACCAGCGAACAGCCGGGGCACGGATCCGCTCTCCTCTTGTCGGGGCGTCCGCATAGGCTGGGCCTCATGACCGACGTTCTTCCCTCCGGGCTCGCCATCGGCGACTTCGACCCCGCGATCCGCCCTCAGGACGACCTCTACCGGCACGTGAACCACACGTTCCTCTCCACCACGGAGATCCCCGCCGACAAGGCGCGCTGGGGATCCTTCCACCTCCTCGCCGATCAGTCCGAGAAGGATGTGCGCGCGATCATCGAGGAGTCCCAGGGCGCCGAGCCCGGCACCGAGGCGCGCAAGATCGGCGACCTGTACGCGAGCTTCATGGACACCGAGCGCATCGCCGCCCTCGGCACCGCTCCGCTGGCCGAACCGCTCGCGGCCGTCGACGCGATCACCACGATCGACGAGTTCCTCGCGACGGTCGGATCCTTCGACCGCCAGGGCATCGCCGCTCTGATCGGCGTGTTCGTGGAGCCGGATCCGGGCAACCCCGAGCGCTACGTGCCGTTCGTCGTGCAGGCCGGCATCTCACTGCCCGACGAGAGCTACTACCGCCTCGACAGCTTCGAGGGCACCCGCGCCGCCTACCGTGCGCACCTGGAGCGGATCCTGGATCTCGCAGGTGTCGCCGGCGCCGCAGGGCAGGCCGACCGCGCCTTCGCGCTCGAGCACGACATCGCCGGGCACCACTGGGACAACGTGGAGAGCCGCGACGCGGTCAAGACGTACAACCTGAAGAGCTGGGACGAGTTCCAGACTCTCGTCGGCGTGGACCTCGCCTCGTGGCGCGACGCCGTCGCGGGCCCGGCCGGAGCCGACGCGTTCGCCGAGGCCGTCGTCTACCAGCCGAGCTTCTTCGAGGGCCTCGGATCCCTGCTCACCGCAGAGCGCCTGGACGACTGGAAGGCCTGGCTGCGGGCCAAGGTCGTGCACGGTCTCGCCGCCTACCTCACCGACGACATCGTGCAGGAGAACTTCTCGTTCTACGGCACCGAGCTCACCGGCGTCCCCACGATCCGCGAGCGCTGGAAGCGCGGCGTCTCGCTCGTGGAGGGCGCGCTCGGCGACGCGGTCGGCAAGGTCTACGTCGAGCGGCACTATCCGCCGGCGGCCGAGGCGGCCATGAACGAGCTCATCGGCAACCTGCTCGAGGCGTACCGCCAGTCGATCACCACGCTCGAGTGGATGAGCCCGGAGACCCGGGAGAAGGCGCTCGCGAAGCTCGACACGTTCACGCCCAAGATCGGGCACCCCAAGGTGTGGCGCGACTACTCGACCGTGACGGTCGACGCCGGCGACCTGATCGGCAACGCCGGTCGCGCCGCGCAGTTCGAGCACGATCGCACGATCGGCAAGGTGGGCAAGCCCATCGACCGCGACGAGTGGTTCATGCCGCCGCAGATGGTGAACGCGTACTACAACCCGCTGATGAACGAGATCGTGTTCCCGGCCGCGATCCTGCAGTACCCGTTCTTCGACGCCTCCCGCGATGCGGCGGCCAACTACGGCGGGATCGGATCCGTCATCGGCCACGAGATCGGGCACGGCTTCGACGACCAGGGCAGCCGCTACGACGGCGACGGCAAACTGCAGGACTGGTGGACGGACGAGGACCGCGCCGCGTTCGAGGAGCGCACGAAGTCGCTCATCGCGCAGTACGACGCGCTCGTGCCGGAGGGGCTGAGCGCCGAGCACCACGTGAACGGCGCCCTCACGATCGGCGAGAACATCGGCGACCTCGGCGGCCTCGGCATCGCGCTCAAGGCGTACGAGCTCGCGCTCGGCGGCGAGGAGGCGCCCGTCATCGACGGCCTGACCGGCGTGCAGCGCCTGCTGCTGTCGTGGGCCCAGGTGTGGCAGCAGAAGAGCCGTGAGGCCGAGACGATCCGCCTGCTCACGATCGACCCGCACTCGCCCAACGAGTTCCGATGCAACCAGATCCTGCGCAACATCGACGCTTTCTACGAGGCGTTCGACGTGACCGAGGCGGACAAGCTCTGGCTCGCCCCCGAGGAGCGCGTCACGATCTGGTGACTCTCGGTCGTTGAGCGAGCCGAAGGCGAGACGAAACGCGGTTCCCTGCGGCTCGCCGTTGACGTGCTCGGGCGCGAGGTCACCGGCGAGATCGACTGGCTCGACGCCGAGGCGGCGCTCGAGGAGCACGGGATCCGCTGGCTCGCGGATCCGTGGATCCTGGAGGGCGAGGGACCGGAGCCGCTGCGGGTGCAGATCGTGGAGGTCGTGCCGGAGGGCGACGGCCGGATCACGGTCAAGGTCGACGACTTCGGCGACATGCAGCGTCCGCCCACGCAGCGTTACACGCTGGCGTGGCCCCTTCCGGCGCGCCTGCGCCCACTCGGGCCGGGCGACCCGGACGGCCGCACCATCACGCGCTGACCGGCACGCCCTTCCGCACGGGATCGGATCCGACGCGCCGCGGACGGGAATACCACCCTGCATGCGGCGCGTTCGCGAAACGTATGAAGGTTCTTCTCACCGGCGCGACCGGATACATCGGCACTTCCGTCCTCGACCGGCTGCTCGCGGAGGGGCACGCGGTCACAGCCCTGGTCCGCGATACGGCGAAGGCACGCGTGGTCGAAGATGCGGGGGCGACAGGGCTGGTCGGCGATGTCACCGACGCGACGCTCATCGCAGAAGCGGTGCGCGCGGTCGACGGCGTCATCCACACGGCCTCCACGCCCGAAGGCGACGCGGCGTTCATCGACGCCGTGCTCGGCGCACTCGAGGGCACCGGCAAGCCGTTCGTGCACACCGGCGGCATCTGGAGCTACGGCTCCTCGGACGACATCACCGAGGACACGGCCCTCGACCGGCCCGCCCTCACGGCCTGGCGTGGAGCGGGAGAGGCCCGCGTCCTGGGCGCGGCCGGCGTCCGCGGGACCGTCGTCGCGCCCGCGACGGTGTACGGCCGCGGTGGCGGACTGGTGCGGCTGCTCACCGACGAGACCGACGGTGGAGTGCTCCTGATCGGCGACGGCAGCCAGCACTGGACCACGGTCGATGTCGACGACCTGGCCGCGCTGTACGTGCTCGCGCTCGAGAAGGGCGGCCGGGGCGAGACGTACATCGGCGCGTCCGGGCAGAACCCGACCGTGCGCGAGCTCGGCGAGGCGATCGCCGCCGGTTACGGCGTGACGGAGGGCGTCCGCGCCGAGAGCGTCACGGAGACCCGTGAGCGTCTGGGCGAGGGCTTCGCCGATGCGCTCCTGCTCGACGAGCAGGCCACCGGCGCGAAGGCCCGGGCCGAGCTCGGATGGGCGCCGACCGCGCGCCCGCTCGTCGCGCAGCTCGCCGAGGGCGAGTATCTCGGCGAGAGCGTCTCCGCCCGCTGAGCACGAAGGCCGGGGCCGGGCGCGAAGCACGAAGGCGGGGCCGGGCGCTGATCGCCCGGCCCCGCCTTTCGTCTCCCTGCGCCCGCTCAGAGCCCATGCTTCCCGGTCAGCGCACGCCCTTCATGAGCGCGAGAACGGGCTTGACCGACACCAGCAGCCCGATCCCGACGATGATCGCGATCGCGCCGAGGATCGAGAAGTACGGCACCTCATTGTGCGGGTCGTAGAACTGCACGAGCCAGCCGGAGATCGCGGTGCCCAGCGACACGGACAGGAAGAACAGCGCGACCATCTGCGTGTGGAACGCGGCCGGCGCCAGCTTCGTGGCCGCGGACAAGCCGATCGGCGACAGCAGCAGCTCGGCGACCGTGAAGACGAACAGGATCCCGATGATCGCCAGCAGCGGGGTCGAGTTCGCAGCGCCCCCGGCGAACGGCAGGAACAGCAGGAACGCGGCACCCATGACGATCGCGCCGAGTGCGAACTTCACCGGCGTGGACGGCTGACGGGCGCCGAGCTTCGTCCAGATCGCGGCGAACACCCCGGACAGCACGATGATGAACACCGGGTTGATCGACTGCACCCACGACACCGGCATCTCCCAGCCGAACAGGTCGCGGTTCAGGCGCTCGTCCGAGTACACCGTCAGCACGGTGAACTGCTGCTGGTACAGCGACCAGAACGCCACGCTCGTGATGAACAGCGGCAGGAACCCCCACACCCGGGAGCGCTCGGTCGCGTCGATGCGGCGGCTCGTGAGGATCACCGCGAAGTAGGCGATCGCGGCGACGGTGGCCGCGATGATCACCATGGTCGACAGGTTGTCCGCGCGGATCACGCCGACGAGCACGAGCACGACGATGAGCAGGATCGCGGCGATCGCGACGATCACGGCCGTCAGATAACGGTTGCGCGGCAGCGGGTTCGCGATGCGGCTGGCCTCGGCCGGCAGCCCACGGCGTCCGAACGAGTACTGCACGAGGCCGGCGGCCATGCCGATCGCGGCGAGGCCGAAGCCGAAGTGGAAGCCCAGCGTCGACTGCAGCAGACCGGTGAGGATCGGTCCGAAGAATCCGCCGAGGTTGATGCCCAGGTAGAAGAGCGAGAAGCCGGCGTCGCGCCGCGGGTCCTCGGCCGCGTAGAGGGTGCCGACCACGGAGGTGGCGTTGGCCTTGAGGCCTCCGGATCCGATCGCCACGAGCACCAGACCCACGCCCACGCCCACGACTCCCGGCAGCAGTGCCAGGGCGATGTGGCCCGCCATGATCACGATCGCGCTGAAGAACAGCGTGCGCTCGGATCCGAGGATACGGTCCGCGACCCAGGCGCCGAGGATCGTGGCCAGATAGACGGATCCGCCGTAGGCGCCGACGATGCCGCCGGCGATGCCCTTGTCGAGGCCGAGCCCTCCGTCGGTGACGGAGTAGTACAGGTAGATGAGCAGGATCCCCTGCATGCCGTAGAAGCTGAACCGCTCCCACATCTCCACCCCGAACAGGTGGGCGAGGGCCCACGGCTGCCCGAAGAACCGGGTGTCGTGGTCGCCGTGCTTCTCGGTCTCCTGTGCGGTGCTCATCATTCCAGCGTAAGCCGCGCCGGCGCGCGCCGCGGAAAGGCCCGGCTCAGCCCACCGCCCCGAGCACGAACCCCGCGTCGAGGAGAAGAGGTCCCGGATAGGATTGAGTCGCGCCTCTTCGTGCGCATTCCCCGCATCATCGCGACCATTGGAGCCACCGTGGCCGAACAGTCCCGTCTTGACAAGGTCATCGCCCTCGCCCGCCACCGCGGGTTCGTGTTCCAGGCGGGTGAGATCTACGGGGGCTCACGCTCGGCCTGGGACTACGGCCCCCTCGGCACCGAGCTCAAGGAGAACATCCGCCGGCAGTGGTGGCAGACGTTCGTGCGCGGCCGCGGCGACATGGTGGGCCTGGACTCCTCGATCATCCTGCCCAAGCGGGTGTGGGAGGCCTCGGGCCACGTCGCGACGTTCACGGATCCGCTCGTCGAGTGCCTCCAGTGTCACAAGCGCTTCCGCGCCGACACCCTCATCGAGGACTTCGAGGCCCGCAAGGGCCGTCCCGCCGAGAACGGCCTGGCCGACGTGCCCTGCCCCAACTGCGGCACCAAGGGCCAGTACACCGAGCCCAAGGCGTTCTCGGGTCTCGTGAAGACCTACCTCGGCGTGGTCGACGACGAGTCCGGCGTGTACTTCCTGCGCCCGGAGACCGCGCAGGGCATCTTCGTGAACTTCTCGAACGTGCTCACCGCCTCGCGCAAGAAGCCGCCGTTCGGCATCGGCCAGGTGGGCAAGGCGTTCCGCAACGAGATCACGCCCGGCAACTTCATCTTCCGCACGCGCGAGTTCGAGCAGATGGAGATCGAGTACTTCGTGCCGCCCGCCGAGGCGCAGGAGTGGTTCGAGCACTGGGTGCAGGAGTGCTGGGACTGGTTCATCGACCTCGGGATCAACCCCGAGAACATGCGTCAGTTCGATGTGCCGGAGGACGACCGCGCGCACTACTCCGCCGGCACCATCGACGTCGAGTACCGCTTCGGCTTCGCGGGCAAGGAGTGGGGCGAGCTCATGGGCGTCGCCAACCGCACCGACTTCGACCTGACCAACCACAGCGAGGCCTCCGGATCCTCGCTCACCTACTTCGACCAGGCCTCGGGCGAGAAGTACACCCCCTACGTGATCGAGCCGTCGTTCGGCCTCACCCGCTCGATGATGGCGTTCCTCGTGGACGCCTATGTCGAGGAGGAGGTGCCGAACGCCAAGGGCGGATCCGACGTGCGCACCGTGCTGAAGCTCGACCCGCGCCTCGCGCCGGTCAAGGTCGCGGTGCTGCCGCTCAGCCGCAACGAGCGCCTCTCGCCGCTGGCCCGCGAGGTGGCCGACAAGCTGCGCGGGCACTGGGCCATCGACTTCGACGACGCCGGTGCGATCGGCCGCCGCTACCGCCGCCAGGACGAGATCGGCACCCCGTTCTGCGTCACGATCGACTTCGACTCGCTCGACGACGACGCGGTGACCGTCCGCGACCGCGACACGATGGCGCAGGAGCGCGTGCCGCTCGCCGAGCTCGACACTTATCTGTCGGAGCGCCTCAAGGGCGCCTGACCGGGCATGACGAAGGGCCGCGATTCACCGTGTGGATCGCGGCCCTTTCGCCGTCTCAGCGTCGGGCGCTCAGAAGTCTTCGCCCTCGGCCTGTGAGGGGTGCTTCTCGAACCAGACGGGGCGGCCGATGTGCAGCAGCGCGTCGGAGTCGAACAGTTCGGGGTCGCGTTCCATGGAGATGCTCCTTGTAGACGGGGGGGCTTGGATCCAGTTTCCGGTGCATTCGCCCGCCCTTCTGGGCGATCTGTCGTGAAAGAACCTGGGATCCTTCGCAATGTGCAAGGAATGAGACGTGGCGGATGGTCGCAGGTATCCGGCCTCGCGCTGTGGCGGGTCGGGGGGCTGCACCGGGATCAGCGGGCGAGCGGCGCCTCGGCGTCCAGCCCGGAGAGCTTGCCCGGGTTGGCGACCGAGAAGACCTGCGTGATGCGGCTCTCCTCGACGGTGAAGCTCACCGCCGCGAGTAGCTCGCCGCCCACCTGGATCCCCGCGGCGAGCATGCCGTTGACCCGCAGCGGGATCACCGCGAAGGCCGTGTCGAGCTTGGCGATGCTGCCCTGCAGGAACGCCACCACACGATCGGCGCCGTGCAGCGGACGCCGTGCCGCGTGCCGCACGAGCCCGCCGCTGTCGGTGACCGACACCACGTCGGGAGCGAGCACGTCCATGAGCCCCTGCACATCGCCGGAGTTCATCACCGCGATGAAGCGCTGCACGGCGAGATCGTGCTCGGAGGCGTCGACCGCGATGCGCGGGCGGCGGGCGGCCACGTGGTCGCGGGCGCGGTGCGCGATCTGCCGCACCGCCGCCGGGGTCTTGCCCACTGCGTCGGCGATCTCGTCGAACGGCACGTCGAACACCTCGCGCAGCACGAACACCGCGCGCTCGGTCGGGCCCAGCGTCTCGAGCACCGTGAGCATCGCGACCGACACGCTCTCGGCGAGCACCACGTCCTCGGCCACGTCGGCGGTCGTCAGCAACGGCTCCGGCAGCCACGGGCCCACGTACTCCTCGCGCCGGCGGGACGCCGTCCGCAGCAGGTTCAGGGACTGCCGGGTCACGGTGCGCACCAGATAGGCGCGGGGATCGCGCACGTCGTCGCGATCGGCCGACGCCCAGCGCAGCCACGACTCCTGCAGGACGTCCTCGGCGTCGGCGGCGGATCCGAGGATCTCGTACGCGACCGTGAACAGCAGGCCGCGGTGCGTGACGAACGGATCCTCGGGCGCCGGCCGGCTCGCGTCGCTCATGCGGGCGACGTTACGCGGGTCTCGGCCTGCGTAGCCAGCGGCGCGAGCCCGCAGGCGTCCGCGAAGCCGTCCGAGTGGATCCCGAGCGCGATGTTCGCGCGAGCGGTCGCGTTGAGGTAGCCGACCTTCGCGGCGAGCTCGAGCAGTGCCGGGGCGCCCAGCTCCGCGAGCAGCTCGTCCGAGAGCTCGTCGGTGACGGCGGGTGGTGTCAAGCTCATCGCCTCGGCGTACTCCATCACGAGCCGCTCCCTGTGCGTGAACCTGGTGGACTCGCGCCAGATCGGCACCTCGCGCGCCTTGTCCTCGTCGAGCCCGTGGTCGTGCGCCATGAAGTAGTGCAGGTCGAGGCAGAAGCTGCAGCCGACGGTCGCGGCCGCCGTCATGGTGGCCAGTGTCGACAGGCTCTTGTCGAGCTCGTGCCACTTCTCGGTCTTGCGTCCGAAGTTCATCATGTCGGTGAACACCGGGCGGTGATGCCAGAGCACCCCGATCGAGTCGGGCACCCGGCCGAACATCTTCTTCGTGGCGAACTTCACCACGGCGCCGTACAGTCCGGTCACCTCGGTCGCGGGGACGCGGGTCTGGGTCGTCATGATCTGCTCCTTCTGCGGCGCGCTTCTCGCGCCTTCGACATGGAGACACCGCCCGGCTGCGATGTGTGACATCCGGATCCGAATTGGTCCCATGGGACGATGGATCCGTGGACACGACGACCTTCGCAGCGACCGACGGCTTCCCGCACACGGCTCTGGTCGGCGTCACAGGCCCCGAGCGGACGCTCGCCGTTCAGGGGGATCCGCAGGCCGTCCTGCCGCTCGCCTCGGTGACCAAGCCGCTGACCGCTTGGGGCGTGTTCGTCGCGATCGAGCGCGGGCTGGTCGATCTGGACGAGCCGGCGGGGCCCGCAGGAGCGACGGTGCTGAACCTGCTCGACCACACCAGCGGGCTGCCCATGGAGGGGGAGGGGCCGTTGAAGGCCCCCGGTGAGCGGCGCATCTACTCGAATGCCGGCTTCGACGCGCTCGCCGCGCACGTCGCCGACGCCGTCGGCATGGACTTCGCGGACTGGATGCTGCGGGAGGTCGCGCTGCCGCTCGGCATGGAGCGCACGGATGTCACCGGACGTCCGTCGGCAGGCGCATCCGCCTCGATCGAGGACCTGCTGATCTTCGGGCGCGAGGTACTGCGGCCGACACTGATCCCGGCTGCGCTGCGCGACCTCGCCCTCACCGTCTCGCACCCCGGGCTGCGCGGGATCGTCCCTGGCTACGGCTCGTACGCCGACAACCAGTGGGGCCTGGGTTTCGAGCTGAAGGGGGTCAAGTCGCCGCATTGGCTGGCGGACTCGTTCCCACCCGAGACCGCCGGCCATTTCGGAGCCCTCGGCAGCTTCCTGCTCGTCGACCGCTCGCGGGACCTCGCCGCCGCGTTCCTCTCCGGCGTCCCGTTCGGCGAGGAGCACAAGCGGATCTGGCCCGCGCTGACCGAGGAGATCGTCACGCGCTACGGAGGCTGATCCGGATCCGGTCCTCAGGATCCGGCGACGGCGCGCGCATACCTCTCCGACAGCACCTGCAGGCGCGGGATCAGCTCGGGCGGGGACTCCACGGTGAAGTCCATCATCAGCATCCCGATGTACGCCGCCACGGTGTCGAGACTGTCGGCGCCGGTGACCAGCACGCAGTGGTCGGCATCGATCGGCTCGACGACGCCGACCGTCGGATTGATCCGGTCGAGCACGGCCTGCGCCGGCGCATCGATCCGCAGCCGGGCGTGCACCGCCCATCCGCTCGCGGCGATCGTGCGCATCGCGAACGCCGTGTAGTCGCCGCCCGGCAATGGCTGCGGGTTGAACCTGCGGCGCGTCGGCATACGGAGCGACATCCAGTCCACCCGGTAGGTGTGCCACTCATCGGTGACGGGATCACGCGCGACCAGGTGCCATCGCCGCTGCCAGCTGAGCAGGCGGTACGGCTCGACGAGCACGGGAGAGTCCTGGTAATCGAAGCGCAGCCACTCGACGTCGCGGATCGCGGCCGCGGCGGCGGCCAGCACGGCGGGATCCACTTCCGGATCGGGGGCGTCGGTGCCGACGTTCTCCTGGCCGCGGTCGATCGTCGAGCCGAGGGCGTCGACGAGCGGGCGCAGGCGGGAGGGCAGCACCTGCTCGATCTTGGCAAGGGCCCTGGCGCCGGACTCCTCGATGCCGGTCAGGCCCGCAGCCATCTGCAGGCCCACGGTCACCGCGACCGCCTCCTCGTCGTCCAGCAGCAGCGGCGGCAGCTGCCCGCCGGATCCGAGACGGTATCCGCCCACGGATCCGCGCACGGCGTCCACCGGGTAGCCGAGGTCTCGGAGGCGCTCGATGTCGGCGCGCACGGTCCGCGGACTCACGTCGAGCCGGGCGGCGAGCTCGGCCCCGGTGCGGCCGGAGCCCGTCTGCAGCAGCGAGAGCAGGGCGAGCAGGCGGGCGGACGGGCTTGTCATCGGATCCTCGAAGAAGTTCTTTCATTAGGAACGAATACAGCCTAATGGGCTTCTACCGTGGAACACATGAACACCACCGCAGCTCTCGTCATCCGCCCCTTCACCGTCTCCGTCACCGACGCCGAGGTCGCCGATCTGCAGGATCGTCTGGCGCGCACCCGCCTGCCGCAGCCGGCCCCCGCCGACGATTGGACCACCGGCACACCGAACGACTACCTCCGCGAGGCGCTCGCCGCCTGGCGCGCCTTCGACTGGCGCGCCGCCGAGGCCCGCATCAACGCCTTTCCGCACTTCGTCGCCGAGATCGACGGCCAGGACATCCACTTCATCCACGTCCGCTCGGCGCATGAAGGGGCGACGCCGCTGCTGCTGGCGCACACGTATCCCGGATCCTCCGTCGACTACCTCGACGTCATCGACCGCCTCGTCGACCCGGTGTCGTACGGCGGCCGCGCGGAGGACGCCTTCGACGTCGTCGTCCCGGACGCGCCGGGATACGGCTTCTCCCAGCCCGTGACGGACGCCGGGTGGACGATGCCCCGCGTCGCCAAGGCATACGACCAGCTCATGCGGGGACTCCGCTATGAGAGCTACGGCGTGCACGGGTCCGACAACGGCGCGATGGTCGCTCGCGAGCTCGGTCTGTTGAACCCGGAGGGCTTCCTCGGCCTGCACGTGCTGCAGTTGTTCTCGTTCCCCTCGGGCGACCCATCCGAGTTCGAGCGCCTCGAGCCGGCCGACTACGCCGGGCTCGAGCACATGCAGTGGTTCCAGTCGGTCGGCGGCTACAACACGATGAACGCCTCACGCCCGCAAACGGTCGCGGTCGGCCTCAGCGACTCCCCGATCGGACTGCTGGCGTACAGCGAGCTGTTCAACAGCTTCGGCAACGGCACCTCGCTCGTACCGCTGGAGAAGATCCTGCTCGAGGTCAGCGTGAACTGGTTCGCGAACGCCGCGGCGGGCATGAGCCGCAGCTACTTCGAGAACGCGCAGGCCCAGGCCGAGCCGCAGGTCAACCACGCTCCGACCGGCGTCGCCGTCTTCAAGGACGACTTCCAGACGATCCGCGTCTTCGCCGAGCGCGACAACGACAACATCGTGCACTGGAGCCGCTTCGACGAGGGCGGCCACTTCGCCGCTCTGGAGCGCCCCGACCTGCTCGCCGGCGACGTCCGCGCCTTCTTCGCGGGGATCCGCGAGGCCTGAGCGGCTGGCTGAGCTCCGCCATCGCCCGGGTCAAAGAAGGAAACGCTGCTCGTCGCGCCCCGGCGGCGGCGTTTTCCTTCTTTGGGGGACGGCGCAGAGCGGCGCCACCCTGTCCGTCATCGTGTTGCGGGCGGCGGCCCTCGTCCGAGGTGAGCGGAGTAGCCTCGGACCCGGGCCGGCTCCGACATCGGTATCCGTCCCTCATTCCACCCGCACCGCGAAGGAGATCCGCCATGGCCGAGGTCGAGAGCTTCACCCTGGACCACACCGCCGTCAAGGCGCCCTACATCCGCCTGATCGGGGTCGAGCAGGGCCCGCGCGGCGACGAGATCTCCAACTTCGACGTGCGCTTCGTCCAGCCGAACGAGGGCGAGATCCCGACGGCGGCGCTGCACACGATCGAGCACACCCTCGCCTCGCTGCTGCGCGACCGCGTGGACGGGGTCATCGACATCTCGCCGTTCGGCTGCCGCACCGGCTTCCACCTGATCACCTGGGGTCGCCCCGAGGTTCCGGCGCTCGTCGAGGCCATCACCGACAGCCTGCGCTTCATCGCGGAGAAGGCCGAGTGGAGCGACGTCCCCGGCGTCAGCGCGATCGAGTGCGGCAACTACCGCGACCACAGCCTGCACGGCGCACGCGAATGGTCGGCGCGGATCCTCGAGCAGGGGATCAGCCGCGACGCGTTCACCCGCATCCTGGCCTGACAGGGGCCCCACCGGGGTCGTTGAGCGAGGACGCCGAAGGCGACCGAGACGAAACGCGGTGCTCTTCCAGGTGCCGCGTTTCGTCTCGCTCCTCGCTGCGCTCGGTGCTCGCTCAACGACCCCGCGCGGGCTGCGCTCGCTCAGGAACCGGGGTTGCCGGTCGCTGAGCGAGCGCAGCGACGAGAAGAAGGGCGATGGCGCGTCAGGCCCGGGCGATGCGGAGCGTGCGCACCTCGAAGGGACGCAGTGACAGCGCCTCCCCGGTGCGCGGCGCATCCAGCTCGTCCTCGATGAGCGACACCTCGCGGATGCCGCGGTGCGCGAAGCCGACCGACAGGGATCCGGTCGCACGTCGGCCGAGCGACTCGTAGACGCGCACGATCACATCACCCGAGCGGTCGTCGGCGAGCTTCACGCTCGAGACGACGATGCCCTCGCCGGTCACGGCGACCAGCGGCTCGACCTCGTTCGCGCCGCGAACGATCGTCGACGGGGCGTTCAGCGCGATGCCCTCGGCCGTCGCAATCGCGGCGTCGGCGCCGATCACCAGGCCCACCTGGACCTCGTGCCGGCCGTGGTCGGTGTCGGGATCGGGGAAGCGCGGGGCGCGCAGCAGCGACAGGCGCACGGTCGTGGTGACGTCGTCGCCGTCCACGTCGCGTGCGGTGTCGAAACCGTAGATCGAGTCGTTCACGAGCGCGGCGCCGAAGCCGCCGTCCTCCTGCACGAGCACGAAGCGGTGCATCGAGGTCTCGAACTTCGCCGCCTCCCAGCTCGTGTTCACGTGCGTGACCCGGCGCTGGAATCCGAACTGCGTCTCGGCCGCCGTCTCGCGGGCGAACACATCGAGCGGGAAGGCCAGCTTGAGCAGCTTCTCGGTCTCGTGCCAGTCGATCTCGTTGCGCAGCAGCACCGTGCGGGATCCGGGACGCAGCGTGATCGTCTGCCGCAGGGAGGACTCCGAGAACGGGCGCTCGACGACGATCGTCGCCACGCCGTCCTCGACGGACGCGGAGATGGACGACACTGCGGTGAGGTCCTCCACGCGGTTGCGGTAGTACTTGTCGATGTCCCACGCGTCCCACATGTTGGGGAAGTCCTGGTGCAACTGGAACAGGTTCGCAGGCTTGCCGGCCGGGATGGTCTCGCGGCCGGACGCCTTGGCCAGCGCGGAGACGATGAGGCCCTCGGCCGAGATCACGACAGTGACGAGGTCGTTCTCGAGGCGGAAGCCCTCGGCGGTCTCGGTGAGGGAGACGGATCCGGTCGCTGAGCTTGTCGAAGCGCCCGGATCCGTACGGGTCCGTTCGACGGGCTCAGGGACCGGGTGCAGCGCCGTTGCGCCGAGCGCGCGCCCGTCGGACCCGACGCCGACCGACGTCGGCGTGAAGACGAGCTCCACGTCGCCGGCACCCGCGAGCACCGCGCGTGCGGCGTCAGACAGCGCGCGGGCCTCGTCGAGCACGCGGGACAGCACGGACACCGCCTCGCGGTGCACCCACGCGATCGAGGTGCCGGGGAGGATGTCGTGGAACTCGTGCAGCAGCACGGTCTCCCACAGCCGGTCCAGCTCATCGTGCGGGTAGGCCGCACCAAGGCGGACGGCGGCGGTCGATGCCCACAGCTCGGCCTCGATCAGTGCCTGCTCCGCCCAGCGGTGCAGCGCCTTGGTGGCGTGCTGGCTGGTGAGCGTGCCGCGGTGCAGCTCGAGGTACAGCTCGCCGACCCACACGGCCGGATCCGGCAGCTCCGCCTTGGCGGCGTCGAAGAACTCGTCGGGGTGGATCCACTCCACTCGCGCGCTGCCCTCGAGGTCGGCCAGGCGGGACGCCTTGCCGGTCATCTCGCGGGTGGTGCCGCCGCCGCCGTCGCCCCAGCCCACCGGGGCGATCGAGCGCGTCGCGACGCGGTTCTCCTTGAACTGGCGCGAGGCCTTGGCGACCTCCATGCCCGAGAGCTGCGAGTTGTAGGTGTCCATCGGCGGGAAATGCGTGAAGATCCGCGACCCGTCGATGCCCTCCCAGTCGAAGCTGTGGTGCGGGAACACGTTGCGCTGGTTCCACGAGATCTTCTGCGTGAAGAACCATTCGAAACCGGCGCGGCGCATGAGCTGCGGCAGGGCGGGGGAGTAGCCGAAGCTGTCCGGCAGCCACACGCCCTTCGAGCGGATCCCGAACTCGCGTTCGAAGAAGCGCTGGCCGTGCGAGAACTGCCGCACGAGCGACTCGCCCGTCGGCATCACGGTGTCGGACTCGACCCACATGCCGCCGAGCGGCAGGAAGCGGCCCTCGGCGACCGCGGCCTTGATCCGCGAATAGACCTCGGGGCGGTGCTCCTTCATCCAGGCGTACTGCTGCGCGCTGGACATGCCGTAGCGGAACTGCGGCTGCTCCTCGAGCAGCGTCGTCATCGACGAGGTGGTGCGCGCGACCTTGCGCACGGTCTCGCGCAGCGGCCACAGCCAGGCGGAGTCGATGTGCGCGTGCCCGATCGCGGCGATGCGGTGCGCGCTCGCGTCGGCAGGGGCGGCCAGCACGTCAGCCAGCTGCGCCCTGGCGTCGCCCGCGGTCTCCACGATGCGCTGCAGGTCGAGCACGTCGAGCGCGTCGTCGAGCGCCTGCAGGATCCGCATCCGGCGCGGGCTGGTCTCGGGCAGCTCTGCCTGCAGTTCGAGCAGCACTTCGAGGTCGAGGGACAGCTCGAACACCTCGGGCTCGAACACGGCGAGATCCATGTGGCGGACGCGGTAGAGCGGATCCGGGGACGAGGTGAGGATGTCGCCCTCCTGCGTCGGCAGGAAGGGATGGTAGTCCAGCAGCACGGGGTTGGAGGCGCCCTCGAGGAACAGCTCGATCGCCTCCTCGCCCTCGGCCCGCTCCGTGATGGGCAGCCACTGATTGCGGGGGTTCAGGCTCTTCACCGGGACCGGTTCGCCGTCGGCGCCGACGCGGTAGGCGAGCGCCTCGCACTGGAAGCCGGTCATGTTGATGTCGAAGCCGAGGTCGACGAGCGCCTCGACGCGCTTGCCGGCCCACTCTGCGGGCACGGTGCCGCGCACGCGGAACCACGTGGTTCCCCACGCGGGACCCCACTGCTGGCCGGCGGCGAACGGCGCGTACTCGAGCGCCAGTCCGTCGGCGGCGGGGATCGGCTCGCCGGGCAGCGCGTGCGCGGCGATCTCCAGCGGGATGCGGGTGGAGTGGACGGCGGGGCGCACGCGCTCGCCGAGCACGCGGGTGACGCGGCCGACGGTGAGCGAGGTCTCTTCGTGCACGGGGTGCTCCTTCGCGGTGCGAGAATGTGAGGACGCCTGGGGAATCCCGTTCCGCAGGGTCTACTAAAACGATCTAGTACGGTGAGTCTATGTCACAGGCGAAGCGCATCACCATCGCCGATATCGCCCGGCTCGCGGGAGTGTCCCCCGGCGCGGTCTCCTTTGCGCTGAACGGGCGCCCGGGCGTCAGCGAGCAGACTCGCCAGCGCATCCTCGCCGTCGCCGAGGAGCACCAGTGGCAGCCGAGTTCGGCCGCCCGAGCCCTGGTCGGATCCCGGGCGGGGGTGGTCGGCTTCGCCGTGAACCGTCCGGCGCGCACCCTGGGCACGGAGGCGTTCTTCACCGACCTCATCGCCGGGGTGCAGTCGGCACTGGCGCAGCACGGCGTCGCGCTGCAGCTGGTCGTGGTCTCCTCGATCGAGGAGGAGATGGCAACCTATCGGCGCTGGCGCAGCGCCAACCAGGTCGACGGCGTGATCGTGATCGATCCCCGCGATGACGACCCGCGTCTCACGCTGCTGCCCACCCTGCCGCTGCCGGCCGTGGTGATCGGCAGCAGTGACAGCGCCGGGGATCCGCCCGCCATCTGGCTGGACGACGAGGCCGCGGCGCACGCGCTGTTCGACTACCTCGCGGCACTCGGCCACCGCGAGATCGCCTACGTGTCGGGACCGGCCGAGTTCCAGCACACGCGTATTCGCGCCGACGTGCTCTCGGCGCTCGCTGCCCGGGGCGCGGCGGGCGAGACGCTCGTGACCGACTTCTCCCCGGCGGCCGCGACCGCGGCCACGCGCACGCTGCTCAGCCGCGCGGCTCGGCCTACGGCGATCGTCTATGACAACGACGTGATGGCGATCGCAGGGCTCCGCGTCGCGCAGGAGATGGGCGTGGCCGTCCCGCAAGCGCTGTCGGTGGCGTCGTTCGACGACTCCGTGGTGACCGGGCTCGTACATCCCTCGATCACCTGCCTCACCCGCGACACCTTCGCTCTCGGCGAGCAGGCCGCGGCCTTCCTGCTGGAGCGGATCGGATCCGCGGAGCCGCTGCCGTCCCGCCGCGGAACGCCCCCGGCGCTCACGATCCGGGAGAGCACGGCCGCGCCGTCGCGCTGAATGCGGTCGCAGAGGCCGTGTCCGGGTGCGTTCGATAGAGTGCTCTGGGCCGACGAGAGGATTCGCAGATGACGCCGGAGACCGTGAAGAAGCACCAGGACTACAACCCGGGGCCTCGCGTGGGGATCACCTTCTCCACCTTCGACCTGCTGCACGCGGGGCACATCATGATGCTCGCCGAGGCCAAGCGGCAGTGCGACTACCTCATCTGCGGCCTGCAGATGGATCCCACCCTGGACCGCCCGGAGAAGAACGCTCCCACCCAGACCGTGGTCGAGCGCTACATCCAGCTGCGCGGGTGCGAGTACGTCGACGAGATCGTGCCGTACTCGACCGAGCAGGACCTCGAGGACATCCTCCGCTCGTTCAAGCTCGACGTGCGCATCGTCGGCGACGAGTACGAGAACCGCGACTTCACCGGCCGCGCCTACTGCGAAGAGGCCGGGATCGAGCTGTACTTCAACAGCCGCGACCACCGCTTCTCGAGCTCCGGCCTGCGCAAGATCGTGGCGGCCAAGGAGGCCGAGCGCGAGGCGCGCGCCTGACCCTCGGTTCCTGAGCGAGGAGCGCAGCGACGAGACGCAGGACGCCCGGGTTTCAGCGCCCTTCGTCTCGTCTTCGCCCGTCGTTGCAGTGGCGCCGCCGGCTGTGAAGATGGATTTCGCTGCTCCCGGATGCAGGTGAGCAGCGTTTTCCATCTCTGAGGACGGTGCACGGCACCCGGACGCCCGGTCTCAGGCCCCCGCGCCGTCGACGACGGTGTTGTTCGAGGAGTAGATCCCGGATCCGGTGCTGAGGTCGGGGTGGATCAGATCGGTGATGCCGCGGGCAGCGAGGGCGGCCGGATCCGCCGCGGTGAGCGAGGTGACGAACGTCACGTCGAGGTCGGCCACGCACGCGTCGACCCAGGCCTGGAAGATGGCGCCCGCCGGGCTCATCGCCGCGCGGCTGACCGGGATCTCATGCGCGTCGACCTCGATCACGATCGCCGTCGTGCGGGCCGGAGCCGGGCGGCGCTCCCGCAGCTCGGGGATGATCTCGGCGAACCGGCGCCCGATGGGCTTGGCCTCACCTGCCTGGTCGACCAGGCCCAGGGAGTACTCCAGCTCGGGGTAGTCGGCGAGCTCGCGGCCCACGTCGTGCGAGCACCACCAGGTCACGCCCCAGAGGTTCTCCGTGCGCGCCGCCGCGCGCACCGTCGCCTCGAGGAAGTCGGGGGTCTGCTCCGGCGCCAGGCAGTTCGACGGGGCGCCGACCTCCTGCAGCCAGATCGGGCGCTGCGGATCCGTCGCGAACGCACGGGACAGCTCGATCATGTACTCGGCGTGCCGGTCGCTCGCAGCGCTGCGTCCGCCGTAGCGCTGGGCGGTGCCGTTGAAGATCCAGGAATGCACGGTGGTCATCGCGCCGATCCTGCTAGCGTGCGTCGGTACGAAGCCGTGCCCGTCCATGTACCAGGCCGCGTCGTACTCGCTGTGCACGTGCGGCAGCCCGGGGGCGGAGCGCTCCGCCGCCTCCAGCAGCGCGCGCAGCCACCCCGCGGCCTCGTCGGGCGAGACCGGCCAGGGGTGCGGGTGCACGGCCGCGGAGAACTGGTTCACCTCATTGCCGAGCGTGAAGCCGAGGAAGTTCGGGGCGTCGCGCAGTGCGGCGCCGAGGCGCTCCACGAGTGCGACCTGACCGCTCAGAGCCTGCGGGTGGGTGAACATGTTCTTGTCGTGCCAGGTGAACAGCCACGAGGGGATGAAGTCGAAGCTCGACAGGTGTCCCTGGATCACGTCGACGCTCGCGTCCATCCCGAACTCGGCGGCGACGTCGACCACGGCCCGCACATCGGCGATCGCCTTCTCCCGGATCAGGGTGCGGTTGGGCTGCAGCACCGTCCAGAGCGGGAAGATCCGCACGTGGTCGAGGCCGAGTGCGGCGAGTCCGGCGAAGTCGCGGCGCACGGCGTCGAGGTCGAGATCGAGCCAGGCGTGCATCCACTCCTTCGACGGGGTGTAGTTCGCGCCGAACCGCAGCGGGGCGGTCCCGTGCTGGGCCGGGGAGAGTGCGGCGTCGGTGCCGAGGGTCATCGAGTACGTCCTTCCGGGACGGGCTGGCGCGGGTGGGGCGAGTCGCCGAGGTCCTGCTGGAGATCCCACAGCTTCAGGGTCAGTTCGCGCCGGATGTCGGCGTACGCGGGATCGAGGTGCACGCTGGTGAGCTCATACGGATCCTTCTCCAGATCGAAGAGCTCCCACTCCGGAGGATAGGACGTGTCGCCCGCGTTGGGCAGGCCCATTCCGTCGGCGTAAAAGTAGATGAGCTTGTAGCGGTCGGTGCGCACGCCGTAGTGCGCCCACACGTGATGCATGTGATCGTCGTGCTCGTAGAACCGGTAGTAGTGCGCGTCGCGCACCGGAGCCGGGTCCTCCGCGGTCACCAGGTCGACCAGACTGCGCCCCTGCATGCCCTCGGGGGCGGCGACTCCCGCGAAGTCGAGCAGGGTCTGTGCGATGTCGACGTTCGAGACGAGGGCCGAGGTTGCCCCGCCCGCGGCGACCCGGGCGGGGTAGCTGAGCACGAGGGGCATCCGCAGCGACTCCTCGTACATGAACCGCTTGTCGAACCAACCGTGCTCGCCGAGGTAGAAGCCCTGATCCGAGGCATAGATCGTGACGGTGTCGTCGAACTGACCCTTCGTCCGCAGGAAGCCGGTGAGCGCCTGCACGCCCTCGTCGACCGCCGCCACGCAGCGCAGGTAGTCCTGCATGTAGCGCTGGTACTTCCACACCGCTCGCTCCGCATAGCCGAGCTCGGCGGGCGGATCCTCCTTGAGGTCGATGTCCGTGAGGTAGTCGGCGATCCGCATGGTGGCGTGGTGGGCGGGCGTGCCGCGGCCGTCGTAGTCGTCGTCGAAGGTGGGCGGCAGCGGGATCGGATCCGTGAACAGATCCGCGTGCCGGGGGTGCGGCAGCCACGGGCGGTGCGGCGCCTTGTGCCAGACCAGCACGCAGTACGGGTCGTCGCCCTGCGCGTCCATCCACGCGAGGGCGTGCTCGGTGATGATGTCGGTCACGTAGCCCTCATAGCGCACCGAGCCTTCGGGGGTGTAGAACTCCGGGTCGAAGTACTCGCCCTGATCGGGCAGCACCTCCCAGTGGTCGAAGCCCACCGGGTCGTGGTCGGGACCGTGGCCGAGGTGCCATTTGCCGAACATCGCGGTGCGGTAGCCGGCCGCCCGGAGTGCGGTGACGAAGGTCTCGTGGTCGTTCGTGAGATGCGTGGCGAGCGTGGTGACCGTGCTCGTGTGGCTGTAGGTGCCGGTGAGGAACGCGGCTCGGCTCGGCGTGCACAGCGCGTTCTCCACCAGGGCGCGGTCGAACCGCATTCCGGCCTCGGCGATCGCGTCGATGCCGGGGGTCGTGTTCACCGCTGAGCCGTAGCAGCCGATCGCATTCGAGGCGTGGTCGTCGGTCAGCACGAACACGATGTTCGGGCGACGGGGGCTGCTCATCGCGTTCCTCCTTGTGGCGCTGAAGGGATTTGGTTCACCAGGTCGGCGATCTGCGGTGCTGTTGGACGGCGCCGCGTCCTTGTGGCATGCTAGGCACACTATATCGTTTTAGTGATGGGATGCCAGCGCCGGCCGGCGATGCATCCGGGACACTTCGAAGGAGAACACGTCCATGAAGATCCGATCGACTATCGCCGTCGGCATCGCCGCGGTCGCGGTGCTCGCTCTCACCTCGTGCACCGGGGGAGGGGCGGCCTCCGGCGGAGGATCCGCCGACGGCGAGATCAAGGGCACGGTCACGTTCCAGACCTGGTCGCTGAAGAACGACAAGTTCTCGCCGTACTTCCAGAACATCGCGAAGAGCTTCGAGAAGGAGCACCCCGGGGTCACGGTCAAGTGGATCGACCAGCCCGCCGACGGCTACGAGGACAAGATCCTGCAGCAGGCCGAGTCGAACGAGCTCCCCGACGTCGTGAACCTCCCGCCGGAGTTCGCGCAGGAGCTCGCCAAGGCCGGCCAGCTCGCCGACCTGAAGAAGGACTCGAAGGTCATCGGCGACTACGTCGACGGCGGCGTCGCGGCCTACACCTATGAGGGACTCGATGGCACCTATGCCTTCCCGTGGTACCTGGGCACCGAGCTGAACTACTGGAACAAGGACCTGCTCGCCAAGGCGGGCCTCAGCGCACCGCCGAAGACCTTCGACGAGACGCTCGATGCCGCGTCGAAGCTCGCCAAGGTCGGCGTGCAGTCGCTCTCCGACGTGCCGAGCCCCAAGTCGCTGCAGATCGACATCAGCGACGGAGGCGGCACGTACGACTTCGTGAAGAACGGGAAGTTCGTCTTCGACACCCCCGAGGCCGAGAAGATCATCGAGCGCTATGCGGAGCTGTACAAGGAGGGCGCGGTCAGCCCCGAGGCACTGCAGAACGCCGGCACGGCGAACGCGAACGTGAACAACTTCAACAAGGGCACCGTCGCCTGGACGACCGCCGGCCCGAACTACATCGACAAGGACATCGCGGTCAACGCGCCGACGCTGCTTCCCTCCGTGGTCCCGACGGCCGGCTTCGGACAGCCGCCGCTGTTCGTGCAGGGCATCAGCGTCTCGAAGAACGCGAAGAGCCCTGCGGCAGCGATGGCGTTCGCGGAGTACGTCACGAACGACGCCAACCAGATCGAGTTCATGAAGCTCGCCGCCGGATTCTTCCCCGGGACGAAGAAGGCCAACGAGGACCCGTCCAAGTTCTCCGGCACCGCGCAGAACCCGGCGCAGGCGGAGGCGACCACCTTCGCGGCCGCGCAGATGGACAAGGCGCGCGTGCCCGGCGCTCCCGGCAGCGGCTACGTCGACTCCATGGAGAACTACGCTAAGCAGCAGATCGCGCTCGCCGTCAAGGGCGACATCTCGGCGAAGGACGCACTGGTCAAGGCGCAGGACTACGCCAACCAGAACGTGTCCAAGTGACCCGATGAGTGAGAGGAGGGGGTGAGCAGATGAGAAGACAGCGTTGGTACACGCCGTACCTGCTGGTGCTGCCAGGAGTGGTCTGGGTGCTCGTCTTCGCCGTGTGGCCGTTCCTGAACACGGTGGTGCTCGCCTTCACGGACGCCCGCCCCCTCCGCCCCGTCACGTTCGTCGGGCTGGAGAACTTCGCGCGGCTCGGGAGCGACGAGCGGTTCGGCTACGCGCTTACCACCTCGCTCGTGTACGTGGTCGTGTGCGTGCCGCTGCTCACCTTCCTCCCGCTCCTGCTGGCACTGCTGGTGCGCGCGAAGATCCCCGCGATCGGGTTCTTCCGCACGACCTTCTACTTCCCGGTGATCGCCTCGGCGGTGGTCGTCGCGATCGTGTGGGAGTTCCTGTTCTCCAGCACCGGGACGATCAACTCGGCGCTGACCTTCTTCGGCCTCGCGGACCGGCCGATCGAGTTCCTCTCCGACCGCTGGCTGCTGATCTTCTGCGCGATCGGCCTGACGGTGTGGAAGGGCCTCGGCTACTACATGGTCGTCTACCTCGCGGCCCTCGGGAACGTCGGGCGCGAGCTGCACGAGGCGGCCGCCATGGACGGCGCCGGAGCCTGGCGCCGGTTCTGGTCGGTGACCGTGCCGGGCGTGCGCGGTCCGATGATGCTCGTCTCGGTGCTGATCTGCGTCGCCGCGATGCGCGTGTTCACCGAGCTCTTCATCCTGTCCTCGGGATCCGGCGGCCCCGGAGGACGTTCGATGAGCATGGTGATGCTGATCCAATCCATGGGCAAGGGCCTGAACGGGCAGATCGGCTACGCCTCCGCGATCTCTCTCGTGCTGTTCCTGCTGACCCTCATGCCGCTGACCGTCGTGGGCATCGCCAACAACGGCGAGATGATCCGCGACGCCCTCGCGGGCCGGCGCACGCGCCGCGACCTGCGCGCGCAGCAGCGCGCCGAGCGCCGCGATGCCCGGAGCCGGGCGGAGGTGACGGCATGACCTCCTTCCAGAACCCCGGCGGAACCGGCGTGATCGAGGAGCAGGCGACCGCCCTTCGACAGGGTCAGGGACCGCTGCGCGATCGCGGATCCCGCTCGCCGCGGCAGCGCGAGCGCGCCTATCGCACCCGCGGATCCGCCGACATCATGAAGCCCTCCCTGGGCGGACTGATCGGCAAGTACGTACTGCTCGTCGTCGTGCTCGGGATCATGGTCTTCCCGTTCCTGTGGCAGCTGTCCACCTCGTTCAAGGGGTCCGGCGAGGACATCTACGGGTTCCCGCCGAACCTCATCCCGAGCGCGCCGACCCTGGATCACTACGCCGAGGTGTTCCGTACGATCCCGGTGCTCGACTACGCCCGCAACTCCCTGCTGGTCGGCGTCGGAACGGTGATCACGAACGTGATCTTCGCCACTCTCGGCGGCTACGCGCTGGGGTGCCTGAAGTTCCGCGGCAAGGGGATCGTCATGGCGATCTTCTTCTCCACGCTGCTGCTGCCCGGCGAGGTCACGCTGACGAGCCAGTACCTCACGGTCAAGTCGCTGGGACTCGCCAACAGCCTGTGGGGCGT
The DNA here is from genome assembly GCF_056398985.1 of Microbacterium sp. 01T413_2. Taxonomy (NCBI): domain Bacteria; kingdom Bacillati; phylum Actinomycetota; class Actinomycetes; order Micrococcales; family Microbacteriaceae; genus Microbacterium; species Microbacterium sp. 01T413_2. Next base: position 251,908 of record NZ_JBFTQL010000003.1, read on the forward strand.
GTTCCTGCCCGGGGCGATCGCCGCGATCAACGTGCTGCTGATGGCCGCGGCGTGCCGCATGATCCCGGCCGACACGCTCGACGCCGCCACGATCGACGGTGCAAACACGATGCAGCGGCTGCGCCACATCGTGTGGCCGAACATCCGCGGCATGGTCTCGGTGGTCGCGCTGTTCGCGTTCATCGGCGCCTGGGACGAGTTCCTCTGGCCGCTCGTGGTGCTGTCGGATCCGGCGAACTACACGCTCACCGTCGGCATGAACTACCTGAACTCGAACTTCGGATCCAACCCGCGCGTGATCGCGGCGGGAACGATGATCGCGCTCGTTCCGATCATCGTCCTCTTCGCCGTCCTGCAGAAGCAGTTCTTCAAGGGCGTCGAGGAGGGGAGCGTCAAGGGATGATGGATCCGGCCGGCCCGCCGGGTCCGTTCGCCGAGGACGCGACCGGCTCGCCGGGTTCGCCGCCTGCCACCGTCGAGGCGAGGTGGATGGCGATCCCGCAGCCCACGGCCTTCGAGGCGGCGGGCGGGATGTGGAGGCCGGCCCAGGTGCGGGTGATCGCGGCGAGCCGGGGGCTGCGCCGGGAAGCGGAGCGGCTCGAGGCGGAGCTGCGGATCTTCGGGATCGCGACGGCCGTCGACGTCTCGGATCCGGTGATCCGGCTGAGGCTGAGCGCGCTGGCGCATCGGGACCCCGCCGAGCCCCTGGGGTCGTTGAGCGAGGACGCGCGCAGCGCGACCGAAACGAAACGCGGCACCCTCCCGGACGAGTCGTTCGCGGTCGACGTGGAGGACGACGTCGTGGTGACCGCGGCCTCCGCGGCCGGCGTGTTCCGCGCCACCCGGCAACTGCTGCACAACCTGCGTGCGCAGGGGGCTGTGCCGCGGGGGCGGGTGCGCTCCGTGCCGGCCGTCGCCGAGCGCGGGCTGCACCTGGACGCAGGGCGCAAGCACTATCCGGCCGCGTGGATCCTCGAACAGCTGCGCGCGGCGGCTGACATCGGCGTCAACGTCTTCCAGTGGCACTTCTCCGAGAATGAGGGATTCCGGCTGGAGTCGAGGGCCTTCCCCGAGATCGTCTCCGCCGAGCGGATCACCCGCGCCGAGGCCGCGGAGATCGTCGCGACGGCCCGCGACCTGCACATCGACATGGTCCCGTCGCTCGACATGCCGGGTCACCTGCGGCACGCGCTCTACGCGCACCCCGAGCTGCGGCTGCCGGATGCGCCGGGGCTCGCGACCGATCACGCCCTCGACATCACGCGTGAGGATCCGGTCCGCTTCGCACTCGCCCTCATCGACGACATGGCCCCGGTGTTCCCGCACAGCACGCGCTGGAACCTCGGCGGCGACGAGTTCGTCGACTTCGATCGCATCGCGGAGTACCCCGCGCTCGCCGCGGCGGCCGTCGAACGCTACGGCGCGGACGGCACCGGATTCGACCTGCTCACGGCGTTCGTCAACCGCGTCGCCGCGCATCTGCGGGAGTGCGGGTTCGTGGCGCGCGCGTGGAACGACGGCCTGCTGCGCAGCACCGCGGAATGGCTGGATGCCGAGGTCGTGCTGACGTGGTGGACGAACTGGAACGCGCACATGCGCCCGGTCGCCGATGCGGTCGCCGCCGAGCATCGGCTGGTCAATGTCAACGATGCGCTGCTCTACTACGTGCTCGGCGAGAACGCGGGCTACCGCTACCCGACGGCGGCGCGGATCTGGCAGGCGGACTGGCATCCCGGATTGTTCCCGGCCCTGTGGGGGCCCGAGGGGCAGAGCACCGTGCGGCAGGAGCTGACGCGTCCGTACCCCGCGCTGCTGCTCGGCACCCTGTTCGCCGTGTGGTCGGACCGGCCGGACGCGCAGACGCCTGCCGAGGTCGCCGAAGGGATCCGCGGCCCGCTGCGTGCGATGGCGGAGCGGGCGTGGAATGCCGGATCCGCCCTGTCGCTGGAAGAGTTCGCAGCGCTCGACGCCGCGATCGGCGAGCCCCCGGTCGTTGAGCGAGCATCGGCGCAGCCGAAGCGAGACGAAACGCGGTGATCTCGCGAGGTGGCGGCGTTTCGTCTCGGCCTCGCTCCGCTCATCCTCGCTCAACGACCTGGAGGGGTCGGATCCGGGTCAGCCCTTGGCGGCGGCCTTCATCGCGCGCTTGTGCTCGCGGACCTTCGTCAGCGACTCGGGCGAGACGATGTCGGCGACCGAGCGGAAGGATCCGTCCTCGCCGTACGGCGCGGACGCCTCGCGCCAGCCGGCGCCGGTGTAGCCGTACTGCTTGCCGAGCAGGGCGAGGAAGATCTTGGCCTTCTGCTCGCCGAACCCCGGCAGCGTCTTCAGACGGCGCAGCACCTCGGCCCCGTCGGGAGCGTTCCCTGCCGCGTCGGGCGCGGTCCACAGGTTCGCGGCTTCCCCGCCCCAGTCATCGACGAGCACCTGGCACAGCGTCTGCACGCGCGCGGCCATGGACCCCGGGAAACGGTGCACCGACGGCGTCTGCTTGAACGCGGCGAGGAACTCGTCAGGGTCGTAGCCGGCGATCGTCGCCGCGTCGGTCGCGCCGGTGCGCTGCTCGATCGTGAGCGGTCCGGCGAACGCGGTCTCCATGGCGACCTGCTGATCAAGCAGCATGCCCACGAGCAGCGCGAGAGGGTTGTCCGACAGCAGAGCGTCGGCGGCGGTGTCTCCGGTGATGTGAAGGGCCATGGATCCAGTCTCGCATCGCCCGAGGATTCTCCTGAGAAAGTGATTGACATATTCGTCTAGACGAATGCATTATGGATCCATGAACGAGATCATCGAACGCAGCGTCTCCGCCTCTCCGCAGCGTGTCTGGGAGCTCTGGACCACCCCCGAGGGGATCTCGCGCTGGTGGGCGCCGGACGGCTTCCGCACCGACGTGACCGCCCTCGACCTGCGCCCCGGCGGCGCGCTCGAGTACACGATGACGGCCGTCGCGCCGGAGCAGGTGGCCTTCATGGAGCAGAACGGGATGCCGTTGTCCACGCCGTCGCGCAAGCGCTTCACCGAGATCGCGGCGCCGACGCGTCTCGCGTACGCGTCGATCATCGACTTCGTGCCCGGCCACGACGAGTACGAGCAGCTCACCGAGGTCGAGCTGCACCCGACCGAAGACGGCGGAACCCGGGTCGTCATGCATGTGGAGCCGCTGCACGACGAGGTGTGGACGCAGCGCCTGCTGGTCGGCCGCGCGAACGAGCTCGACAACCTCGCCGCGCTCGTCGCCGAATGACCTCCCCGAGTGCGGGCGGCGCGGCCGGATCCTCGGCTGAGCCGGAGGCCACCGCGGACGCCGGCCCCGGAGCGGGATCACCCGATCCGCAGCGCGCCTTCGCAGCGATGGGGGAGCCGACCCGGTACCGCATCCTGGAAGTCCTCGCCGCGAGCCCCGCCACGGTGGGGGGCGTGGCGGAGGCCATCGGCGCGCTGCAGCCGCAGACCACGAAGCACCTCCAGGCGCTCGAGGCAGCCGGGCTGATCACGATCCACCGGCTCGGTCGCCGACGGGTGGCGAGCCTGAACCGCAGTTCGTTCGCAATGCTCGCCGCACATCTGGGGCGATGGGCGCAGACCGGCCCCGACGATGATGAGCTGCAGACCTATGAGCAGGCGGTCGTGCACGTGCAAGCGGATCCCGGACAGGACAGGAGTGTGACGTTGCGCGCCGCGATCCCTGGGCCTGTCGACGCGGTATGGTGCGCATGGACCGACCCGCAGATCGCCGGACGGTGGTGGGCGCCGCCGCACTTCGAGGTGCGTGAGCTCGCGATCGCTCCGGAGCAGGGTGCGCCGATCCGTTTCACGCTCGGCGAGCCGGGCGGCGCGACCTATCGTTCGGAAGGAAGCGTGATCGAATCCGATCCGGGGCGATCGCTCGTCTTCGCGCTCGCGCCGGTCGACGAGACGGGTGCGCCGATGTTCGACGCCGTGCACACGGTCTCCTTCAGCGGCGACGACGCCACGACGACGGTCGAACTGCGCATCGAGGCGACCGGGGTCAAGCCCAACGCGGTCGAGGCGATCGCGGGGCTCGAGCCCGGCTGGACCCAGCTGCTGGCCGCGCTCGCCGCGCTCTTCACCGACGGATCCGCGGACTGAGGCGCGATCGCGTTCACCAGGGCACCGGACCCGCATCGTCGAAGAAGCCGCCTCGCGGACCATCGTCAGGCACGGTGGCGAGGTGCACGGCGATCGCCGCGCCCTGCTGCGCGGTCCGGACGCCGCTGAAGCCGTTGAGGTCCGTCGCGGTGAACCCGGGGCAGCCGGCATTGACCAGGACACTGGTGTCGCTCAGCTCCTTGGCGTACTGGATCGTGAGCGCATTGAGGAACGTCTTGGATGCCAGGTATGCCGCCGGGACCTGACCCATGTCGATGCCGGGCGAGGTCTGCAATGAGAGCGAGCCGACGCTGCTGGACATGTTCACGATCCGCGGCGATGACGAGGCGCGCAGCATCGGCAGCATCGCGTTGGTGACACGGATGACGCCGATCACGTTGGTCTCCACGACATCTCGCAGGGTCGAGGGATCGACGGAGGACGGGGTCTGCGGCATGCGGCCCACGATCGCGGCATTGTTGACCAGGACGTCGAGACCTCCGGCGTGCTCCGCGATGAACTCGGCCGCCGCGGTCGCGCTCGCGTCTTCGGTCACGTCGAGGGGGACGCCGAACGCGTCAGCGCCGCTCGCGCGGAGCCTGTCCACGGCGGCGTGGCGACGTCGCGGATCGCGTGCGCCCACACCGATGCGCCACCCCAGGGCGCCCAGGCCCGCGGCGATCTCGTATCCGATTCCCTTGTTCGCTCCGGTCACGAGCGCGATCTTCTGTGCATTCACGTCGACGATCCTCTCGTCGGGCCGGGCGCCGCGTCCAAGACCGATCGGGTGCGCGGCGATACCTCACGGGTATCGATCCGCCCGACCGCTGAATACGATGATTGCGTGGAGACCCGCGAGCTGCGCTACTTCGTCGCCGTTGCCGAGGAGCTGCATTTCGGACGCGCCGCGCAACGGCTCTCGATGGCGCAGCCACCGCTTTCACGCGCCATCCAGCAGCTCGAACGCCGGCTCGGCGTCGTTCTCCTGCACCGCGGCGCCCGCGCGATCACACTGACCGAGGCCGGGACAGTGCTCCTGCGAGAAGCCCGGATCGTGCTCGACGCGGTCGACGCTGCCGAGCGTCGCACCCGTCGGGCCGCCGGCGGCAGGCCGGGTCTGGTCCTGGCCACGAAGTCGGGCGCATCCCCCGAACTGCTGTCGGATCTGCTCGACGCCTACGCCGCGCTGCCGGATGCCGTGCCGGTCGAGGTGGCTCTGTGCGGACCCGGTGAGGCGGAGCGCATGCTGCGCACCGGTCAGGCGGATGTCGCGCTGCTCCAGCGGCCCTACGACTCCACGTCGGGTCTCGATACGGACGAGCTGCGCGCCGAGCGGCAAGTCCTCGTACTCCCCGCAGATCATGCGTGGGCCGGCCGCGCTCAGGTGTCCATGGCCGAGATCGATGCCCGGGTGGATCCGCCCCTGCCGCGTTGGCCGCAGAGCGACGGAACCCACGCGGACGGCCCCGGTCCGCGGGTCCGCGATCACACTCAGCTCACCCAGCTGATCGCGCTGGGACGTGCGTGCGCCCTCATGCCCGAGTCCGTCGGCACGCACCTGCCTGGCGATCTCGGGGTCGTGCCCGTGCCGGATGCGCCGGTGGTCACGACGGTCATCGCGTGGCCGCCTGACAGCAGGTCCCGCGCCCTCGCCGGCCTCGTTCGCGCGGCGCTGTCCGGCGCTAGTTGATGATCTCGCCGCGCTCGTCGGCGAGAAGCGATGCCAGGCGGTCGCGCCAGTCCTGCAGCGCCTCGGGCGTCAGGCGGGTCCAGTCGTCGACCTCGGCGACCACGCGGAGCGGATCCGTGCTGCGGTAGGAGCGCGTCGGGTTGCCTGGGAACTTCTTGTCGGTGACGTTCGGGTCGTCCTCGAACTCCCCGGTCGGCTCGACCTGGTACACCCGGGGTGCGCCGTCGCCGGCGGCGAGCTCTGCGGCGAGGCCTGCCCCGTCGCGCAGCGCGGTGAAGTAGATGTGGTTCATCACGATCTCGGGCCGGTAGTTCGACCGGAACCCCGCCGTGAGGAGCTCGCCGGGCTGCAGATCCGCCTTGGTGCCGTGGAAGAAGGGACCCTCGTCTGTCACGTTGCTCACCGTCTCAGGCTAGCCACGCCGGCCCGTTTCGTCGTGGGCCTACGTCGCGTCGAAGAAGGAACACGCCGCTCCGAAGGGGCCGGGAGCAACGGATTCCTTCTTTGACGACCGGGGCGATCGCCGCGGTCGGGTGTTCGCCCCGGGCCCGGCGGTCACGAGAGACAACGTCTCGGTCGGTTCAGGCAGTGGCGGCGTCGTCCTGCCGCGCCTCAACCTCAGCGCTCAGCCCGTACAGCGTCTCGACCGCGGCGATGAACTCGGATCCGCGTCCCTGCGCGGCGAGCTCGTGCGCGCGGCTGGTGGGGGTGTGCAGCAGCACCCCGGCGAGGTGGCGCATGGCCTGCTCGACCTGGCCGCCGTCGTCGCCGCGACGCCGGGCGCGCTCGATCTCCGCCTCGAGCAGCTCGAAGATGTGTCCGCGCAGGGCCACGACGGCCGGGGTGACGCTCTCGCGGGCGCCCACCTCGTGGAACGTCGCCGCGGCCGCGCGCACGATCGAGCGCGCGGCGTCGGTGGCCTGCAACTCCTCGAGCGGTGCGTGCAGGCGGATGGTCTCGAGGTCCAGCAGCGCGACGCCCTCGACGTCGGCGACGTCGGGAGCGACGTTGCGCGGCATGCCCAGATCGACGATCAGCTGCGTCGGTGCGGAACCGGCCGAGGGCCCGTGTCCCGGGATCGGGCAGTCGACCGTGGCCTCGTCGGGCGAGGGCAGCACCGTCAGCGCCGGACCCCGCCCCGCGCGCAGGATCGCGGCATCCAGCACCGGAAGCTCGGCGCTGGTGCAGGTGATCACGATCGTGGCGTGCGCGGCGGCGCGGGCGTACTCGGCCTTGGGCAGGGCGCGGATGCTGTGCTTCACGGCGAACGCGGCCCCGCGGCCGGACGGCGAGTGCACGCTGATGTCCTGAGCGCCGCGTTCGCGCAGCGTCGCCAGGGTCACGGCGGCGTACGCCCCGGTGCCCACGAGCAGCACGCGGGCGGCGCTCCAGTCGGCGATGCGGCTGTCGGCCAGCTCGAGGGCGAGGCGCACGAGCGAGCGGCCGGCGCGTCCCAGGGCGGTGTCGTTCTTGACCTTGCGCTGCGCCTCGCTGGCGCGCTGGAACAGCCGCTCCAGCTCGGGGGACGTGGTGCCGTGCTTGCGCGCCGAGGTCAGCGCACGGCGCACCTGGCCGGCGATCTCGCCCTCGCCCGAGACCACGGACTCCAGCCCCGAGGCGACGGAGAAGAGGTGCTCCACGACGCGAGCGCCGGAATGCACCGACGATGACGCGGTGAGCGTGTCGGCGGGGATCCCGCTGCGCTCCGAGACGGTGCTCAGGATCCGCGCGACGTCGGTCTCGTCCGCCGTGCCGTCGACGTCGACATAGGCCTCGAAGCGGTTGCAGGTCGCGAGCACGACGGCGCCCTTGGATCCTTCGGAGAGGGATCCAGCCAGGTCATCCGGGGTGCGACTGAGTCGTTCGAGGAGGTCGAAGGGGGCAGTCTTGTGATTGGCCGTGACGCAGAGCAGCACCCTGAGAGTTTACGCTCCCGGTGCTTTGCAGATCCTGGAAGGCGCCGCAGGGCGACATGCGGATCCCGAACCCGGCGGACGCGGATCCGGCTGTGGCCGCGATCGCCGCTACTGTTCGGCCATCCAGGCCCGCCAGTCCTCGATGCGGAGCCCCGGCGGCATGACCGTGTCGATCTCCTTGACGAACGGAGTCGTGCCGTCCGTCGTCAGCAGGGCGCGGTAGTCGGCGTGCTGCTGGTCGAGGAAGTAGAAGTACGACCCGGCCGTGAGGTAGGCCGTGTCCACTCGGGCGGAGTCGTCGAACGCCGCGGCGGAGACTGCGGCCGCTACGTCTCCATCGAGCACCGTCCGCCGCACCTCGCGGGTCGTGAACAACTCGTCGGAGGCGTCGGCGTACTCGGCCGCGACGGCCTCTGCATAGCCCTCGGAGAAGGCGCGATCGTCGGCCTTTGTGCCGTCAGCGGCGTAGGGGGCCGGCGCATAGGTGTTCTGCATGTAGTGCGCGAACTCGTGCGCGAAGACGTACCCGTCCTCGTCGAGCAGACCGTCCGGGCCGACGGCCGCGAGCCCGCCGCCGGGGTAGGGGCCGCTGGCGAGGCCGGGTACGTCTTCTGCCGTCCATCGGCTCGGCCGGTAGTCGAACCGGCAGAACCCCGCGACGCCGTCGGCGATGTTCGGACCGTACGCCGCACGGAAGTCGTCGTCGTTCTCGGTCACATAGCTCACGAAGCCGTCGAGCCGCGCCGTGGACCCGGCCCACTCGGGACGGGCGAGCACGTCCTCTGCCGCGGCCTCGGCCTCGGGGATGCGGTCCGTCGCGAGGGCGGCCTCGTCGGCGTCTGCGAACAGAGCGACCCGCTCTCCGCGCGCGACCGCGATCTGCTCCTCTCGATCCCAGGGCATTTCCGACACCGCGCGCAGCGCCGTCAGCTTCGAGTCCGGCCCCGTCCCCCTGATCGTCGCGTCGTACACGAAGGTCGCGAGCAGCTCCCCGCCGAAGCCGGTGCCGTTGTCGGCGGCGACCGCGTGGAAGCCGCCGAGCTGCATGTTGAACGCGAGCTGCACGGATCCGGTCGCGTCCGTCGCCTCGGCCACCCCGATGGTCCAGCCCAGCTTCTTGGTCTCATCCCAGATCGCCGCCAGATGCTTCGCGACGAGCCCGTCGCCCGCCGCGACGAATGCCGCGCGGTCGTTCTCCTGCATCGCGGCGCTCAGCCGCATCGTCACGTTGTCGTCCCAGGCGTCGGCGCTCGTCGACGAACTGTCCCCGGTGGCGGCCGAACCGTACGGGGACTCCTGCGGGATCGCTGCGAGGACGGCCACTCCGGTGACCGTTGCGCCCCCGACCGTGATCGCGATCGTCGCGACGACGGCGACGGCCCACAGCCAGCCGCGCCGGAGGGGGGACATCGGAGGGCGCGTGGCGGGGCCGGCCGCCCAGCTGGGCGCTGTCGCCAGGCCTGATCCGCCGCCGAAGCGCGGAGCGGGGAAGCCGTGGCCGTCCGAGCGCGGGCCGGGGGCGCCGAAGCGGAGGCCGGGGAAACCGTGGCCGCCGGGAGCCGATGTCACGGGCGGAGTCGCTGCGTCCAATGGCCTGCTCTTTCGCGTGGTGCGCGGTGCGCGGTGCGCGGCATCGCGACCGGGGACGGCGGATCCCTGTCCAGCATTCTGCTGCCTGGCCCTGCGGCGCGCCAAGCGCGGTGATGACGTCAGTGCGTCCGCCGCCGCGTTGGTTAGTGCGCCCGCCGCCCGCCACCCGCAACCCGCCGACCGCCGTCGCGTTCGCCGCGAGGCCGGAATCCGCGCGGGCGACGTCCGGATCCTCATGAGCCGCAAAGCAGCGGCGGGGGAGAATGGATCCATGCCCCTCAACGACGCACCGCTGCTGCGCGCCCTCGCCGGAAACCGTCCCGAGACCACCCCGGTGTGGTTCATGCGCCAGGCAGGTCGTTCGCTGCCCGAGTACCGCGATCTGCGGGTCGGCACCCGGATGCTCGACGCCTGCCTCACGCCGGACCTCGCAGCGGAGATCACGCTGCAGCCGGTGCGCCGGCACAACGTGGACGCGGGCATCTTCTTCAGCGACATCGTGGTGCCCCTGCGGCTCGCCGGCGTCGAGGTCGAGATCGAGCCGGGCCGCGGGCCGGTTTTCGCGGCGCCGGTGCGCACCGCGGCTGACGTCGACCGGATCACGGCGATCGACCCCGCGTCGCTCGACACGACGCAGATCGCCGAGGCGGTGCGGCTCGTGGTGGCCGAACTCGGCGACACCACGCCGCTGATCGGGTTCGCCGGAGCGCCCTTCACCCTCGCCGCCTACCTCGTCGAGGGCGGGCCGTCGAAGGAGCACCTGCGCGCACGGGCGATGATGCACACGGATCCTGACTCGTGGAACCGGCTCGCGGGCTGGCTCGCACAGATCTCGCGGACGTTCCTCGACGCGCAGCACGCGGCCGGAGCGAGCGCCGTGCAGCTCTTCGATTCCTGGGCAGGCTCCCTCAGCCCCGCCGACTACCGCGCCTTCGTCGCGCCGCACTCGGCCGCCGCGGTCGACGGCATCGACGCTCCGGTCATCCACTTCGGCGTCGGCACGGGGCCGTTCCTCGCCGACATGCGCCTCGACGGCCGCGCCGACGCGGTCGGGGTCGACTGGCGCCTGCCGCTGGACGAGGCCGTGGCCGTGCTCGGCGACGACGTGACCGTGCAGGGCAACATCGACCCGGCGCTGCTCACCGCGCCCTGGCCCGTGCTCGAGGCGCACGTCCGCGACGTGCTGCGCCGCGGCACCGCCGCTCGCGCGCACATCCTGAACCTCGGCCACGGGGTGCCGCCCGAGACGGATCCCTCCGTGCTCACCCGGATCGTCGAGCTGGTGCACGAGGTGCGGGTCGAGTCGGCGGTCGCCGGGCGATGACCGCACCGGATCCGGGGTCTTCGCCCGCCGTCGAACCGCACGCTCCTGAGCTCGCCGAGAAGGCCGCGCGCCTGCGGGTCGCCGTGATCGGTGGCGGAGTGGCGGGCCTTGTCGCGGCGGAGTCGATCGCCGCGATCGGCGCGCACGCGACGGTGTTCGAAGCGCAGGATCGGGCCGGCGGCGCCGTGCGGGCCGGCGAGGCCGACGGGATCGTGTTCGACGCCGGCGCCGAGAGCTTCGCCGTGCGCGGCGGTCACGTGCGTGCACTGCTCGCCGAACTCGGACTCGACGATCGGGTGGTGTCGCCGGAGCCCGGCGGCGCCTGGGTCGCGGGCATCCCCGGCGGCGCCGCGCCGCTGCCCCGAGGCGGGCTGCTCGGGATCCCCGCGAATCCCTTCGCCGAGGACGTGCGCCGGGTGATCGGGTGGAGCGGCACCTGGCGAGCCTGGCTCGACCGTCTGCTGCCGCCGCTCACGATCGGCCACGACCACAGTCTGGGTCGTCTCGTGCGCAAGCGCATGGGCGCCAGGGTGCTCGACCGCCTCGTGGCCCCGGTCAGCACCGGCGTGTACTCCGCGCACCCCGACGACATCGACGTCGACGTGGCAGCCCCGTCTCTGAACGCGGCCCTCACCCGCGCCGGCTCGCTCTCCGGCGCGGTCGCTGAGATCACCGGCGGATCGGGCAAGGCACCCGGTGCGGCGGTGCAGGGTCTCACAGGCGGCATGTCGGGCTTCGTGGACGCGCTGATCGCGCGTATCGAACTGCTCGGATCCGAGGTGCGCACGGGCGCTCAGGTCGAGGCGCTCGAGCGTGATGACCTCGGCTGGACCGTGCGCCTCGCCGAGCAGGAGCAGGAGCAGGAGCAGGACGGTGTCGTCGCGGACGGCCTCGGCACCGAGCCCGCCGACGGCCTTGCCCGCTTCGACGCGGTGATCGTCGCCGCCGACGAGCCCACGGCACGCCGGCTTCTCGCGCCACACGTGCCGGAGCTGGCCGCGGTCGCTGGCGGAGCATGCCCGCGCATCGAGATCGTCACGCTGGTCCTCGACGCCCCCGAACTCGCCGTCGCCCCGCGCGGATCCGGAGTGCTCACCGTTCCCGGGTCGCATACAGCGAAGGCCCTGACGCACAGCACCGCGAAGTGGGCCTGGTTGCGCGAGCGGGCCGGCAACAGGCAGGTCGTCCGGGTGTCGTTCGGCTCCGCGGGCGAAGAGCCGGCGACCGCCGCCCTCGACGACGAGGCCGCCGCGTCCCTCGCGCTCGCCGAGGCCTCGGCCCTGCTCGGCGTCGAGCTGAGCGCCGCGCAGCTGCGGGGCAGCCACCGCGCGCGTTTCGTGCAGGCGCAGCCCTCGGCCGTGCGGGGAGCGGCCGAGCGCCGCACCGAGGCGGCGGCCGTGATCTCCGCGGTGCCGGGCGTCGGCGCGACCGGGGCGTGGCTCAGCGGCACCGGTCTCGCGCAGGTCGTCCCGCACGCGAAGGAGGAGGCGGAGCGGATCCGTCACGCCCTCCTCTGGGGCTGACCCCGGCGGAAGCGGCCGTGGTCCGCAGGTCGGCTGCGGGAGGACGCCGCACGTGGACCGAGCGAAGTCAACCCCCTCCGCCCGATAGATGCCGAAAACGGAATACAGGGTTACGCTGGAGATCCGCAGAGACCGCAATCGTGAGGAGACCCCATGAAGGGGAAGATCGGACTTGTCGTCGGACTCGGCGTCGGATACGTGCTGGGCACTCGCGCGGGGCGCGAGCGCTACGAGCAGATCAAGAAGCAGTGGCTCAAGGTCTGGCACCTCGACCCCGTGCAGGCGCAGGTGCACAAGGTGCAGGACTTCGCGAAGACGCAGGCGGCCGCCGTGCCGCAGGCTCTGTGGACCGGCGCCGTGAAGATCGTCAAGGCCGCCACGTCCGGCGGAACGCCGGGTCAGCGCGTGGACTCGACCATCGCGAGCGGCAAGACCGTCGCTGCGGAGGTCAAGCAGGCGGCGGAGGAGACCGTGGCAGCTGCGGAACAGAGCGCCGCCGCGGCGGAGAGCAAGACGAAGCCCCGCACGTCTTCGGGCGCGAAGGCTGCGCCGAAGAAGCCGACCACGGACGACTGACATGGCCGGCAACTTCCGGGATCGCGCCGACGACAGCCTGCTGACGCTGCTCGGCGACCTTCCCGACCTCGTCAGCAATCTCGTCAAGGCCGAGATCGACGCGGCCAAGACCTGGATCTCCCGCACCGCCAAGGACGCAGGGATCGGCAGCGTCTGGTTCCTGGTCGCACTGTTCTTCCTGTTCTGGACCGTGCCGGTCATCCTCGTGTTCGCGATCGCCGGCCTCTCGTCGTGGTTCCCGGTCTGGCTCTCCGCGATCATCACGTTCGGGATCCTGCTGCTCGCCGTGGTCGTGTTCGCGCTGCTCGGAATCGTGAAGTTCCGCAAGGTCCTGCGCCGGGAGAATCCCGCACAGGCCGTCGCCACCGACGTCCGCATCGTGAAGGAGGCCGGCAATGGCCGTTGACCCGGTGAACATCCCGCGCACGGCCGTGCCCGCAGGGATCGTCGATCCCGTCGCCTCGGCCCGTGCCGAGCTGAAGGCGGCGCTGCTCGCGATCGAGGAGAAGGGCAACGTGCCCCGTCGTCTCGAGAAGGCGACCGTCGAGGGCAAGGTGAAGCTGCGCGCGTTCGCGCGGCGCAACCCGGTCGGCGCCATGGCCGCGGCTGTCGGCGTGGCTGCGGTCGTCGGCGGCATCGTCTGGGCCGTCGCCCGCAGCATCGCACGCTGACTTTCTCCGAGTCGTCCCCCTGAGCGCGGTCTATAGGTCGCCCTCAGGGGGACGACTCGGATTCTCCGCCACATAGCTGGAGGGGGCAGACTGGATCCATGGCTGAAGCTGCAGAAACGCCCGTGCTCGCCGCCGACTCCGACGCCTCGCCCCAGGGTTTCACCCTGTGGGCCGTGTGGCGCCGCGACCCCTCCGCTCCCGTGGTCGAGTCCGACGCCACCGAGCTGGAGGACATCGTCCGGCACATCGAGGACGGCGGGATCTCCGTCCGCGGCTTCTACGACGTCTCCGGCCTGAAGGCCGACGCCGACCTCATGGTGTGGCTGCACGGACCGAACCCTGAGGAACTGCAGAAGGCCCTCCGGCGCCTCCGGCGCACCGAACTGCTGCGCACCCTGCTGCCGACCTGGAACGTGATGGGCGTGCACCGCGACGCCGAGTTCAACCGCGCGCACGTTCCCGGCTTCCTCCGTGGCGTCGAGCCGAAGGACTGGCTCTGCCTGTACCCGTTCGTGCGCACGCCCGAGTGGTACCTGATCGAGGAGGACGAGCGCCGCCGCATGCTCGCCGAGCACGGGCGCAAGGGCGCGGCCTTCCGCGGGGTCATCGCCAACACTGTCGCGGCCTTCGCGCTCGGCGACTACGAGTGGCTGCTGCCGCTCGAGGCCGACGACCCGACGGAGCTCGTCGACCTCATGCGCGACCTGCGCTACACCGATGCGCGCCGCTACGTGAAGGAGGAGGTGCCCTTCTACACCGGGCGCCGCCTGCGCCTCGAGGAGATCCCCGAGGTGCTGCAGTGACCCCTTCGACGGGTTCAGGGAGCGCGGGCGTCATCCGCCTCGGCACGCGCCGCAGCGCCCTCGCGCAGGCCCAGTCGGGGCACGTCGCCAAGGCGCTCGAGGCGGTCTCGGGCCGTCGGGTCGAACTCGTCCCGATCACGAGCGAGGGCGACACCAACCGGGCGTCCCTCAGCGAGATCGGCGGGCAGGGCGTGTTCGCCACGGCCCTGCGCGATGCGCTGCTGCGCGGCGAGTGCGACATCCTCGTGCACTCCCTGAAGGACCTGCCCACGCAGGTGCCGGACGGACTCGTCATCGCCGCGATCCCGGCTCGCGCCGACGCCCGCGACGTGGCCGTCACCCGCGACGGCACGCCCCTTCACGAGCTGAAGGGCGGATCCACGATCGGCACCGGATCCCCGCGCCGAATCGCGCAGGTGCACGTGCGCAACCCGCGCCTGCACACGGCCGATCTGCGCGGCAACGTCGACTCCCGGCTGCAGCGCGTGGCGTCGGGCGAGCTCGACGCCGTGATCCTCGCCTCCGCGGGACTCAGCAGGCTCGACGGGGATCCCCTCGGCGAGCTGAAGGCCGAGCCGCTCGGTCTCACCGAGTGGCCGACGGCGCCCGGCCAGGGAGCGCTCGCCGTGGAGACCACCGTCGACGCTCCGGCCGAGCTTCTGGCCGCGCTCGCCGCCCTTGACGACGAGGCCACCCGCATCGCCGTCACCGCGGAACGAGCAGTGCTGGAGGGGCTGGATTCCGGCTGCCAGGCGCCGATGGCCGCGCACGCGGAGATCGTGGACGGCGACCTGCGCGTGCGAGCCGTGGTCTACGCGCCGCACGACGGCTGGCGGATCGGGATCGACGTCACGGAGCCGCTGCATCCAGACTCCGTGAAGGCTGCGGCACCGGGCGAGGAGTATATTCGTCCCAACGGCAGTGGCAACGGTGCGGACTCTGCCGATGGTGCGGACCCGATCAGCGCATCGCGCGCGATCGGGTTGTCTGTTGCCCGTCGGCTGCTCGAACGTGGGGCGGCTGACCTCATTCCGCGCCCCTGAATCCGATGATGATGACTGAATCGAAGCAAGAGGCCAAGCCGTTGACGGGTTGGCGTGTGCTCGTGCCGCGCGGAGGCCCCTGGGGCGACGGCGTCGCCGCCACTCTGCGCGCGCAGGGAGCGGTCCCCGTCGTGGCGCCCCTGATCAACTTCGCGCCGACGAACGACCAGGCCGCTCTCGATGACGCGCTCGCGAAGCTCGCGAACGGCGAGTTCGACTGGCTCACCATCACGAGCGCGACCACGGTCGACGTGCTCTTCGCGCACCGCGCCGAGATCCCCGTCTCCACGAAGATCGCCGCCGTGGGTGAGACCACGGCCACGGCGCTCGCCGCCGTCGGCTATCACGTCGACCTCGTGCCGGAGGACGACAACTCCGCCGAGGGAATGGCGGCCCAGCTCATCGCGCTCGAGCCGGAACCGAAGCGGATCCTGACGCTGCGCAGTGAGATCGCCAAGCCCCTGCTCACCAAATCGCTGATCAAGGCGGGCCATCACGTGTCCAGCGTCGTCGCCTACCGCACCGTCGGCGTTCCGGTCACGGAGCGCATCATGCGCGACGTGCAGAACGGCCGGATCAACGCGATCCTGGTCACGAGCGGATCCGTCGCCGAGCAGGTGCGCGAGCAGTTCCCGGACATCCCGGATTCCACGTTGCTCGCCGCGATCGGGCCCCGTACCGCGAAGGACGCCAAGAGGGCGGGCCTGCCGATCACGGTGGTCGCCGACACGCAGACGGTCGACGCGCTCATCGACGCGGTCGCCCAGTTCACCCTCCCGCACGCGGCCGACGAGTTCGCCCCGTGACCGGCGGGCTTCGCTCCGATGCCGCCGCCGGGCTGGGCGCATCGGCCGGCTTCCCCGACGTCCGTCCGCGCCGGCTGCGGCAGTCCGCCCCGGTGCGCTCCCTGGCGCGCGAGACGGATCTTCTTCCTCGGCACCTGGTGCTCCCGGCCTTCGTGCGCGAAGGACTGACGGATCCGTCCCCGATCGGATCCATGCCCGGCGTCGTGCAGCACTCGCTCGACTCCCTCCGTCGCGCCGCCGTCGAAGCGGCCGAGGCGGGCGTGACCGGGATCATGCTGTTCGGCGTGCCCGCCGTGCGCGACGCCACAGGATCCGGTGCCGATGATCCGGACGGGATCCTCAATGTCGCCACCGCCGCGCTGGCGGCGGAGGTCGGCGACACCCTCGTCGTGCAGACCGACCTGTGCCTGGACGAGTTCACCGACCACGGTCACTGCGGCGTGCTCGCCACCGACGGCTCCGTCGACAACGACGCGACCCTGGAGCGGTACGTGTCGATGGCGCTCGCCCAGGCGTGCGCCGGATCGCAGCTGCTCGGGCTGAGCGGCATGATGGACGGACAGACCGCCGCGGTGCGCCACGCGCTGGACGCCGAGGGCTTCCAGAACGTGCTGCTGCTCGGCTACGCGGCGAAGTACGCGAGCGCGTTCTACGGACCGTTCCGCGAGGCCGTCGACTCCCAGCTGCAGGGCGACCGCCGCACGTATCAGCTGGATCCGGGCAACCGGCGCGAGGGCGTGCGCGAGGCGCTGCTGGACGAGGCCGAGGGTGCGGACATCGTCATGGTGAAGCCCGCGATGGCGTTCCTCGACGTGATGCGCGAGGTGCGCGACGCCGTGCGCGTGCCGGTGTGGGCGTACCAGGTTTCGGGCGAGTACGCGATGATCGAGGCCGCGGCGCAGAACGGCTGGCTCGATCGCGAGCGCACGATCCTGGAGTCGCTGCTGTCGATCCGCCGTGCCGGCGCCGACGTCGTGCTGACGTATTGGGCGACCGAGGCCGCCCGCTGGCTCGCCCGCGGCTGAACCGGGCCCAGGTGCTTTCGAAGCGCGCAAATGGCTCCATTCAGGCCTCGGATGGAGCCATTTGCGCGCTTTGAAACGAGGAGGACCCGCCGACATCCGGGCACAGGATCCTCCGGGAGAATGGATCCATGACCGACCGCAATGACGTCCTGTTCGATGCCGCCCGTGCCGTGATCCCCGGAGGGGTGAACTCCCCGGTGCGCGCCTACGGGTCGGTCGGCGGCACGCCGCGGTTCCTGGCGAGCGCGTCCGGCGCGACGGTCACCGACGCGGCCGGCACGACCTACCTCGACCTCGTCGCGTCCTGGGGCCCGGCGCTGCTGGGGCACGCGCACCCCGAGATCGTCGCGGCCGTGCAGGAGTCGGCCACCCGCGGGCTGTCGTTCGGCGCCCCGACCGAGGGCGAGGTCGAGCTCGCCGCGCTCATCGCCGACCGCGTGCGGCACGGCGACGTGCGCCCCGTCGAGCGGGTGCGGCTGGTCTCCACGGGCACCGAGGCGACCATGACCGCGATCCGGCTGGCCCGCGGCGTGACCGGCCGCGATCTGCTCGTCAAGTTCGCCGGGCACTACCACGGGCACTCGGACGGGCTGCTGGCCGCGGCTGGATCCGGTGTCGCGACCCTCGCCCTGCCCGGATCCGCGGGTGTCCCCGCCCCGATCGCCGCGCAGACGCTCGTCATCGACTACAACTCCCCGGAGGCGCTCGCCGCCGTGTTCGCCGAGCACGGCGACCGGATCGCGGCTGTGATCGTGGAGGCCTCCGCGGCGAACATGGGCGTGGTGGCGCCGCAGGCCGGATTCAACCGGCTCATCGCCGAGACCGCGCATGCGCACGGCGCTCTCATGATCCTGGACGAGGTGCTCACCGGCTTCCGCGTGCACGCGGCCGGCTTCTGGGGCCTGCAGCAGGCGGCGGGTGAGGAGTACCTGCCCGACATCATCACGTTCGGCAAGGTCGTGGGCGGGGGCATGCCGCTGGCCGCGCTCGGCGGGCGTGCCGAGGTCATGGACCGGCTGGCGCCGACCGGGCCGGTGTATCAGGCCGGAACGCTGAGCGGGAACCCGCTCTCGGTCGCCGCGGGCCTGGCCACCCTGCGCCTCGCGACCCCGGACGTGTACGCGCGGATCGACGCCGCCGCAGCCCGGCTGTCCGCCGCGCTCGACAGCGCGCTCACCGACGCGGGCGTGGAGCACGCCGTGCCGCGCGCAGGCAACCTGTTCGGCGTGGCCTTCGCGGCCGAGGCCCCGCGCGACTACACCGAAGCGCAGGCGCAGCAGGTCTTCCGGTATGCGCCGTTCTTCCACGCCATGCGCGAGCAGGGCGTGGCGCTGCCGCCGAGCGTGTTCGAGGCCTGGTTCCTCACGGCCGCGCACGGCGAGGCGGAACTCGCAGCGATCGAGGCGGCGCTTCCCGCGGCCGCTCAGGCCGCGGCCCGGGCCACGGCCTGACCCCACGGACGCGGATCCCGTCCGGCATCTCCGCTCACTGGTCGCGAATTGCGACTTTGAGCGAGCGAAAGCCGCAATTCGCGACCAGTGAGCAGGACCGAGTGGACGAGAGCGCCGTCATCGCCGGACCGCGGATTGTGGATCACCGCCAGTGGGATCGTTGCCGTCCTGTGAGGTGCCTCGCGGGCGGATCCGGGTCGGCGCTGGCAGACTGGGGGAATGGTGACGCTGCTGCTGGATCGGACCCGCCTCGAGGTGGAGCTCTCTCCGCTCGAGCGCGCTGTCTCGTTCCGCCGCGACAACCTGCACGTCGCCCGCGAGTCGATCGTCAAGGTGCAGCTCACGGATGACGCCTGGACATGGTTGCGCGGCGTCGGCAGCCCCGGCACGCATGTGCCGCTCGTGCTCGCCGCCGGCACCTGGAAGTCGGCGAACGGCGATGACTTCGTGCTCATCCGGCGGCACAAGCCCAGCGTCGTGATCGACCTCGAGGGCGCCGAGTTCCAGCGGCTCGTCCTCACGACCCGGCACGGTCTGGCGCTCGCGCAGGCGCTGCGGCTCGATGCGACCTCCGAGCTCGCGGAGGTCACCGACATCGCCGCGACCGGGGCGATCCCGGTCGTGGAGCCCGCGGGCAAGCCCGGGCGCAAGCGCAAGCCTGCGATCCGCCCCGCCTGATCCGCCCCACTTCGGAGACGACTCGCAGGTAGGGGAACGACGGAGCGGCGACCGTCCTCTCAGACGATCGCCGCTCCGTTCCTGCTTCGGCCCCGGTCAGTGCCCGTGGTGGTCGCCGTCGTGGCGCTCCCCATCGTGGTTCTGCTCGTCCTGGCTCTGCTCGTGCTGTGACCCGTCGCGCTGCTGGTCGTCCTGCGGCGCCGACTCGTCATGCGCAGCGGACTCCTCGTCGCCGGCCGGACCGGGCGTGTAGGAGGGAGCGTCGTCCGTGAAGAACGCGCGGGCCGCGGCGGCGAGGGACGCGCTGACGGCGGCGGCGCGCGGATCCTCATGCTGGTCGATCTCGCCCTGCGTCACGTCCTCGAGGTCGTCGTCATCGTCGGGCGACTCGTCGAGGATGACCTGGATCTCCTGTGTGCGCCCCTCGGCGAGCGCCGCGAAGATCTCGATCCCGGCGATCTCGGTGGTCTCCGTGCTGGGCTCCGGCGTGGCGAACTCGTCGTCGGCGGAGGGTGTCGTGATCACGGTCGTCGCCGCCGTGGGGGCGTCGTCGATGCGGTCGTCGCGGTCGTCCGCGTCCGGCTCCTGGCTCTCGGAGTGGTCCTCGCCCTCGGCGGTCTCGACGTCGGAGGTCTGCGGGGCCGACGGCACGCCGGTGATCAGGTCGTCGAAGGACACCGGCGCGGCGTCCGGGATGGTCAGCGCGGCGGTCTCGAAGGATCCGAGTGCTGCGGATCCTTCCTCGCCGGCGTCGGCGGCGTGGGTGAGAGGGGCTTCGTGCTCGTCGGAGTCCTCGTCCTGCCGCGCCTCGTCCGCGCTGTCCTGGGCCGCGTCGCCCGGCGTGTAGTCGGCGTCGATCGGGGCGGTCAGCGCGACGCCCGCCGCGATGGCGGTGTCGTCGTGGGCGTCCTCGGACGACGCGGAATCCTCGTCGGTGCGCTCTGTCTGGTCCTCGACGCCGGTCTCCGCTTCCGCATCCTCGGTCGACTCCGACTCGGACTGGTCCTGCTCGCCCTCGTCCGCCTGGACATCCGTGTCGGTGTCGCCCTTGGCGGATCCGTTCTCGCCGGAGGCGTCGGTGCCGGAGGCGTCGGCCTCCTCCTCGCCCTGGTCCGATCCGGCCTGGTCCGATCCGTCCTGGTCCGATCCGTCCTGGGCGGAAACGCCTTCGTCGGAAGCGCCTTCGTCGGAACCGTCCTCCTGGGACCCGTTCTCCTCGGAGTCGGAGTCGGAGTCGGAGTCGGAGTCGGAAGCCTCGTCCGCGCTCTCCGCATCGTTCTCGTCGGTCGCGGGAGCCTCGTCCTCGGGCACACCCTCGCCGCCGTCGATCGCAGTCTCGGCGCTCTCGGACTCGGCGCCCTCGGTGTCCGTGCTGGCCGTCTCGGATCCCTCGTCCTCGGATCCTTCGTCCTCGGATCCTCCAGCGTTCTCGTTCTCGTCGGCTGCCGACTGCGCCGCGGCGAATTCGGCAGCCTCGCGGCGCGTGGTCGGAACCGCGGCAGCGCCTTCCGCAGGAGCGGCCGCGCCCGCGGCGTCGAACAGGCCGGCGACACCGGCGCTCGCGGCCGCCACGACCGGCACGGCCGCGGCGGCGCCGAACAGTCCGGCGGACGGGATGCCGTCGGCGGTCGCCGGCGCTTCGGCGCTCTCGTCGGAGGCATCCGCCGTGGAAGCGGAATCGGCCGTGACGGGCGCCTCGGTCGCCGCCTCCGGTGCGCCGACGACCGGCACCGCGCCGGTCGCGGAATCGCGACGGCCGTGCACGAGGTCGAGGAAGACCTCCTCGAGGCTCGGTCCGCGCTGCAGCAGCGTGGTGAGCGCGAGGCCGGCGGACGCGGCGACCGCGCCGACGGCGGCGGCGTCGGTGTTGTGCACGGTCAGGCCCGAACGCAGCACGTCGAAACTCAGCCCGGCGTTCTGCAGGGAGGCGGCGAGCGCCGCACGGTCGTCGGCGTCGACGACGACGGATCCCGTGGTCGGGTCCGAGAGCTTGCCGATGCTGTCGGCGTAGACCAGGCGGCCCTTGGACAGCACCAGCACGTTGTCGGCGATCTGCTCGATCTCGCTCAGCACGTGCGAGGAGACGAGAACCGTCCGGCCCTCGTCGGCGAGTTGGCGCATGAGCAGGCGCATCCAGCGGATGCCCTCGGGGTCCAGGCCGTTCGCGGGCTCGTCGAGCACGAGGGCGCCGGGGTCACCGAGAAGGGCCCCGGCCACGCTGAGCCGCTGACGCATGCCGAGCGAATAGGCGCCGATGCGCGTCTCGGTCTCGTTCTGCAGGCCCACCAGCTCGAGCACTTCCTGCACGCGGGAGAGGGGGATGCCGTTCGCCTTCGCCGCGATCGTCAGCTGGCGCGGCGCGGTGCGGCGGGGGCGGTAGACCGCCTCCTCGAGCACGGATCCGATCGTGCGCAGCGGGTGGCGCAGCTCGGAGTGGGCGACGCCGCCGATGGTGGCGGTGCCCGAGGTCGGACGGATCTGCCCGATCATCATCCGCAGTGAGGTCGTCTTGCCGGCGCCGTTGGGCCCGAGGAACGCGGTCACCGCGCCGGGCTCGATACGGGCGGAGAGGTCGTCGACAGCGGTGAGAACGCCGAAGCGCTTCGTCGCATGCGAGAACTCGAGCACTTGTCCGTCGGTCATCCGCGGCCTCTCATAGATACAGCAGTACCCCTCTATCCTGCCGGATGGGGAGGGAAAACGCAGGTTGATCCGGGGCATTCCGCCCAATGCGGGGGCCGCCGCGCCCGCGATGCGGAGGCACGCTCGTGCTCCCTCCACCCGGTCGTCGGCACCTCGGACGGAGCGCCGTGCGCGGTAACGTGGCATCCGTGAGCACCGTCGAAGACGCCCAGGGATCCGCCGCCGCAGACGCCGAGGTGCTCGTGCGCACAGAGGGAGCGCTGGGCTGGATCACGCTGAACCGGCCGCGCGCGCTCAACGCCCTCAACGTCGGGATGATCCGCGCGGTGCACGCAGCGCTCGATGCCTGGCGCGACGACAGCGACATCGAGATCGTCTACATCGACGGAGCAGGGGAGCGTGGCCTGTGCGCGGGCGGCGATGTGCGCGAGCTGCACCGCCAGATCACCGCGGGACGCAGCGCGGACACGGTGGAGTTCTTCCGCGAGGAGTACGCGATGAACGCCGCGATCGCCGAATACCCGAAGCCCGTCGTCGCGATCGCCGACGGCATCACGATGGGCGGCGGCATCGGCGTCGCAGGGCATGCGGCGATCCGCGTGGTCACCGAGCGCTCGCAGCTCGCGATGCCCGAGGTGAAGATCGGGTTCACGCCCGACGTCGGCGGCACCTGGCTGCTCGGCCGCGCCCCTGGCCGGCTCGGCGAGTTCCTGGCCCTCACGGCGGGGACGATGAACGGCTCCGATGCGCTCTACGCGGGGTTCGCCGACTTCTGGGTCCCGTCCGAGCGGCTGGACGCGCTGCGCGACGCGCTCGCACACCGGGCGGATCCGACCGGGCCGAGCGAGATCGTGATGCTGTTCGACGAGACGCCGGATCCGTCACCGCTGTCCGCGCAGCAGGCGTGGATCGACGAGGCGTTCTCCGCCGACACGGTGCCGGAGATCATCGCGCGCCTCCGGGCGCTCGCGGATGCCGGGCAGGGCGACGCGGCCGTCCCGGGCGAAGGCCCTACCCCCGCCGACACCGCAGACCTGGTCGAGTCCCTCGCGCCGACCGCGCTCGTCGTGACGCTCGACGCCGTGCGCGAGGCGCGCGCGATGGACTCCGTGCGCGACGCGCTGGCGGGGGAGTACCGGCGGGTGCTGTGGTTCGTGCACCACCACCCCGACCTCGTCGAGGGGATCCGCGCTCAGCTGGTCGACAAGGACCGCAATCCGCACTGGGATCCGCAGACCCTCACCGACCTCGCCCCCGATGCCGGTGCCGAGGCGCGCGACTACGTTCCCCCGGTCCCGCTCTGGAGCTGACGCGCGCTTCTCCGGGCGCCCGGGTTTCTTAACCGGATCCGAAAATCTCCACGGGAGCAGGGATTCGTTTCGCCCTCAGCGAAGATCTGAGTCGATCCTCCTCAAGGGGGATGTGAATGTCCGTGCCGCGTGGCAGGGTGTTTCGTGGTCGTTTCTCGACTCATTCCGCTTCCCCTGGGGAAGTCCGCTCCCACAAGGAAAGTCCGCCCGTGCTCGGAAAGATCCTCTTCCGCTATCTCAAGCGCTACAAGTGGCTGCTGCTCGGTGTGCTGGTGTTCCAGTTCGCGAGTGCGTATGCCTCGCTGTCCCTGCCGCGCCTCAACGCCGACATCATCGACAAGGGCGTCGCCAACGCCGACACCGCCTACATCTGGTCGCACGGCGGGTTCATGCTCGCCGTCTCGCTCGGGCAGATCATCGCCTCCGTGATCGCGACCTACTTCGCCGCGCGCGCGGCGATGAGCATGGGTCGCGACCTCCGCGCTGACGTGTTCGCCCGCGTCAGCGGCTTCTCCGAGCGCGAGGTCTCGCAGTTCGGCGCCGGATCGCTGATCACCCGCAATACGAACGACGTGCAGCAGGTGCAGATGCTGGCGATGATGGGCTCGACGATGTTCGTGACCGCGCCGCTGCTCGCGATCGGCGGCATCATCTACGCCCTGCAGACCAGCCTCCAGCTGAGCTGGGTCATCGCCATCTCCGTGCCCGCCCTGCTGATCGTGGCCGGCATCATCATCGGCCGCATGGTCCCGCTGTTCCGCAGCTACCAGGGCAAGCTCGACAACGTCAACCGCATCATGCGCGAGCAGCTCACCGGCGTGCGCGTCGTGCGCGCGTTCGTGCGCGAGCGCATCGAGGAGGAGCGCTTCCGCGGAGCCAACACCGACATCATGGTCGTCGGCCGCAACGTCGGCTCGCTGTTCGTGCTGCTCTTCCCGCTGTTCATGCTGATCATGAACGTGACGATCGTGGGCGTGATCTGGTTCGGCGGCGTCGAGGTGAACAACGGCACGGTCGAGGTCGGCACGTTGTTCGCTTTCATGCAGTACGTCGGCCAGATCATGTTCGGCATCATCATGTCCAGCTTCATGGCGATGATGATCCCGCGCGCCGCGGTGTCCGCAGAGCGCGTCGGCGAGGTGCTCGACGCCGAGCAGAGCATGACGCGACCGGAGAACGGCGTGACGTCGTTCCCGGTGCCGGGATCCGTTGCCTTCGACGACGTCTCCTTCACGTACCCGGGCGCCGAGTCGCCGGTGCTGCACGGGATCAGCTTCGCGGCGGAGCCCGGTGAGACCGTCGCGATCGTCGGATCCACCGGCGCGGGCAAGACCACGCTGATCTCGCTGATCCCTCGACTGTTCGACGTCACGGGGGGCGCCGCCGTCGTCGGCGGCACCGACGTGCGCAAGGCCGATGTCGACGCGTTGTGGAAGAGCATCGGACTCGTGCCGCAGCGCCCGTTCCTGTTCAGCGGGACGATCGCGTCCAACCTGCGCTACGGGCGTGAGGAGGCGACCGACGAGGAACTGTGGGCCGCGCTCGAGATCGCGCAGGCGAAGGACTTCGTCTCGGAGATGCCCGACGGGCTGGACTCGACCATCGCCCAGGGCGGAACGAACGTGTCCGGCGGTCAGCGCCAGCGGCTCGCGATCGCTCGCGCGATTGTCCACCAGCCCGAGATCCTCGTCTTCGACGACTCGTTCTCGGCGCTCGACCTGACCACCGACGCCCGGCTGCGCCAGGCGCTGTGGCGCGAGCTGCCGCACGTGACCAAGATCGTGGTCGCGCAGCGCGTCTCGACCATCACCGATGCCGACCGCATCGTCGTGCTGGAGGGCGGGACGATGGTGGCCGCGGGCACGCACGAGCAACTGCTCGAGACGAGCGACACCTATAGAGAGATCGTCGAGTCGCAGCTGGGGGTGGACGCATGAGCCCTTCGACAAGCTCAGGGACCGAGGGCGTGGACAAGAAGGCCGCACGCGCCGAGCGCATGGCGCAACGCCGGGCGACGTACGCCGGCGGATCGACGGCGACCGTCGAGATGACCGACGCCGAGAAGCTGGAGGCCGAGCAGGCCGAGAAGGCGCGCCAGCAGGGCGGCGGGATGTTCGACGGGCCCGCCCCGGGCAAGGCGAACCAGTTCGGCCCGAGCTTCAAGCGGATGATCGGGCTGCTCAAGCCCAGCGCCGTATGGTTCGTGCTGGTCTCGATCTTCGGAGCGCTCGGCGTCGTGCTCGCCGTGGCCGCACCGAAGGTGCTCGGCAACGCGACCAACATCATCTACGAGGGGTTCACCTCTCTGCAGCTCGCCAAACCGCAGAACGGCTTCCCCGGCTTCCCGGAGGGCATGTCCCAGGCGCAGGTGGTCGAGCAGCTGCGCGCCGCGAAGCAGAACCAGTTCGCGGACATGGTGGCCGCGTTCGGGCCGTTCAAGGTCGGCGACGGGATCGACTTCGAGCAGTTGCGCTGGGTGATCACCGCGGTGCTCGCGATCTACGTCGGATCCGCTCTGCTGAGCTGGATCCAGGGGTACGTCATCAACGTCATCATGGTGCGCACGATGTGGCGCCTGCGTGAGGATGTCGAGGCGAAGATCAACCGCCTGCCGCTGTCGTACTTCGACAAGGTGCAGCGCGGAGAGCTGATCTCCCGCGTCACGAACGACATCGACAACATCACGCAGACCATGCAGCAATCGCTGTCCGGCGCGCTCACGTCGGTGCTCACCGTGGTCGGCGTCCTGATCATGATGTTCTCGATCTCCTGGCAGCTGGCCCTCGTCGCCCTCGTGGCGCTGCCGCTCATGGCCGTGATCTTCGGCGTCATCGGACCGCGTTCGCAGAAGGCGTTCGGGATCCAGTGGAAGAAGGTCGGCCGCCTGAACGCGCGCGTCGAGGAGGCCTTCTCCGGCCACGCGCTGGTCAAGGTGTTCGGCCGCGAGAAGGACGCGCTGGACAAGTTCCAGGTCGAGAACGAGGAGCTCTACCAGGCCGCGTTCAAGGCCCAGTTCCTGTCCGGGCTGATGATGCCGGCCATGACCTTCATCGGCAGCCTGACCTACGTCGGCCTCGCCGTGCTCGGCGGCCTCATGGTCGCCAGCGGTCAGCTGCGGCTCGGCGACGTGCAGGCGTTCATCCAGTACTCGCAGCAGTTCACCCAGCCGCTCAGCGAGCTGGGCGGCATGGCGGCGGTCGTGCAGTCCGGCACGGCCTCGGCTGAGCGCGTCTTCGAGCTGCTGGATGCGGAGGAGCAGGATCCCGACACCGAGGACGCACCGACCGTCACCGACGGCAAGGGCGTCATCGAGTTCGAGCACGTCGCGTTCTCGTACACCGAGGACCGCCCGCTCATCACGGATCTGTCGTTCCAGGTGGAGCCGGGTCAGACGGTCGCGATCGTCGGCCCGACCGGCGCGGGCAAGACCACACTGGTGAACCTCATCATGCGGTTCTACGAGCTCAGCGGCGGTCGGATCCTGCTCGACGGGCAGGACATCGCCCAGATGGAGCGTTCCGACCTGCGCTCCCGCACCGGCATGGTGCTGCAGGATCCGTGGCTGTTCGCGGGCACGATCCGGGAGAACATCCGCTACGGACGCTCGACCGCGACCGACGACGAGGTCATCGACGCCGCCAAGGCGACCTACGTCGACCGCTTCGTGCACGCCCTCCCCGAGGGCTACGAGACGAAGCTCGACGAGGACGCCTCGAACGTCTCGGCCGGTGAGCGTCAGCTGATCACGATCGCGCGCGCGTTCGTCGCACAGCCGTCGATCCTCATCCTGGACGAGGCCACGTCGGCCGTCGACACCCGCACCGAGCTGCTGCTGCAGCACGCGATGGCGGCGCTGCGGCATGGGCGCACGTCGTTCGTGATCGCGCACCGTCTGTCCACGATCCGCGACGCCGACCTCATCCTGGTGATGGAGCACGGCGACATCGTGGAGAAGGGCACGCACGAGGAGCTCATCGCGGCCGAGGGCGCGTACTGGCGGCTGTACCAGTCGCAGTTCGAGCAGGCCGCGAGCGATACCGATGCCGACCAGGCTCTCGTCACCGGAACCGTCACGGTGCCGACCGACGGATCCGTCGCGTCGGTCCCTGAGCTTGTCGAAGGGGCCGAGGCCGGCGGGGCCGCCGTCGCCGGGGCGGGGACCGCTCCTGTCGCTGTGGCCGAGCGGGTCATCGAATCGGCCGAGCGGCCGGACGGCCCGTCGATCGAGTTCGGCGACGACCGGGTCTGAACCGTCCCCTTCGATGAGAGCGCCGTCGTCCTGTTCGCAGGGCGGCGGCGCTTTCGCGTTGCCGGATTGCGCCGTACATTGTGCGCCGTGCACCGGGGTTGGCGTCGGGGCCGGGGTCAGCGGCAGGGACGGGTGCTGCCGAAGTCTCAGTCGAAGTCGCAGTCGAGGGCGGATTCGGGGTCGCGGCGGGGCGCGGCCGTAGTCTCAGCCGTCGCAGCGGCGGGCCCGCGCCCGTGTGTTCAGGTCGCGATTTCTGCTCTGCCGAGGCCGGTTTCAGAGCAGAAAGTGCGACCTGAGCGGATCCAGTGCGACCTGAGCGGATCCAACGCGACCCGGACCGACCGGCTGCGACAGGGTCATACTCGCCCGACGACCGTTGCCGGTCGGATCCGGGATCCCTACTGCGTGAGTCCGAGCAGCTCGAGGGGATGGGTGAGGCGCCACCAGAGGCTGGGGCCGTGCAGGGCGGTGCGCAGTTCCAACGGCACCGAGGCGGAATCCAGGGGACCCTTCAGGCTGAGCGTTCCCGCCTTCTCGCCGGCCTTCCACTGGTCACCGAGCGAGAACTTGGTGGTCGCGGTGGCCGAGGCGCCGTTCCACAGCACGACCCGGCCGTCTTCGGCCGCGACGACCTGGGTGGTCTCGCCCCACGCCGTGTCGACGGTGCCCAGCGTCGCACCCTTGCCGACGGTCTGCGGCTGGTCCTTCAGCGCCGCCTCGATGCCGGCGTACAGGGCTCGTGAGGCATCGACCCGGCCCTGATCGCTGTCCTGCCCGAGGGCGGCGACGTAGATTCGCACGATGGTGTCGCTGTCGGAGACGTCCTTTGCCGAGAGCAGGTTGTAGCGAGTGTCGTCCCCATCGCCGATCGTGCCGGTCTTGATGCCGACGATGCCGGCGTCGTCGATGAGGCCGTTGGTGTTCTTCACGACGCCCGCGCCGGGCAGCTCGACGCTCTTCTGCTTCAGGATCCCGGCGATCACCGGGTTCTTCTCGGCGATCTGGCCGAGCTGAATGAGCGCGCGCGGGGTTGCGACGTTGCCGAAGTCGAAACCGGAGGGCGTGACGACCGTGATGTCGCCGAGGTCGTGCTGGCGCAGCCATTGGTTGGCGGCGGCGGCGTAGTTCTCCTCCGTACCCCAGACCTCGCGGGCGAGCCGGTCGGCGTAGTTGTTCGCGGAGCCGAGCAGGATCCCCTCGTAGAGCTGGTACTGGGTGAGGGATCCGTCCACAGGCACGTCGAGCGCGGACTGATCCTGCCTCAGGTAGCTCAGGTAGTCGTCGCTGTCGGCCTGGGTGAACGCGAACGACGGACCCTGCTCGCCGGGCTTGAGCGGAAGCTTGTCGAGCGAGGCGAGCACTGTCACCAGCTTCGTGATGCTGGCCATCGGCACCTGCTGCTCGGCCGAGGCGATCGTGCCGATGCCCTCGACGCCCACGGCGGCGCTGCCCGTGGCAGGCCAGGCCGCAGCCGCCGCAGGGGCGGCGGCCGGCTGGAACTCGACCGCGGAGGCGACGGGCTGCACGGCGTTCAGCGGCCAGAGCGCGGTCGTGGCGCCGTACGCCACGATCACGGCGAGCACTCCGACGAACGGCAGCAGCACGCCGGGCCGGACGAGGGTTCGGTGCGGGGCGTCGTCGAGCAATGACCGGGAGGGAGCCGTCGCGGCGGCCGTACCGGTGCCCACCCGGGCCACGTCCACCCAGGTGAGAGCGGCGGTCGGGGTACGGTCGGGGCCGCGGACCAGCCCTGCGGAGGGCAGCGGTCGCACGGGGGCGACGGGGGTCCGGTCGGCATCGGTGCCGGCGGCTGCCTGCGGCACGGAGGCTGGTTCGGTAACGGCGGTCCGACCTGCGCCGACGGCGGGGACGAGGGGCGTCGGCTCGACGATCGGATCCTCCGGCAGCGCGGGCGGCGCCGACTCCGACGGTGCGGTCGGTGCCGACAGGGCGGGCGGTGCGATCTCGATGGCCGGATCCTTCTCGGCGACCGCCGACTCGGAGGTCGAGGCCGACCCAGAGGGAACCGCATCCGTCGCTCCTCCGAACAGCGATGCGGAGGGGGTCGACTCGGGTGCGGGGAACAGCGGTGCGGCGGGAGGGACGTCCTGCGCGGGGAACAGCGACGCGGATCCGCTCCGCTCCGGCGTCGTCGAGAACAGTCCAGCCGGCTCGACCGCGGTCTCGTCGATCTCCGTTTCGGTGCCCTCTGCATCGAGTGCGTCAGCGTCGACGATCTCCGGATCGACCTGGGCGGCCCCCGGACCGTCGTCATTGTTCACCCCCCTACCGTATCGGGCGCCCCTGTCAACGGCGGGTATCCTGCGCGGGTATCCTGCGCGTTCGGGCGGTCCGGGAGGCCGGGGCGATCACGACGCGGTCAGGGCGATCCGCCCGCTCGAGACCGCCGCAGGATGACCCTCCGCGCGAACCGAGGGCATCCGGCGACAGCGCAGGGGATGGGCTGCGTCGCACCACGACGAGGCGGTCGCCGCCACTTCCTCACGGCGCTAGAATGGGCGGATCACCACGGGAGTCCGGCGAGCCGGGCTGAGAGGGAGCGAATCGCGCTTCGACCGTCGAACCTGATCCGGATCATGCCGGCGCAGGGAGGAGTTTCCATGATGCACACATCCGTCCGCGCGTCCGAGACGAACGCAGACAGCACGCAGAGCCGGGGCCTCGGCCGTCCGGGACTGTGGCGCTGGCGCGTCGTCGACATCGTCGTCGCCAGCGTGATCGCCGTCGCGTGCGCCGGCGTCTTCCTGCTGTGGGACATCGTCCACGTCGGACCGAGCGCCCTGCTCACCCCGCTGCTTCCCGGCCTGCAGGAACTGCTCGCCGGCCCGTGGCTGCTCGCCGGAGTGCTCGGCGGTCTCATCATCCGCAAGCCCGGTGCGGCGCTGTACACCGAGCTCGTCGCCGCGGTGATCGAGTCGCTCGTCGGCAACCAGTGGGGCCCGCTGACGATCGTGTCGGGGCTCGTGCAGGGCCTCGGCGCCGAACTCGTGTTCCTGGTCTTCCTGTACGCCTCGTGGCGGCTGCCCGTCGCGCTGCTCGCGGGAGCCGCCGCCGGTCTCGCCTGCGGCATCAACGACCTGATCCTGTGGTACCCCGGATCCGGGACCCTGTTCATCACGGTCGCGCTGATCTCCGCCACGGTGTCGGGCCTGATCGTCGCGGGCCTCGGCGGGTGGCTCATCACGCGGGGCCTCGCCGCGACGGGCGCCCTCAGCCGCTTCGCCTCCGGGCGTTCCGCGGCTGCGCGGGTGTGAGCGCGGCACGGCCAGGAACGCCCGCGCGGCTCGAAGCGCACGGCTGGGGCTGGCGCTACGCCACCCGGCGTCGCTGGGCGATCCGTCACGCCTCCGTCCAGATCGAGCCGGGGGAGCGCGTGCTGCTGCTCGGCGCTTCCGGATCGGGCAAGTCGACCCTCCTGCAGGGCCTCGGCGGCGTGCTCGGCGGCGCCGACGAGGGCGAGGCCGAGGGAGCGCTGCTCGTCGACGGGGTCCCGGCGGACCGCGCCCGCGGCAGGGTGGGAATGGTGCTTCAGGATCCGGACACGCAGACGATCCTGGCTCGCGTGGGCGACGACGTCGCCTTCGGGTGCGAGAACCTCGGAGTTCCGCGGGCGGAGATCTGGCCGCGTGTGGACGCAGCCCTCGCCGCCGTCGGGCTGGACCTGCCCCTCGATCGGCCGACCTCGGCGCTGTCCGGCGGGCAGAAGCAGCGGCTCGCGCTCGCCGGCGTGCTCGCGATGCGTCCGGGGGCGATCCTGCTCGATGAGCCGACGGCGAACCTGGATCCCGCCGGCGTCGCCGAGGTGCGTCGCGCGGTCGGCTCGGCGCTGGACGCCACCGGGGCGACCCTGGTGGTGATCGAGCATCGCATCGACGTGTGGATCGACCTCGTCGATCGCGTGATCGTGCTCGGCACGACGGACGACACGACGGTCGTGATCGCCGACGGCGACCCGCGCGCAGTGCTGGAGGAGCGTGCCGACGAGCTCGCCGCGATGGGCGTGTGGGTGCCGGGCATCGACGTCGCGGCGCGGGCCAGAGCGCTGGTCCGCGCGCCGTCGCCGTCACCGGAGGCGCCCACCGGACCCGTCTCCGGACCGCCATGCCGTGGTCCGGGTCGCGCGGCCGGCGAGCGCGGCGCGGGCGGCGACGGCGGCGAGGAACTGCTCCGCGCCGACGGTCTCGTGGTCGGCCGCGCGAAGGGGATCCCGGTCGCCGGACCGTTCGACCTCGTGGTCCGCGCCGGCGAGGTGCTCGGGATCACGGGTCCGAACGGCGCAGGCAAGTCCACGCTCGGGCTCACCCTCGCCGGTCTCATCCCGCCCCAGCGCGGACGGGTGCGCGCCACTGCGGCCCTGCACGCGGACGCCTCGGGGACGGATCCGTTCTCGTGGTCGTCGCGGGAGCTGCTCACCCGCATCGGCACCGTGCTGCAGAGCCCCGAGCATCAGCTGCTGGCGAGCACCGTGCGCGACGAGCTCTCGATCGGGCCCCGCGCGCTGCGCCTGCCCGATGCCGAGATCGAGGCCCGCGTGACCGAGCTGCTGGGAAGGCTCCGCCTCGACGCGCTCGCGGCGGCGAACCCGTACACGCTCTCCGGCGGTGAGAAGCGCCGGCTGACGGTCGCGGCGGCCCTCGCCACCAGGCCTCGCGTGCTGGTGCTCGACGAGCCCACGTTCGGGCAGGACGCCCGCACCTGGGCGGAGCTGGTCGCCATCATCGCCGAGGTGCGCGACGCGGGCACCGCGGTGATCGCGATCTCGCACGACGAGGACGTGCTGCGGGCTCTGGGTGCGCGGCGACTGGAGGTCGGCGCATGACGCTGGCCCTGCCCGACATCCGTGCGGTCCGCTCCGGACCGATCGCGCCGCGCAGCGCGCTGGCGAAGCTCGCCGCCGCGCTGCTGATCACGCTGCCGCTGATCCTCTCGGTCGACGCCCTCTCCGCGCTCACCGCTCTGGTCCTCTCGATCCCGCTGCTGCTCTGGTGCGGTCTCAGCGCGCGCGAGTTCTGGCTGCGCACCGCGGTGCTCTGGATCGCGGCGCCGCTGAGCGCCGTGACCATCGCGCTGTACGGCCAGGCGAGCGGAGCCGTGCTGTTCGACTGGTTCGTGGTGCACGTCACGGAGGGGTCGCTCACACTCGCCCTGGCGACGGGCCTGCGGGTGCTCGCGATCGGGCTCCCCGCGGTGGCCTTGTTCGCGACGGTGGATCCGACGGACCTGGCGGACGGCCTCGCGCAACGCCTGCGGCTGCCGGCCCGCTTCGTGATCGGCGCGCTGGCCGGCATGCGCATGCTCGGCCTGCTCGCCGAGGACTGGCGTTCGCTCGCGCTGGCCCGGCGGGCACGCGGAGTCGCGGATCAGGGCCGGATCCGACGGGGGATCGGCATGGCGTTCGCGCTTTTCGTGCTGGCGGTGCGGCGCGGATCCTCACTCGCCGCGGCGATGGAGGCGCGAGGTTTCGGCGCACACGACCTGCCGCCGCGCACGTGGGCGCGTCCGGCGCCGTGGTCCGGCGCCGACACCGCGCTGGTCGTGCTGGGCGCCCTCATCCCGGCGATCGCGATCACGGTCGCCGTCGCCGGCGGGACATGGCACCTGATCCTCGGACCGTCCTGACTCAGCGCCCCCGAGGACCGGCTTCGTCCTCGAGGGGCACCACGAGCAGCTCCTCGATGCGGCGGCGCAGGGCCTCGGCCATGTCGACCGATCCGGGGTCGAGCAGCCACTGCAGCTGCAGGCCGTCCATGAGGGCGGTGAGCTCGGCCGCGGCGCGGTCCTCGTCGACGTGCGAGGCGAGGTGGCCGGCCGCGCGGGCGTCGCGCAGGGCCTTGGCCGTGCCGGAGCGGATCCGCTGGTAGCGCCGCACGAAGTAGTCGTGCGCGGGGTGCGCCGGGTCGGCGGCCTCGGCGGAGAGCACGGCGTACAGGGCGATGATCCCACCCACCTCGGTGTTGTGCCGGGCGAGGTCCACCATGCCGCGCAGGATCCCGATGCCGTCCTGGCCCTGCGAGCCATTGCGCCGGAACCGTTCGCGATCCTCCAGATCCCTGGTCTCCAGCACCGCCTCCATGAGCGATTCCTTGGTGGGGAAGTGATGGGCCAGGCCCGCGCGGGAGATCTCGCAGACCTGCGCGATCTCGAGCATCGTGGCGCTGTTGAAGCCGACGCGTCCGAACAGCGCGGTCGCGGCCGCGATGATCCGCTCCCGCCGGGCGCGGCCCGTGGTGTATCCGCGTTCGGTCGTCATCGGTGTCCCATCGTATGCGTCGGCGGGCATCGGCGGGGGTTGCGCTGATGTCGGATCCGCAGCTGGATCCGCAGCCGAAGGCGCCTGAGATGCCTGCGGAACAAAAACCTACACTTGTGCCGGTATTCATGCTAGCTTCGATCAACCGGCTCCGAGGACGCGTCGAGCGCCTTCGTCGGCCCGACCCGATCCCACCGCTCGCCCCCAAGGACTGACAATGACGTCGACATCATCCGACACGCCCGAAGAGCTGCGCCCGCCCATCACCGAGACCACGTTCGTGGCGACCGCCTCCGGCGAGGACGACCCGCCCGCGCCGATCAAGGGCGTGCGAAGGCTGCTCGCCTGGATCATCCCCGCGAACTTCGCGATCTTCGTGATCTGGGGCGCGGTGCCGGGGATCCTGCTGCAGGCGCAGCTGATCGCGATGTTCCCCGACGAGAAGACCCAGGTCGCGAACATCGCGATCGTGTCGACGATCGGCGCCCTCGGTGCGATGATCGCTCAGCCGGCCGCCGGACAGCTCTCCGACCGCACTCGTTCCCGGTTCGGCCGACGTGCGCCGTGGATCATCGCGGGCGCGATCGCGGGCGGTATCGCGCTCATCGCACTCGGGTTCATGAACAACCTCGTGGGCATCATCATCGCGTGGACGCTGATCCAGGTCGCCTACAACTTCGCGCAGGGCCCGCTCTCGGCGATCCTGCCGGACCGCGTTCCGGTCGCCCGCCGCGGCACGTTCGCCGCGCTCTCCGGCATCGGTCTCATGTTCGGCGCGCTCGGCGGTCAGATCATCGGATCCCAGCTCGCGCACTCGATCACGCTCGGCTACATCATCTTCGCCGTCTTCGCGGTCGTCGTGCTGCTCGGGTTCGTCGTCGCGAACCCGGACCACCCCAGCCTCAACTTCCGGAACGAGCAGTTCAGCTTCGGCGAGTTCCTGCGCACGTTCTGGGTCAGCCCGATCAAGCACCCGGATTTCTTCTGGGCGTTCACGGGCCGTCTGCTGCTCTACACCGGATACTTCGCCGTCACTGGGTTCCAGCTGCTCATCCTGAAGAACTACCTCGGCGTGAAGGATCCCTTCTCGGTGATCCCGCTGCTCGGCATCCTCAGTCTCGTCGGGATCCTCATCGCGACGGTGGTCTCGGGGCCGCTCTCCGACAAGGTGGGTCGGCGCAAGCCGTTCGTCTTCGGGTCCTCCCTGCTCATGGCGGTCGCGCTGGTGTTCCCGATGATCGCCCCGTCCTACACGTCGTGGATGATCATGACCGTGATCAGCGGCTTCGGATTCGGCATGTTCCAGGCCGTCGACACCGCCCTGATGAGCCAGGTCCTGCCGTCCGCCAAGAACTTCGCCAAGGACCTGGGTGTGGTGAACATCGCGGCGACGCTGCCGCAGACGTTCGCCCCCGGCGTCGCCGGCGCGATCGTGCTGGCGTTCGGATACGGAGCGCTCTTCCCGATCGCGATCGTGCTGAGCGTGCTCGGCGCGGTCAGCGTCTGGTTCATCAAGTCGGTCAAGTAACCCGAGGAGAACATGAAATGACGGACACCGTGAACGAGGCCGTGCTGCCCTACCGCGACGCCTCCCTGCCGATCGACGAGCGCGTCGAGGATCTGCTGGGGCGGATGGAGCTCGCCGACAAGGTCGGGATGCTGTTCCACACCATGGCGGCCTTCGCCGAACTCGACGAGAGCAATCCCACCTTCGGACTCCCCTCGATCTCGTCCATGGTGCGCAAGCGCCGGATGAGCCACTTCAACCTGCTCGGTGCCGCGCCCGGCGGACGCGAGTTCGCCGCCTGGCACAACGCGCTGCAGCGGATGGCGCTGGACACGCCGCTGGGGATCCCGATCACGCTCTCCACGGATCCGCGGCACTCGTTCAGCGACAACCCGCTCACCTCGCTCATGGCGGGTCCCTTCTCGCAATGGCCGGAGACGCTCGGCTTCGCGGCCCTCGGATCCCCAGAGCGGCTCGAGCGCTTCGCCGACATCGCGCGGCAGGAGTACCTCGCGGTGGGCCTCCGCGTCGCACTGCACCCGCAGATCGATCTGGCCACCGAGCCGCGCTGGTCGCGGATCGCGGGCACGTTCGGCGAGGACGCGGATCTCACCTCGCGCCTCGTCGTCGGCTACATCCGCGGCTTCCAGGGCTCCGAGCTCGGCCCGGACTCGGTCGCGACCATGGTCAAGCACTTCCCGGGCGGCGGTCCGCAGCTCGACGGCGAGGACCCGCACTTCGCGTGGGGCAAGGAGCAGGTCTACCCGGGGGACGCGCGGGACTACCACCTGCGCCCGTTCATAGCGGCGATCGGCGCGGGCGCGACCCAGATGATGCCGTACTACGGTCAGCCCGTCGGCACCGACTGGGAAGAGGTCGGGTTCGGCTTCAACAAGGGCGTGCTCACGGAACTGCTGCGCGACGAGCTGGGCTTCGAGGGCATCGTCTGCACCGACTGGGGCCTGCTCACCGACGTCGTCGTGTTCGGCGCCGACATGCCCGCCCGCGCCTGGGGCGTCGAGCACCTCACCCGGCCGCAGCGCATGGTCAAGGCGCTCGACGCGGGCATCGACCAGTTCGGCGGCGAGCTGTGCACCGAGGAGCTTCTCGGGCTCGTCGAGCGCGGCGAGGTCTCCGAGGATCGTCTGGATGTCTCCGTGCGGCGACTGCTGCGCGAGAAGTTCCGGCTCGGCCTGTTCGAGAACCCTTTCGTCGATGAGGAGACGGCGGCCTCGATCGTCGGCCGGCCCGACTTCGTCGCCGAGGGTCTGGACGCGCAGAGCGACTCGCTCACGCTGCTCACGAACACGGCGGTCGACGGCGGATCCCCGATCCTCCCGCTCGTGCGCGGAGAGAAGGTCTACGCCGAGGGCGTGGCCGCCGAGGCGCTCGCCGCGTATGCGACCGTCGTCGCGAGCCCGGAGGAGGCCGACGTCGCGATCCTGCGCATCAAGGCCCCCTTTGAGGACCGCGACCGCGGCGGGTTCAGCGACCTGTTCCACTCCGGATCCCTCGAGTTCCCGGCCGACGAGCATGCGCG
Source organism: Microbacterium sp. 01T413_2 (assembly GCF_056398985.1). Taxonomy (NCBI): domain Bacteria; kingdom Bacillati; phylum Actinomycetota; class Actinomycetes; order Micrococcales; family Microbacteriaceae; genus Microbacterium; species Microbacterium sp. 01T413_2. The sequence goes on from NZ_JBFTQL010000003.1 coordinate 288,634, forward strand.
CCTGACCGCGATCGCCGAGTCGGTGCCCACGGTGATCGACATCTACCTCGACCGTCCGGCCGTGCTCGGCGGCCTGGAGGAGTCGGCGCGCGCGGTGCTCGCGGACTACGGCGCCTCGGACGAGGCCGTGCTGCGGGTGCTGTTCGGCGAGCGCGGACCGCAGGGCGCGCTGCCCTTCGACCTGCCCCGCTCGGACGCCGCCGTCGCCGCCAGTCGCACGGATGTGGCATTCGACACGGAGAACCCGACCTTCCGGTTCGGGCACGGCCTGCGGTACTGACGACGCCTGCGCCCCGGGCGCTCCGAGAGCTCGGAGCGCCCGGCACCACGAACGCGGTCTCCTCCGGGAGGCCGCGTTCGTCAACCCTGGGGTCGTTGAGCGAGCACCGACACTTCGACTCGCTTCGCTCGCTCAGTGCGGGTCTCCGCGAGGCGCGAGACGAAACGCGGCATTCCTGCGGACCTGCTTCGACGAGTGCCGCGTTTCGTCTCGGTCGGCTCCGCCGTCCTCGCTCAACGACCAGCGGTCTCGGTCGTCCTCGCCGTCCTCGCTCAGCGACCGTGGCGGATCCGGTCTCGTCCCTTTGATCGATCTTTCGATCAACCTTGTGCACGATGGCATGCGGCTCTCGCGCCGGTGGACTGGAGGCATGGCAGATTCCGTTGCGCGCTCGCGCCTCTCCGATGCCCTGACTTCGCGCCGTGGTGCGTGGGTCTCGCTCGGACTCGTCCTTCTCCTCATGGTGCTGCTGTTCGGCGCCTTCGGCTCGGCCAAGGCGCCGGGCGGCAATGCACAGGCTCCGGCCGCATCAGAGTCGACCCGGGTCTCCGAGCTCTTGAAGACCTTCCCCCACGCGGACCGGCAGTCGGCGCTCGTCGTGGCCTCTCGGACCGATGGCGCCACGCTGTCCGACGCGGACCTGGCGGCGCTGAAGGATCTGGTCCCCGTGCTCGGTGCCCGCGCGGCGGCGGATCCGTCGGGGCCCGTGATCAGCGAGGACAGGAAGGCCGCGGTGATCATCACTCCGATCACGGCGTCGGAGGCGAACGCCGAGAATGCGAAGGCGATCTCCGCGCTGCGATCGGACGTCGCCGCGCACGCACCGGACGGGCTGACGCTGCAGGTCACCGGCGGTCCCGCGTTCGGCGCGGACATCGCCTCCGCGTTCGAGGGCGCGGACTTCACTCTGCTGATCGTCACGATCCTCATCGTCGCGATCCTGCTCATCGTGACCTACCGTTCTCCGATCCTGTGGCTGATCCCGCTGGTGGTCGTGACGCTCGCGGACGGACTCGCGGGCCGGATGACCGCGGCGGCCGGATCCGCGTGGGGCTTGCAGTTCGACGCGGGCATCATCAGCGTGCTGGTCTTCGGCGCCGGCACGAACTACGCGCTGTTGCTGATCTCGCGCTATCGCGAGGAGCTGCAGGCCGAGCCCGATCATCGTCGTGCCCTCGGCACGGCCTGGCGGAAGACCATGCCCGCGATCGTCGCCTCGAACGTCACGGTGGTGCTCGCCCTGCTCACGCTCGTGCTGGCGGTCATCCCGGGCACGCACGGGCTCGGGATCTCCTCGGCGATCGGGCTGCTGATCGCGCTCGGGTCGGTGCTGTTCCTGCTGCCGCCTCTGCTCGCGGTGTGCGGGCCGAAGGTGTTCTGGCCGTTCATACCGCGCCCCGGCGAACAGCGACGGCAGGGACGGGTCTGGCGCGGAATCGCCGGCGGTGTCGTGAAGCGCCCGGTCGTCGCGCTGCTCGCGGGTGGCGCGCTGCTGGCTGTGATGGCGGCGGGCCTGTTCGGCACCTCGGTCGGGCTCGACCAGGTGGAGAAGTTCCGGGTGCCGTCGGAGTCGGCGGCGGGGCTCGAAGTGTTCTCCGCGCACTTCCCGGCGGGTGAGGCGCAGCCGATCCTCGTCGTGACCGACGCGGCGCAGGCTCAGGACGTCATCGCCGCGGCGAAGGACGTCCAGGGGGTCGTGCGCGTGCAGCCGATCGGCACCACGGCGGACGGCGACCTCACGAAGATCATGGTGACCAGCGAGTACGCGCCGAGCACGGAGCGGAGCCTGAGCCAGATCACCGCGCTGCGCGACGCCGTGCACGCCGTCCCGGATGCGCACGCCCTCGTCGGCGGGGCGGTCGCGACCGACCTCGACGCCCGCGCCGGCAACCAGCAGGATCTGCTGCTCATCGCGCCCCTCGTGCTCCTGGCCAGCTTCCTCGTGCTGCTGATCCTGCTGCGTTCGATCGTCGCACCGGTGCTGCTGCTGATCGTGAACCTCGCCAGCGCGCTCGCCGCGATCGGCGCCGGCGCGTGGCTGAGCCGGGCGCTGTTCGGCCAGCACGCGCTCGATCTGCAGGTGCCGCTGCTCGCGTTCCCGTTCCTGGTCGCCCTCGGCATCGATTACACGATCTTCCTCGTGCACCGCGCACGCGCCGAGGCCGCAGAGCGCGGCACCCGTCAGGGCATGGTCGAGGCGATCGCGCACACCGGCGGCGTGATCACCAGCGCGGGCATCGTGCTGGCGGCGGTGTTCGCCGCCCTCGGGGTGCTGCCGCTCGTGACCCTCGGCCAGCTCGGCCTGATCGTCGGCGTCGGCGTGATCGTGGACACGCTCGTGGTGCGCACGGTGATCGTGCCCGCGATCTTCGCCCTTATGGGCGACCGGATCTGGTGGCCGGGTCGGCTGCGCCGCGCGTCGGATACGGCGTCATCCGCGGCGGCTGAGGCTCCGGATCCGGACGTCTCGGATCCTGCCCCGGATCAGGTTCCCGTTCTCCGGGGTCGTTGAGCGAAGACGCGAAGGCGACTGAGACGAAACGCGGTGCGCCGACGGACGTGATCCGCGAGCGCACCACGTTTCGTCTCGCTTCGCTCGCTCAACGACCCCAGGGTGAGCGGGGCACGGCGGATGGCGTCAGAGCGCGGGCAGCCAGAGCGTCATCCGCATCCCGTCCTCGGGCAGATGCAGCACCTCATAGCGGCGCGCGGCGACGGTGCCGTCCGCGGAGCGGACATGCGTGACGGCCCCCCGCCGGCGCTGCACGAGATGGCCGCCCCACCAGGTCCGGAACAGCGGGCTCTGCGCACTCAGCTCTTCGACGAGAGCGACGAGCTGCGGATCCCGCAGGTCGTCGACGTTCGCGGCGCGCAGGTGCGCGACCGCGCCGCGAGCGAGCTCCTCCCACTCGACGAACGTCGACGTCGCGCGCGGGTCGAGCAGGAGCGAACGGCATGTGTTGCGCTGAGCGGGCGGGAGATCGGCGAGCCCCTCGTGGAGTGCGAGCCCCTCGGGGTTGGCCGCCACGACCGTGCTGAGCCGGTCCAGCACGTACGCCGGGTTGGGGCGCACGGCGTCGACCAGCATCGTCATCCGGGCGACCAGGGCGTCGTCGAGGGCGGGCGTTTCCACAGTCTCGGGGCGAAGCATGCCGGGGTGGGCGTCGCGCAGCCGGTGCAGGTGATCGGCGGCGTCCGGGTCCAGCCGCAGTGCCCGGGCGAGCGCGTCCAGCACGGCGTCGCTGGGGTGGGTCTCGCGTCCTTGTTCGAGCCGCGTGTAGTAGTCGGCGCTGATGCCTGCGGCGGTCGCGACCTCTTCGCGGCGCAGGCCCGAGGTGCGACGCCGCGCCCCCGACCTCGACGCCTCGGTCTGCAGCCGCGCGTCGGTGCGCCGGGCACGGAGGAAGTCACCGAGAGGGTTCGACATCCGCAGCCTCCGCACAGCTCAGAAAGACAGGATCCTCGGCGCCGCCGAGTGCTCCCAAGGGGCAGCGAGGGTGCGGCGCTCCTAGGAAGACTACGGTCTTCCGCGCCGTGCGCCGAACCGGAACCCTGGGTGATGAGTCGTCCCCCTGAGGGCGAGCCACAGACCGTGCTCAGGGGGGCGACTCGGAACAGCGAGGAGACACGATGGCCGCCTACACACACGGACACCACGATTCGGTGCTGCGATCGCATCGCTGGCGCACGGCGGAGAATTCGGCGGCATACCTGCTGCCGCACCTGCGCCCGACCGACCGGCTGCTCGACGTCGGAGCGGGACCGGGGACGATCACCGCGGATCTCGCGGGCCGGGTCGCCGAGGTCGTGGCGACGGAGATCGGCGCGGAGGAGCTCGAGCTCAGCCGCACCACGGCGGCCGACCGCGGTGTGACCAACATCGACTTCCGCGTCGCCGACGTGCACGCCCTGGACTTCCCCGATGACAGCTTCGACGTGACGCACGCGCACCAGGTGCTGCAGCACGTGGCGGATCCGGTGCAGGCCCTGCGGGAGCTCGCCCGGGTGACGAAGCCGGGCGGGATCATCGCCGTGCGCGACAGCGACTACGGCGGGTTCAACTGGTGGCCCGCAGTGCCGGCGCTGGACACCTGGCTCGACCTGTACCGGACCGCGGCGCAGGCGAACGGGGGAGAGCCGGATGCCGGTCGCCGGCTGCTGGCGTGGGCGCACGCCGCGGGGATCACCGACGTCGTGGCCACCTCGAGCACCTGGTGCTACGCGACGCCGGAGGACCGCGCCTGGTGGGGCGGGATGTGGGCCGACCGGATCCTCGACTCCGCGATCGCACGCCAGCTCGTCGAGTCCTCGGCGGCGACGCCGGAAGATCTGCGCGGCGTCAGCGACGGCTGGCGGGAGTGGGCGGCGAGCGAGGACGGCTGGCTGTCGGTACTGCACGGCGAGATCCTCTGCCGCGTGTGATCCGTCACGCACGACGCGGATGGGCGAGGTCACCCCTCCGCGTCGGCAGTGGCTGCGGGGTGCTCCGCGTCGTGCGTCGCCGCCCAGGAGGCGAGCAGGGCGAGGCGCTCGGCGGACGGTGACGCGGGCTCGGCCGTGTAGACGAGAAGCACATTGCCCGGCTCCGCGGTGATCGCCAGCTCCTCGTATGCGAGGGTCAGCTCGCCCACGATCGGGTGGCGGAAGCGCTTGGTGCCCGCGCCGTGTCGACGCACGTCGTGCGCGGCCCAGAGCCGGCGGAACACCTCGCTGCGCGTGGACAGCTCGCCCACGAGCTCCTGCAGGGCGGTGTCGTGCGGATCCCGGCCTGCCTCCGCGCGCATCACTCCGACGCACATGTGCGCGAACAGGTCCCAATCGGGATAGAAGTCCCGTGCGGCCGGATCCAGGAACTGGAAGCGGGCGAGGTTCGGCGTGCGCCCGCCGTCGCCGATCACGGGTGAGTAGAAGGCCCGCCCCAGGGCATTGGTGGCGAGCAGGTTCTGCCGCGGATCGCGGACGAACGCCACTCCGTCGGTGATCGAGGACAGCGCCCACTGCAGGCTCGGCCGCAGCGGCACCGGGCGACCGCTCCCGCGGCGCCGTGCCCGGCCGCTCGTGGGGATGCCGTCCGCAGCACGCGCGAGGTCGAGAAGGTGGGCGCGTTCGGCGTCGTCGAGTTGCAGCGCGTCGGCGAGGGCGTCGAGCACGGCGGCCGAGGCTCCGGCGATCGCACCGCGTTCGAGCTTCGCGTAGTACTCCACGCTGACCCCGGCGAGCGCGGCCACCTCACTGCGGCGCAGACCCGCGACACGGCGGTTCGCACCGGCGGGCAGCCCCGCCGCCTCCGGTGAGACCTGGGCGCGCCGGGTCATCAGGAACTCGCGCACCTCGGCTCTGTTGTCCATGCACAGCAGAGTAAGCCGATCGGTGTTCGTGAGGGATGCCCTGCCGGTACACCCCTCGACAGGGACTCCCGCGCGGGCACTCACGGGAGCACAGTAGAACCCATGAGCAATCCCGACAACACCCGGACGGCGCACTGGGGCGGCGTCCTCGCGATGACCCTCTGCGTCTTCGCGCTGATCGCGGCTGAGTTCATGCCCGTGAGCCTGCTCACCCCGATCGCGGCCGGCCTGCAGGTCACGGAGGGAGCGGCCGGACAGGGGATCGCGATCTCGGGCCTGTTCGCCGTGATCACCAGTCTGTCGATCTCGCGAGTCGCCGGCCGGATGAACCGCAAGACGCTGCTCCTCCTGCTCACCGCCGTGATGACCGTGTCCAGCGCACTCATCGCCGTAGCGCCCACCTATCTCGTCTACATGGTTGGCCGGGGGCTGATCGGCGTCGTGATCGGCGGGTTCTGGTCGATGTCGATCTCCGCCGCGATGCGGCTCGTGCCCGACCACCACGTGCCGCGGGCGCTCGCGATCTTCAACGGCGGGAACGCCCTCGCGGCCGTCGTCGCCGCACCGATCGGCAGCTTCCTGGGCGCCGCGATCGGCTGGCAGGGGGCGTTCTGGTGCCTCGTCCCGGTCTCGCTGCTGGCGCTCGCCTGGCAGTGGATCAGTCTGCCCTCCATGCCGGCACCGCCGCGATCCGCCGCGCACGTGTTCGCTGCACTGCGCTCCCGTACCGTAGCGCGGGGCATGGCCGCCTGCGGCGCGTTCTTCGCCGGGCAGTTCCTGCTGTTCACATACGTCCGGCCGTTCCTCGAGCGCGTCACCCGCCTCGACGCGACCGCGGTCGCCATCGTCCTGCTCGCGGTCGGCATCGGCGGTCTGCTCGGCACCATCGCGATCGACCGGGTGCTCCGGCACGGGCTGCACGCCGCACTCGTCGTGATCCCGATGCTCATGGCGCTCCTCGCGACCGCGCTCGTGCTGACCGGATCCTGGCTCGCCCCGGTGGCCGTGCTGCTGGCGCTGTGGGGGATGCTCGGCACCTCGGCTCCCGTGGGCTGGGCCAGTTGGGTCGCGCGCACCATGACCGAGGATCCCGAGGCCGGGGGTGGGCTCCAGGTGGCCGTGATCCAGCTGTCGATCGCGCTCGGATCCACCGTCGGCGGCGTGATCTTCGATCATCTCGGCCATGTCGCCACCTTCCTGACCAGCGCCGCGGTGCTTCTGCTTTCCGCGGCGCTCGCCGCATCCCTCCGTCCCCGTCGCGACGACACGACCGGTGTCTCCGCGGTCACCACCACCATCTGAAGGAGAACATCATGCGTGGAGTCGTCATGCACGCCCCGGGCGATGTCCGGACCGAAGAGCTCGAGATGCCCGTCATCCTCGAGCCGACCGACGCGATCATCCGCGTCACCGCGACCTGCATCTGCGGATCCGACCTCTGGCCCTACCGCGGCGCCGAGCCGATCCGCGCCGGCGGTCAGCGGATGGGCCACGAGTACATCGGGGTCGTCGAGAGCGTCGGCGACGCGGTGACCCGGATCCGTCCGGGTGACTACGTCGTCGGATCCTTCGTCGCCAGCGACAACACCTGCGAGATCTGCGCGGCCGGCTACCAGTCCCGCTGCGTGCACCAGGTGATGATGGGCTCGGTCGGCACCCAGGCGCAGTACGCCCGCATCCCGCTCGCCGACGGCACGCTGGTCGTGACGCCAGGGGAGCCCTCCGCCGACCTCATCCCGTCGCTGCTCGCCGCCTCGGACGTGCTCGGCACGGGCTGGTTCGCCGCGGTCGCTGCCGAGGCGGGCCCGGGCAGGACCGTCGCCGTGGTCGGCGACGGCGCGGTCGGGCTTCTCGGCGTGCTCGCCGCGAAGCAGCTCGGCGCGGAACGGATCATCGCGATGTCCCGCCACGCAGATCGGCAGGCGCTCGCCCGCAGCTTCGGCGCGACGGACATCGTCGAAGAGCGCGGCGACGAGGGTGTCGCCCGGATCAAGGAGCTCACGAACGGCCTCGGCGCGCACTCCACGATCGAGGCCGTCGGCACCCAAGAGTCGATGGAGCAGGCGATCCGCGCCACGCGCCCCGGCGGGCACATCGGGTTCGTGGGCGTGTCCCACGACGTCGCCCTGGACGGTGCAGAGGTCTTCTTCTCCAGCGTGCACCTGCACGGCGGGCCGGCGCCGGTGCGCCGCTTCCTGCCGGAGCTCGTCGATCTGATCTTCCAGCGGCGCATCGACCCCGGCGCGGTCTTCGATCTGACGCTGTCGATCGAAGACGCGGCCGAGGGCTACCGCGCGATGGACGAGCGCCGCGCGACCAAGGTGCTGCTGACAACCGACTGAGAGCCACAAGATCCGAGTCGTCCCCCTGAGCACGAGCAATAGGTCGTGCTCAGGGG